>NZ_JBVHWK010000002.1:0-15204 GCF_055569445.1 Streptomyces sp. NPDC029122 | reverse complement strand
TTCCCTTCCTTTTTTCCGCCCCCCCCCCCCCCCCCCCCCCCCCCCCCCCCCCCCCCCCCCCCCCCCCCCTCTCCCCCCCCCCCCCCCCCCCCCCCCCCCCCCCCCCCCCCACCTCCGGTCAGAGCCCGGACGAAGTCGTCCTGGAGGACGTCCCGCCGGTCGAAGACGATCAGCGGGGCCTCCCGCAGGTCCCGGGCCGGGGCCCCGGTCAGGTGCCGGGCGGCGAAGTCCGGGCTGGCCACCGGCAGGTAGCGGGCCAGGCCCAGCGACCGTACGGTGCACCCGGCCACCGGGTCCGGGGAGGAGGTGACGGCCGCCATGACCTGCCCCTCCCGCAGCAGGGCGGTGGTGTGGGACTCGTCCTCGCGGTGCAGTTCGAAGCAGATGGGCGGCTCCTGCGGCACCCGGGTCAGCGCGGGCAGGAACCACGTGGCCAGCGAGTCCGCGTTGACGGCGATCGGCATCCGGACCGGGCCGAGCCCTTCCGCCGTCCCCATCCCGAGCTCGGCGCGCGCGTCCCGCTCCAGCCGGGCCAGCTGCCGGGCGAAGCGGATGACCACCTCCCCCGACTCCGTCGCCCGCACCGGCTTGGTCCGCATCAGCAGCACCCGCCCGGTGCGCTGCTCCAGGGCCTTCACCCGCTGACTGACGGCGGAGGGCGTCACGTGCAGGGCCGCGGCGGCCGCGTCGAAGGTGCCTTCGTCGACGACCGCGAGCAGGGTCCGCACCTGCTCCAGGGGAAGCTCGTCCATCACGAGCGCTAATGATACGTAAATATCTTTAGCTGTACTCAGCGACGCGCCGTCCTTACGGTCGGAGCATGACGAACGGCATCACCACAGCACTCCTGGCCGGTTTCGGTACCGGTCTCTCCCTCATCGTCGCGATCGGCGCGCAGAACGCCTTCGTGCTGCGCCAGGGCGCGCGCCGGCACGCCGTCCTGGCGGTGGTGGCCATCTGCGCCGTCTCCGACGCGGTCCTCATCTTCCTGGGGGTGGCCGGGGTCGGCGCGTTCGTCACGGCCTGGCCGGCCGCCCTGACCGCCGTCGGGATCGCCGGGGGCACCTTCCTGATCTGCTACGGGATCCTCGCGGCCCGGCGCGTGCTGCGTCCCGTCCCCGGGGCGGCGCTGAGCTCCGAGGGCGCCACCGCCGGTTCGGCCCGCGCGGCGGTGCTCACCTGCCTCGCCATGACCTGGCTCAACCCGCACGTGTACCTCGACACCGTGCTGCTGGTGGGCTCGCTGGCCGCCGACCGGGGTGATCTGCGCTGGGCCTTCGGGATCGGGGCCGGACTGGCCAGCCTGGTCTGGTTCAGCACCCTCGGCTACGGTGCCCGGCTGCTCAGCGGCGTGCTCGCGAAGCCCGCCGCCTGGCGGACGCTGGACGGGCTGGTCGCCGCGACGATGGTCACCATGGGCGGACTGCTCGTCGTACGCGCCTGAAAGCCGGGCCGCCGGGCCCGGACGTGGTACTGATTCCGGTACGTCCCGGTCCCGCCCGGGGCGCCCGCCCCCGTCGCGGCCGCCGCGCCGCCGACTCCTCCTCCCGACCCGACCCCCGCCAGGATCCAGATTCCGGAGCCGCCGCCGTGCCCGACCGCCCGACGCCCGACGCCGTCCGCGCCTACTACGCCGGCCGGCCGGCCCCGCTCGTGGCCGCGACCGGGATCGTGCTGGACCCGCGGGGGCGGGTCCTCGTACTGACTCCCTCGTACAAGGACGGCTTCGAACTGCCCGGCGGCACGGTGGAGGACACCGAGACTCCGGAGGAGGGCCTGGCCCGCGAGCTGGCGGAGGAGCTCGGCCTGTCCGTCCCGGTCGGCCGGCTGCTGGCCGTGGACTCCTGTCCGCCGGGCGCGCTCGGCCGCTCGATCGTGGTGCACGTGTACCTCGTGGGGCCGCTGACCCGCGCCGCTGTCGAGGGGATCACCTTCGCGGACGGCGAGGTCGCCGAGGCCCGCTGGCTCACCCCGGAGGAGGCCGCGGAGCAGCTGTCCGACCGGCTCGCGCCCCGGCTGCGGGCCGGGCTGGCCGCCCTGTACTCCGGCTCCGTCGCGCACTTGGTCGACGGCGTCCCGCAGCCCGGCTCGCCGGCCGGGCTGGATCCGGCCGACCGCGCCGCCCTGGAGCACGCGGGCCGTTACGACGACGCCGGCCACCGCGCCGCCCGGCCCAAGGCCCTCACCGCCGCCAACGTGGTGTTCACCGACGGGGCCGGCGGGATCCTGCTCGTCCGGCCCGGGTACGGCGAGCCGGACCGCTGGCTGCTGCCCGGCGGCGGCGTCGACAGCGACCTCGGCGAGACCCCCCGGGACGCGGCGGCGCGCGAGGTCCGGGAGGAGACCGGGCTCGTACGGGCCCCCGGCCGCCTCCTCGCCGTCGACTGGAGCCACCGGCCCGGTTACCCGGCGCGGATCCGCTTCCTCTACGACGGCGGGGTCCTCGGCCCGGCCGACCTCGCGGCGGTCCGGCTGCCGCCCGCCGAGCTGCTGGAGTGGCGCACGGCGCGCCGCGATGAGCTGCGGGGGCTGGTCAAACCCCGGCTGCGCCGACAGATCAAAGCCTGCCTGACCGCCCTGGCCGAAGGCACCGGCCCGCTGGAGCTCCACTCGGGCCGCCCGGTGGCTCCGGCCTGAGACGACCCGTTCGCCCGGCGTCCGGGCGGCACGCCATACCCCGTACCCCTTTGGAGTATGGGCCGCGAGGCCTCTACGATGCCACCATGGGTACGAGTACGGGCGCACGGGCCGCGGGCGGGAGAAGGCCTTCCCGGCTGCCCGCCCAGCTGCTCCTCGTACTGGCCCTGCTCATGGGGATCGTCGGCATGCACGGCCTCGGCCCGGGAGCGGTCCCGCCGGCCGCGGCGCACACGTCCGCGGCGGCGCACACTGCCGCGGTCGGGCACCCGTCCGCCGACCCCTGTGGGCGCGCTCATGCGGGCGACGCCCGGCACGGCGGCCCCGCCGACGGGCACGCCCAGCACGCCGACCCCACCTGCGCGGCATCGGGCACCAGCGGCGCCCCGGTCCTGCACCCCCCGGCGGCCGCACCCGGCGGGATCCCCGCCGCGGTCGTGGCGGCGCACGGCACCGTCCTGCGGGCGACGGCGTACGGCCGCGCGCCCCCGTCACTCGGCGAACTGCAACTCCTGCGCGTATAGGGCGGCCCCTGCCGGCGTTCCACCCGGCCGAGCACCCCGTACGACCCCAGCACAGGAGAGGCACCACCATGACCGTCAAGCGTTCCCCGCTCCGCCGCACCACCGGGCTGGCCGCGGCCGCCACCGCCGCCCTCGTCCTCGCCGCCTGCGGCGGGAAGGACGGCTCCGGCTCCCCCGCTCACGACAGCCCCGGCCGGGCCTCGGCGTCCGCGTCCCCCACCGCCAAGTCCTCCGGACCGGCTCCCGCCGACAGCGCGCAGGCCCCGAACAACGCCGCCGACACCGCCTTCGCCCAGGGGATGATCCCGCACCACCGGCAGGCGGTCGACATGGCCGACCTCGCCGCGACCCGCGCCGGATCGGCGGAGGTCAAGGAGCTCGCCGCCGAGATCAAGAAGGCCCAGGACCCGGAGATCAAGACCCTGACCGGCTGGCTGGGCGCCTGGGGCGAGCCGGTCCCGTCGGCCGATTCGGCGCACGACGGCGGCCACGGCGGCCACTCCATGTCCGGGATGATGACGGACGAGGAGATGGACCAGCTCACGAAGGCCACCGGCAAGGCCTTCGACACCGCGTTCCTCAAGCTGATGGTCAAGCACCACGAGGGCGCCGTCGCCATGGCCGAGAAGGAGCGGTCCAGCGGGAAGTACCAGCCCGCCAAGGACATGGCCGCCGCCATCATCAGCTCGCAGAGCGCCGAGATCGCCCGGATGAACGGGCTCCTCGGCAAGGGCTGACCCGGGCGGCCGGGGATCCCCACGCCTTCCGTGGGGATCCCCGGCTTCGGTGGGGATCCCCGGCCCGCCGGCCCTGTTCCGGCCCGGTCAGAAGGTCCGCTCGGTGCGCCAGGTCGCCTGGCTGGAGGTCAGCCGCCGACCCTCGCGACCATCAGCGCGATGTCGTCGTCGGCCGCCGCCGGGACGAGGTGCGTGATCAGCGAGTCGCACACGTGGTCCAGCTGGCGCTGGGGGTCCGCGAGGAGTTGCGTCAGCTCGTTCAGCCGCTCGTCGAGGTCGCTGCCGCGCGCCTCGATGAGTCCGTCGGTGTAGAGCACGAGGAGGCTGCCCGGGGGCACTTCGACCTCGGTGGGGGTGAACGCGATGCCGCCGACGCCCAGCGGGACGCCGGGCGGGGTGTCCAGGAGGCGGACGGTGCCGTCGGGGAGGGCGAGGGCGGGGGGCGGGTGTCCGGCGCGGGTGACGGTGCAGCGTCCCGCGGCCGGGTCGCAGACGATGTAGAGGAAGGTGGCCAGCATGGGCTCGGCCAGGTCGGCGAGCGCGGCTTCCATCTGGTGCAGCAGCCGCACGGGCGAGAGGTCCAGGCGCGAGAGGGAGCGTACGGAGGCGGAGAGCCGGCCCATCACCGCGGCGGCGGCGATGCCGTGGCCCATCACGTCGCCGATCAGCAGGGCCGCCTTGCCGCCGGACAGGGCCAGGACGTCGTACCAGTCGCCGCCGACCTCGTTGACGTCGCTCGCGGGCAGGTAGCGGTGGCTGACCTCGATGCCGGGCGGCGGGGTGATGTGCTGCGGGAGCATGCTGCGCTGGAGGATGACGGCGGTCTCGTGCTCGCGGTGGTAGAGCCGGGCGTTGTCGATGCTGAGCGCGGCGCGGGCGGCGAGTTCTCCGGCGAGGGTGACGTCCTCGGCGGTGAACGGGCCCACCGGGCGGGTGCGGTAGAAGGTGGCGACGCCGAGCACCGAGTCCCTGGCGACCAGGGGGGCCATGGCGAAGGAGTGCACTCCCGCGGTGAGCAGCTGCGCGGGTTTGGCCGAGTGCCGGGCGGCGGGGGCTATGGCCTGCTCGTCGAGGCGGGCGATGAGGAAGGGCTGCCGGGCCGCGAGGGCCTGGGTGTAGGGGGCGGTCATGGGAAAGGTGAGGGTGCGGCCGAGCGGGGCGAGGATGTCGGTCAGCCTCGATCCGGACAGCGGCGCCCGGCCGAGCCTGCGCAGGGCCACCCCGCCGGTGAGCCCCATGCCGGGCTCGTCCCCGCGGGCCAGGGCGTCGAGCACGTCGACGGTGACGGCGTCGGCGAGGCGCGGTACGGCCAGGTCGGCGAGTTCCTGCGCGGTCCGCTCCAGGTCCAGGCTGGAGCCGACGCGGATGCTGGCCTCGCTGAGCAGGGCGAGCCGGCGCCGGCCGGCTTCGGCCTCGACGTGGTCGCGCTGCTGCTCGGTGATGTCGACGAGGGAGGCGATGACCCCGATCGGCATCCGGGCGGGGTCCTCCACCCGGACGTAGGAGCACGACCACACCCGGTCGTGGTCCGGCTGGGAGGGGGTCCGCCCGACGCGGCGGCGGTCCAGGACCGGCTCCCCCGTCTCCAGGACCTGCCGCATGGCCTCCTCCATCTCGAGGGCGTTCACCTCGGGAAGGATCTCGGCCAGGCGGCGTCCCACGTGCGCCGACTCGGGCAGCCCGTTCATGGCTTCGAGGGCGGCGTTGACCTGGAGGAACCGCAGCTGGGTGTCGAGGATGGCGATGCCGACGGGCGAGCGGGCGAAGAGGCCGTCCCAGACGGCGGAGGACCCTCGGATGCGCCGGGCCGCGTGGGCGTCGGCCGCGAAGACCAGCACCGTCGAGCCGTGCTGCCGGTCGGACACCGGGGAGGCCCAGATCTCCACCTCCAGGGGGTGCCCGTCGCGGTGCCAGGCCGTGACGGTGCCCATCACCCCGCGCCCGGAGGCGGCCGCCTCCCACAGGGAGCGGCCCAGGCTGCGGTCGGAGCCGGGGTGCAGCAGGTCGGCGATGTGGCGGCCGAGCATCTGGGGCGGGGTGTAGCCGAGCAGCTCCTGCGCGACCTGGTTCCAGCGCACGATCGTCCCGTCGGCACCGGTGGCCACGAGCGCGACGGGCAGCGCGCCCAGCCAGCCGCCGGCGGACTGCGCGGCGCTGCTGATCAGCTCCTCGACCGGGACCCGCTCGTTCATGGAGCCCCGCTCACGGGGGCCCGCTCATGTAGCACCTGCACGCCTCCATCGTCTGCCGCTCCGCCCGCCACCGCCTCCCGACGGCGCCCCCGGACGGGTCCCGTCGCACCGCGGAGCCTCGGCTGGGCCGTGGCCGGAGTGGGTCACCGGACCCCCTTGCACGATGGCGTCGAAGTGTTCGCTCTGCCGAAGCGGCTGGCCCGGAATACTGGCGCGGGACCGTTGGACCGCCTGAGCCGGCGGGGCCGCCTGCTCAGGCGGAGGTCGTCCGTCGATGCCGGCGCTACTTCGCGCCGATGGCGGCGGCCTGTTCGCGGCAACGTTCCAGCCCCGCGGTCACCTCCGCATGGTCCGGGCCGCCCTGGCTCGCCAGGAGTTCGCCGGCCGTAGTCATGGCGGCCCAGAAATCGGGCGGCGAGCCCCCGCCCCGGACCCCGGCCTTGGCGAAGTAGAGGAAGAGCTTCGTGAGTTCCCCGGTGCGAAACCATCCGAGCAGGCTGCCCGGATAGCCTCCGGAGGCGCCGGCGGCGGTGCCCAGCAGGTCGCGGATGTGCTCCTCGTGCTCCTCAAGCACTCGGTCCACGATGAAGACGTCCCCGAACGTCAGAATGAAGGCGAGGTCTTCCTCCTCAACCACCACGAATTCCGTGAGAAGCGGCTCGACCTCGTGGAGTCGCGCCTCGGCGTCACTCCGGGGCACGCCCAGGGCCAGGCACACCGCCAGGACACAGACACCCCAGTTCCCGGTCCTCGCGGCCAGCTCCGCGAGGACCTCTTCCTCGCTCTGCCCTGCGGCAAGCATCTTCCGCGCCTCCAGAACCAGCGCGCCCTCGCCCTCCCCGTGATTCATGCCGAGAGGCTAACGCGAGTCGCCGGGGCCAGGCGGGGCAGGAGGGAGCCATGGGAAGGGACCGGGTGGTCGCGGAGTTGCTGCGCGAGCACGGGCGGACGTACGCCGAGGAGGCCGGGATCAGGCTGCGTGACAAGCCGGCGCCGCTGTACCGGCTGCTGGTGCTCACCGTCCTGTTCTCGGCTCCGATCAGGGCGGAGACCGCGACGGCCGCCGCCCGGGAGCTCTTCGCGGCCGGGCTGCGCACGCCCCGCGCGATGGCGGGCTCGTCGTGGCGCACGCGGGTGGCCGCCCTCGGGCGGGGGCACTACGTCCGCTACGACGAGAGCACCGCGACCGCCCTGGGAGAAGGCGCGGAGCTGCTGCTGGACCGCTACGGCGGTGATCTGCGCCGGCTGCGGGACCGGGCCGCGGGCGACCGGGAGGTTCTGTGCGCGCTGCTGCGCGAGGTTCCGCGGATCGGGCCGGTCGGCGCGGACATCTTCTGCCGGGAGGTCCAGGCCGTCTGGCCCGCCCTGCGCCCCTGCTTCGACGGGCGCTCCCTGTCGGCCGCCGCGGGACTCGGGCTCCCGCGCACCGCGAACGGCCTCGCGGCCCTGGTGGCGCCGGAGGATCTGGCCCGTCTCGCGGCCGCCCTCGTACGCGCCGGATCGTAGGGGGCCCGGGGGCCGCGGCCGTCCGCGCCCCGCTTCCCGCCGTACCCGGGTGGCACGGCGGGCAGCGGGGCGCGGGGTCACGGACGCACGTCGGCGCCGGCGGTGGGGGTGTCGTCGAGGAAGCCGCCCGACTGGTGCTGCCACAGCTTGGCGTAGGCGCCGTCCGCGGCGAGCAGTTCCTGGTGGGTGCCCTGCTCCACGATCCGGCCGTGGTCGAGGACGACGAGCCGGTCCATGGTGGCGACGGTGCTGAGCCGGTGCGCCACGACGAGCGCCGTCCGCCCTTCCATGAGCCGCCAGAGGGCGTCCTGGACGAGGATCTCGCTCTCCGAGTCCAGGGCGCTGGTGGCCTCGTCGAGCAGCAGGATCGGGGCGTCGCGCAGGATCGCCCGGGCGAGCGCGACCCGTTGGCGCTGTCCGCCGGACAGCTTGACCCCGCGCTCGCCGACCATGGTGTCGAAGCCGTCCGGCAAGGCGTCGGCGAACTCCGTGACGTGCGCCGCCTCGGCGGCCCGGCGGATCTCCGCGTCGGTGGCGTCCGGCCGGGCGAACGCGATGTTCTCCTTGAGGGTGCGGTGGAACATCGCCGGCTCCTGCGGCACGTACGCCATGAGGCCGCGCAGGTCGCTCTGGGACACCCGGCTGATGTCCTGCCCGCCGACCGTGATCCGTCCGCCGTCGATGTCGGTCATCCTCAGCAGCAGCCGGGTGAGGGTGGTCTTGCCCCCGCCGGAGCGGCCGACGAGGCCGATCTTCGTCCCGCTGGGTACGGCCAGGTCGAGCCCGTCGAAGAGCGGTTCCGCGCCCGTGTGGGCGAAGCGGACCCCTTCGAAGCGTACGTCGGAGCCCTCGGGCAGCAGCGGTTCCGGGGACTTCGGGTCGAGGACGGTCGGCGGGGTGAGCAGCAGCGCGGTGAACTGTGCGGCCTCCGTCATCGAGCTTTCGAGGCGGCGGTAGATCTGGTTGAACTCGAACATGATCCGCGTCGCGTTGCTGTAGTAGGTGAAGGCGACGACGACCGTCTCCACGCCGTGCCCTCTCCCGGCGAGCCCCACCGCGACCAGCATGCCGAGCGCGTTGGTCAGTACGGACATCGGCGCGACCAGCGTGTCGATGCGCAGGTTGCCGTAGTCCCACGAGCGCACCATGAGCCGCCGCGATTCCGCGACCCGCTTACGGTGCTCGGCGGCCTCGCGTTCCTCGGCGGCGAACGCGCGGACCGTGTCCATGTTCATCAGGCTGTCGGCGACGTGTCCGGAGACCCGGGCGATGGCCTCCTCACGCTCGTCGACGAGGGCCTGACGGCGGCGGATGAGGGGGGTCGCGCACAGTGCCGTCAGCGCGATCATCGTCAGGAGCCCGACGACGAGGAGCGGTTCGTACTGCCACAGCACCACCGAGCCGAAGATCAGGGGTACGAACTTGCCGACGATCTGGAAGGTGAGGGTGTCGACGAACTCCTCGAAGCGGGAGGCGAAGCTGAGGACCCGCTTGGTCAGCGATCCGGCGAAGTTGTCGTGGAAGAACGCCGCGTCCTTGGCGAACAGTTCGTCCATGCCGAGTACGTAGAGCCGCTCGACGCCGAAGGCGTCGACGCGGTTGAGGCAGTGCAGTCCGAGCCGCCACAGCGCCTCGGACAGCAGCAGGACGCCGCCGAACCCGATGACGTACGGCAGGACCGGGCCGATGCCCGCGGCGACGGCGCCGTCGTCGCCCGCGATCCGGCCGACGAGTTTGGCGACGACGAGCGGCGCGATGTAGTTGATGCCGATGTTGCCCAGTGCGGGGAGCAGCATGGCGGGCAGGGCCAGCCACCGGAGCCGGACCAGCTCCCGTCCGTAGTGGCGCAGTGCGAGGAGTACCGGGCCCCTGCCCGGAGGACTTTGCTGTGACTCAGGAGATCCCATACCAACCCTGTGCGGTGTGAGCGGCGTCAGGACAGGAGTCGCAGTGTTCCGCAGGACCGCTGACGCCGTCCAAGCGTTTTCTCCGTCTTTCCGCCGATCGGATGGCGTCTGCGCCTTGCCGTACGTGGGCCTCGCCGGGGGTCAGGTGGCGGTGATGGCCTTCAGGGCGAGGGCGCGCAGGGGGGCGGTGCGGCGGCGGGCTTCGCCGTGGTAGACGGCGTTGGTGAGGATGGCGAGGTAGCGGCCCGAACCCGGGGCGAGGTAGAGGCTGGTGCCGGTGAACCCGTGGTGGTACGCGACCCCGCCGGGCGCGCGGATCCAGGACAGGCCGCGGTCGATGCCCGGCTCGATCGGGGCGAAGGGCAGGGTGGAGGCGCGGAGCCAGCCGTGCGGTCGGCCGGCGGGGGCGAGGAGGTGCTCGGCGTAGCGGGCGAGGTCGCGGGCGGTGGAGAAGACCCCGGCGTGGCCGGCGACGCCGCCGAGGAGGGCGGCGTTGTCGTCGTGTGCGGTGCCCCAGATCCGGGGGGCACCGGGGATGCGGCGTTCGGTGGGGGCGACCCGCGGTCCGCGGGCGACGGGTCCGTACGTCGTACCGGCCATGCCGAGTTCGTCCCACAGGGCGCGGCCGAGTTCGTCGAGGGGGCTGCCGTGGGCGTGGGCGAGGGCCAGGCCGAGGAGGATGTAGCCGCGGTTGACGTACCGGTGCTCGCCGGGGGTGCCTTCGAGGGGTTCGCGGCACAGGAGTTCGTGCAGCGGCCGGTCGGCGCCGCGGTAGTGGTCCAGGCGGGTGGACGCCTTGAGACCGGCGGTGTGGGTGAGGAGCTGCTCGATGGTGGCCTCCCCGCTGGGCGCCGGTCCGTCGATCGCGGGCAGGAAGTCGCGCACCGGGGCGGTACGGGAGAGGACTTCGGCATCGAGGGCCTGGCAGACGAGCGGCCAGGTGGCGACGACCTTGGTGAGGGAGGCGAGGTCGTAGAGCGTGTCGGGGCCCGGTGCGGTGTCGCCGAGTTCGTCGGCGATCCGGCCGGCCCGGAGGAAGCGCGGGGGCTCGCCGGGGGTTCCGAGGGCGATGACGCCGCCGGGGGCGGCACCGTCCGCGACGGCCTGGTCGAGGGCTTCGGCGAGGTGGGCGGTGTCGTCGGACGTGAACGGGACGGGCGTCATCGGCCTCTTGCCTCCGCGGCGGTGGTGGTGATGTCGGCACCGGGCACGGCCGGGTGGGGCAGTGGGCGGTCGTAGCCGCGGGCCAGGGTGGTACCTGCCGCCGATCGTAGAGGTGCCGTCGGCGGACCGGGGCGTGGATGCGGAGGTCCGGGCCGTCGTCGGCACGGGATCGGGAGAGAATCCGGCCGGGGGCGAATCCTTCCGGTCCCTCTCCGCCTCTTGTCCGTGTACCGATCGAACACACGGCAGAACCCGGAGGAACCCCAATGATGATCACTGGCTTCGTAGTGGTCGGAGTCCTGCTCATCGGCGCGTGCGGCTGGCACCTGATGCGGCGCTACAGGAGCCGGGGCTGACCAGCGACCGCACTCACGGCACCCGCCGGAAATGAGCAGCACATGAACCAACGCTTCCACTGGCCGGACGATCGGCTGATCAAGGCCGCGCAGGACGGCGACGTCCCCTCGCTCACCACCGTCGTGATGGAATCGCAGCCCCACGTACGGAAGTTCGCCCTCACGCTGTGCGCCTCGCCGCAGGACGCTGAGGACGCGGCGCAGGAGGCGCTGATCATCCTCTACCGGAAGATCGGCACCCTGCGGGCCACCGGCGCGCTCGCCTCGTGGATGTTCCGCATCGTGCGCAACGAATGCCTCCGGCAGGTGCGCCTGCTCGCCCCGCGGGGCGACGGGGCACCGGCCGGACCGGAGGCCTCCGCGGAACCGTCCGCCGAGGAGGCGGTCCTGCGCGGGCTGGAGGCGGAGAGGATCGCGGCCGCGGTCGGCGCCCTCCCCCGGGACCAGCGCCAGGTACTGATCATGCGGGACGTGCAGGGCCTGCCCGGCAGGACCGTCGCCCACGCGCTGGGCCTGAGCACCGCCGCGATGAAGTCGCGGCTGCACAGGGCACGCGCGGCCCTTCGCCTCGCTCTGGCCTCGCCGGCCGGCCCGGGCGCCGAGGGTGCCGTCACCCCACCAGTCGGAGGAGACCCACGACCGTGAACCCCATGGACACCGTGAAGCCCGTACGATCCGCACCTTCCGGTCCGGACTTCGCCAGCAGGTCCGTCCCGCGCCATCTGGTACGCGGCGCCATCGGCTTCGGGCTGATCATCGGCTCGGTCGCCCTGGTGCCCGCTTTCGGCCCGGTCGTGCTCCTGGCGGCCCCGCTGTCCCTGATCGCGTTCCGCGGCTGCCCCACCTGCTGGATGGTGGGGCTGGCGCAGACCGTCTCGCGGGGCCGTCTGGAGCGCCAGTGCGAGGACGGCACCTGCGCCCTCACCCGCGCGGCCCCGGCGGCCGGCGCCCGGAAGTGAGCGAGGGGGCCGTTCCGGATCACTCCGGAACGGCCCCTTCGTGTTCCGGTGGTCCGCCGGCACGGTCACATGGCGGAGTGGGCACGGTCCGACCGACGGCGGGGTCCGGGCGATGACGGGGTCCGGGCGGGGACCCTTGACCGGCGCACCCCGCGCCCTCGTGTCCGGATCTGACAGAACACGGTCATTGCGGCCCTCGCGGTGGCGCGAAATGATCGGCACATGCTTCCACCGCACAGAGTCGTCCTCGCCGCCTTCCCCGGTGTGGAACTGCTCAACGTCACGGGGCCGGCCGAGGTGTTCTCGATCGCCACCCGGGTCGCCGGCACCGGCCGGCGCGGCTACACCGTCCGCATCGCGACCGCCGGCGGTGAGCCGGTGGTCACCGCCGGCGGGATCCGGCTGATGGCCGATCTGGCGCTGGACAAGGTGGACGGCGACGTTGACACCCTGCTCGTGTCGGGCGCCGTCCGCGTGGACGGCCACGGGGTGGAGCCGGTGCTCGACGCCGGGTTCATCGACTGGCTCCGCGGTGCGGCACCGGGAGCGCACCGGCTGGGGTCCGTCTGCTCGGGCGCGCACCTGCTGGCCGCGGCCGGCCTGCTCGACGGTCTCTCGGCCACCACCCACTGGCGGACGGCAGCGCGGCTGGCCGCCGATCATCCGCTTGTCACCGTCGATCCCGACCCGATCTTCATCCGGGAGGGCCGTCTGTGGACCTGCGCCGGCATCGCCTCGGGGATGGACATGGCGCTGGCCATGGTCACCGAGGACCACGGACCCGAACTGGCCCTGGCCACCGCCCGCACGATGGTCATGTACGTCAAACGAGCCGGCGGCCAGAGCCAGTTCAGTGTCCCGCTCGCCCTTCCGGCCGATCCCGGCGACCGGATCGACGGCCTGCGCATGTGGATCGGCGAACACCTCACCGAGGACCTGTCCGCCGAAGCGCTGGCGGCGCGACTGCACCTGAGCGTGCGCCACTTCTCCCGGCTGTTCCACCGGCGCACCGGCACCACCCCGGCCGCCTACGTCGAGTCCGTCCGGCTGGAGGCCGCCCGCCGACTGCTCCAGGACAGCGGTCACGGCCTGCCGGAGGTCGCCGCCCTCAGCGGCCTCGGCTCCGTCGAGAGCCTGCACCGTTCCTTCCGGCGCCGCCTCGGGACCACTCCCGCACAGTACCGGCGCCGCTTCCACTGATCCACCCGTCACCGTCCCCCGGCGCCCGCGGACCACCGCGCGCGGCGGAGCACAGCCATGCCCCGAGGAGAGAGCAGTGTCCCGAACCAAGGTCGTCCCGATCCCGGTCATGGGCCGGCACCACGTCAACGCGTACCTGCTGCTGGGCCGCCGGCCCGTCCTCGTCGACGCCGGAATACCCGGCAGCGGCCGCAGGATCCACGAACGGATCGCCGCACACGGTGTGGACCCAGCCGACGTGTCGCTGATCGTCCTCACGCACGGCCACATCGACCACTTCGGTGCGGCCGCCGAACTGCGCCGCCTGACCGGGGCCCCCGTGGCGGGACACATCGCCGACCTCGGCCCCTTCCGTACCGGCCGGGTCCGCGAGCCCTATCTGCCGACCGGGCCGATGGGCCGCCTCATGGCCAGGAACGAGAACCTGCACGTACGGGTCGAACCGTTCGAACCCGACGTCCTCCTGACCGGCGAGACGGACCTGGAGGAATTCGGGATCGCGGCGCGCGTCATGCCCACCCCCGGGCACACCGCCGGGTCGGTCTCCGTCCTCACCGCCCAAGGGGACCTCGTCGCCGGCGACCTGATCGCCAACTCCTTCTTCGGTCTCGTCCGGGGCCGGCCGGCCAACCCTCCCTTCCACGACGACCCGCTGCTCAACCTGGCCAGCCTGCGCAGGATGCTCGCCCTGAACCCGACCAGGCTCCACGTCGGACACGGCACCCCCCTGGAGCCGGACCGCGTCCGGCGCTGGGCCTCCGGGGAACACGAGCGGCTGTCCCGGCTGGACGCGGCCGGGCGGGTCCGCGTCCGAACGGAGGACACCACGGCCTGACCCGCCCCACGGGGATCACGGGCCGCCGGGGCGGCCGGGTTCCTCCTGGTCCGGCGGTTCGCTCACCGTGACCTGGGCCGGGCGCAGCAGGTGCTGTCCGACCCGGTAGCCGGGGCGCAGCACGGTGGTGCAGGTGGGCCGGTCGACCTCGTCGGACCGCTGGTAGGAGACCGCTTCGTGACGGGCGGGGTCGAAGGTCTCTCCCGGGGCGCCGACCTCCTGGAGACCGAGCGCGGCGAGCTGGGTTTCCAGCGCGTCGGCGACCGCTCGCAGGCCCGGGCCGACGTCATCGTGCTCACGGGCCTGGTCGATCGCGTCCAGGACGGGCAGCAGCCCGCCCAGGACGTTCGCGACGGCGATTTCCCGTACCGCGAGGCGGTCGCGCTGGACCCGCTTGCGGTAGTTGTCGTACTCCGCCTTCAGGCGTTGCAGGTCGGCGGTGCGTTCGGCGAGCCGGCTCCGCAGAGCGGTGTCCCCGGCGGGGGTGCCGCTGGGGGCTCCGTGTTCGCCGGGACGGGTCTCCGTCCGCGCGGGCAGGCTCGGAGACGGGCCGCTGTCCGCCGCCCTGAGCTGGAGGGTGACGGGGTCGATGCGGCGTTTGTCCCTGATCACGATGGGGGGCGGCTGCTTCCTCGGTCCGCCGGAAGCCTTCGGCGGGTTCATCGCACGCCTCCCTTCGAGCCCTCGTCGTCGACGATCTCCGCGTCGACGACCTCTTCCTCCGTGCCGGACGATCCGTCACCGGACGGCCCTGTGCCGGATGCCGGTCCGCCACCGCCCGGGGCCGCTCCCTGGGGCTCGTACAGAGCGGTTCCGATCTTCTGCGCGACGGCACCGGCGCGCTCCGTCGCCGCGCGGACGGCGGCCGTGTCCTGGCCCTTGAGCTTCTCCTTCAGGTCCCCGATCGCCTTCTCCGTCTCCGTCCTGACGTCGGCCGGGATCCTGGACTCGTTGTCGCGCAGCAGCTTCTCCGTCTGGTAGACGAGCTGCTCAGCGCGGTTGCGGGTCTCGGCCTCCTCCTTGCGGCGGCGGTCCTCCTCGGCGTGCTGCTCGGCCTCGCGGACCATGCGGTCGATGTCCTCGCGGGGCAGTGAGGAGCCGCCGGTGACGGTCATCTTCTGCTCCTTGCCCGTGCCGAGGTCCTTGGCCGTGACGTGCATGATGCCGTTGGCGTCGATGTCGAAGGA
>NZ_JBVHWK010000001.1:167486-562849 GCF_055569445.1 Streptomyces sp. NPDC029122 | reverse complement strand
TTCTGTGTGGTGTTGTCCCGTTGTGTCCGGCCCTCTTCCCAGATTGAGGAGAGGGGGGGGGGGGGGGGGGGGGGGGGGCGGGGGGGGGGGGGGGGTGGGAGGGGGGGCCCCCCCCCCCCCTCCCCCCCCCCCCCCCCCGCCGGTGGTGTCAGCTGCTGTAGACACCGAGCTCGCGGAGGGAGTACCCCCACCGGGTGGCCCGCTGGACCCCCTGGACGCGCAGGTACCGGGCCGTCACCCCGGCGAACCGGGCCGTGTCCAGGCCGCCGTCGCCCTCGGTGGTGGACCAGGCCGTCTGCCAGGTGGCGCCGTCCGTGGAGACCTCGATCCGGTACGCCTTCCCGTACGCCTGTTCCCAGTCGAGGGTGACGCGTCCGATCCGGTGCGCGGAGCCGAGGTCGACGCGCAGCCACTGGGCGTCGTTCCACTCGCTGGCCCAGCGGGAACCCGGGTCGCCGTCCACGGCCCGGCCGGGGGAGTAGTCGACGAAGGGGTTCCACCACTCCGAGGACGAAGCCGACGCCGGTGAGCCGGTGGCGAGGTTCACCTCGGACCTGTGCCGCTCGGAGCCTCCCCAGGTGGTGAGGTAGGACTCGGCGCCCTTGAAGAGGTCGTCCACCACGTCCTGGCCGCCGACGAGCCGGACGTCCTCGATCCAGTCGGGGACCAGGCCGTAGTGCGAGGCGCCGTCGGTGTTGAGGTCCCAGGTGCGCTGTCCGGTGGTCTGCTTGTCGATGACGGAGCCGCCGTCGGTGCTGCGGAAGGGGTACTTCACCGGGTTCGGAGTGTCCGCGCCCCGGGGGCCGGGCCAGCCGCCGACGCCGTTCATGTCGGTGCCGTAGCCGTAACCGACGTCGTACTTGTCGCGGAGGGCATCCGTCCGCTTGGCCTCCGCGCTGAAGGCCTCGGAGCCGCTCATGTACTGGGCGGCGAATCCGCCCAGCTTGTAGAGCCGCTCGGTCCAGCCGAGGTCCATCCAGCTGTGGGAGGAGATGACGCCGGGGTAGGACTCGGACTCCAGGATGTCGAAGGCCCGGCCCGCCGCCTTGACGCCCATGTGGTCGATCTCCAGCATCATCCCGCGCTTCATCATCCCGCGGACGGCGTACTCGCCGAGCTCGGTCAGACCGCGCTTGTTGCAGCGCGCGTCGGCGGAGTACGAGGGGAGCGAGACGCCCGCCGGGAGCTCCTTCTGTGCCACCGGAGCCGCCGCGAGGCCGATCGGGTTGTCCTTCTGCGGGCCGGTGCACTGCTCCGTCTGCCAGAAGGTGCCGGTCGACAGGAACTGGCCGACGTTGATCGCGGTGCCGAGGGCGCCCTCGTCGAAGCGGACCCCGCACAGGGCGTTGTCGAACTTGTGGCACAGGAACATGCTGCGCACGCCGAGCCCGTGCAGTTCGTCCAGGCCGCGGTCGATGTCGTCCCTGCCGCACTGGGCGACGTCCAGGATCTGCTTGCAGCCGAAGGGCTCGGAGGTCTCGACCCCCAGCACGACGGCCAGCTTCCCCTGCTTGATCACCTCGCGGGCCTGGCCGGAGTCGGTGACGATGCGGAACCAGCCCTTGCCCGGACCGCCGTACATCGTGTCGATGTAGGCCTGCATGTCGTACGTCTTCCGCGCCTCCAGGCGGATGGCGGTCATCTCGTCGCAGCCGCGGTCCTTGAAGAAGTAGACCGAGCAGATCACCCCGTTGGTGACGAGGTCGTTGACCAGGACCCGCTGGCCGCCGCGCCAGGCCCGCTCGACCCAGGCGTAGTAGTTCTGCTGGTGCGTCAGGGAGTCGTGGGCGGGCCAGTCCTTGAAAGTGGGCCAGCCGTCGGGGTCGTGCCTGCCGTCCCCGCCCTTGGTGATGAAGTCGAAGACGGCGAGGGACCCGTCGGGGTAGTGCTCGGGACAGTCCTTGAGGGCGTCCGCGACGCCCATCTCGGAGAAGGGCTTGCCGCAGATCAGCCGGCCGCCGAAGCCCTCGTTGGACATCAGGTGGTCGTGCGCGTCGACGAACCCGCGCACCCGGCCCTGGGCGTCGGTGCCCTTGAAGGGCTCGCCGGTGACGTTGATCTCCGAGTCGGGCTGGGGCCGCGCGGCCGGGTTCCACCAGCCGGCGTCGGCCGTGGAGCCGCCGTCGGCGGAGGAGAGGGGCGCGGGGCCGAGCAGCATGGCGAGCACGGCCACGAGCGGTGTCAGGAGTGCGATGCGGCGGCGCCCTCGGCGCGCGGCGCCGCGGTACGGCCGTGGGGGCGGTGGCGTCAAGGTCATCACTCATGTCTCGGTCGGCGGATGCGGCGCGGGCGGATCCGGGCATGCATTGTCATGCCCCGCACAAGGGTGGGACGAGAATCCCGACTGCCCCCGAAGGAGTCAAGGGTCCGGGACGGACGACCTGATGGAGCGTCGGCCCGCGCGGAGCCCGCCGGGCACGGCCGCGGCCGGGGCGGGAAGGCGACCGGACAGCGGACAGTGGCCGGATCCCGCCGGTCCCGGCGGGGGCCGATCCTAGAGTCGCCCGTATGAGCGAACAGAACGACATCGTCCAGGACGGCGGCTGGTCGCGGCGCGGAGTCCTGAGGGCCGCCGCGGCGGGTGCGGGCACGGTCGCCGCCGTGGGCGCCGGAGTCTCCACCGCGCACGCCGACGGCCGCCGGCGCGGCGCGCCCACCTTCGTCCTCGTCCACGGCTCCGCGAGCAACTCCTACGGCTGGGCCCCGGTCCTCGCCGAACTGGGCCTGCGCGGACACCGGACGATCGCCGTCGACCTCCCCGGCCACGGCCTCGGCGCCTACTTCCCGCTCTCCTACCAGGCGCCGCAGGACCTGGAGCGGCTGGGCACCGAGCCCTCACCGATCGGCAAGGTCACGCTGGCGGACTTCGCGGAGCACGTCGAGGGCGTCGTGCGCGCCGCCCACCGCAACGGTCCCGTGATCCTCGTAGGGCAGAGCCTGGGCGGAGCGACGCTGAACGCGGTCGCCAACCGGGTGCCCGAACTGATCGCCCACCTGGTGTACGCCTCCGCCTTCTGCCCGACGCGGCACATCTCGGTGCTCGACCTGATGAGGGCCCCCGAGGGCTCCTCCAGCTCCCTGTTCCGGATCCCGGCCGTCAGGACCCCGCCGGAGCTGGGCGTCAACCGGGTCAACTGGCGCTCGGCCGACCCGGCCTTCTTCGCCGTGATGAAGGAGGCGCTGGCCGCCGACCGGCCGGACGCCGAGGTGTGGGCGCTCCTCAACACCCTGGAGCCCGACGAGTCCGCGGCGATCGCGACCGCCGACTCCCGCGGGCTGGCGGACCGCTGGGGCAGGGTGCCGCGCACGTTCCTCCGGTTCACCGAGGACCGCTCGATCCCCCTCGCACTCCAGGACCTGATGATCCGCGAGGCCGACGGGACCACCCCCCGCAACCGCTTCCGCGTACGCTCGGTCGCCGCCCCGCACGTCGGGCCGCGCGACGCGGCCGTATGGGGGGACGAGCTGGAACGGGTCGCGGAGCTGTCCCGCTAGGTCGTCGTGGCCGGGGCGCCTAAGGTCGAGGTATGAGCGCGACGGTCGTGGTGTACGAGTACGACGACACCGCGGGAGCGGCGCCCGGGGACCGGGCGCCGGTCCGCGTGCACGCGGCGCCCGCCGCCCCCGGGCAGAGCACCGTACCGGGGCCCAGGACGCTGTGCGGCAAGGACACCTTCGCCATGGGGACGGCCCCCTGGCGGCCCGCCGAGCACCCCGGGTCGGGCTGGTACCCCCCGGAGCACGCGGACCGGACCTGCCCCGCCTGCGACGACGCGGCCTCCGGGGGATGATCAGCGGCCTGGTGCCATGTCGTAGGTGACCCACATGGTCCGCGTCGCCACCTGGTCGTACTTGGACCGCGCCCGGTGGTTGTCGTCGGCGGTGATCCAGCGCACCACGCTCCAGCCGCGCTCGGCGGCGAGCTCGCGCAGGGCCCCGAGCAGCAGGTCGGCGGCTCCGGACCCGCGGTGCTCGGGGGCCACGAACAGGTCGTCCAGGAAGCAGCCGACGGTCGCGGACAGCGGCCGGGCGAACGGCCGGTAGTGCGCCAGCCCCAGCAGCCGGCCTCCGGCGTCCTCGGCGACCAGCGCGTTCACCTCGTGCCCGGGGTCGTTCACCCACGCCCACACCGTGCCGGCGGCCTCCTCCGTCTGCTCCACCCGGTAGAAGTCGGCATAGCCCCGGTACAGGGCGCGCCACTGGGCGAAGTCCCCGGGCCGGACGGCACGGACCTGGATGTCGGACATGTGCGGCAGCTCCTGTGATCGACGGACCGGCGGACCGATGGACCGGCGGCCGACGCAACGTAGCAACCCGCCGTCCGCCCCGTACCTGTCCACTGAGGTGCCCCGCCCACCGGCGTTTTCTCCACGGCGGAGGGTTCTGGCCGCCGGCGGCGGAGCCCGGCTGCCGCCCCAGGCACCCGGCCCCGGCGGCGGTCGGACGGTCCCCCCTTGAAGGAACGATCCGGCGGGGGGTTAGCATATGAGCGCCGCCTAGCTCGAAAGATAAAGTCTGTGACTGTCAACGAGGACTCGTTCGCCAACTGGAAGACCCGCGAGGAGATCGCGGAGTCGATGATCCCCCTCATCGGGAAGCTGCACCGGGAACGGGACGTCACGATCCTGCTCCACAGCCGTTCCCTGGTGAACAAGTCGGTCGTGAGCATTCTCAAGGCCCACCGCTTCGCCCGGCAGATCGACGGCGAGGAGCTGTCGGTCACCGAGACGATGCCGTTCCTCCAGGCCCTCACCGCCCTCGACCTGGGCCCGTCCCAGATCGACATCGGCATGCTCGCCGCCACGTACAAGACCGACGACCGCGGTCTGTCGGTCGATGCCTTCACCGCCGAGGCCGTCGTCGGCGCCACCGGCGAGAACAAGATCGAGCGCCGGGAGGGGCGCGACGTCGTCCTCTACGGCTTCGGCCGCATCGGCCGCCTCGTCGCCCGCCTGCTCATCGAGAAGGCCGGCTCCGGCAACGGTCTGCGCCTGCGCGCGATCGTGGTGCGCGGTGGCGGCGAGCAGGACCTGGTGAAGCGGGCCTCGCTGCTGCGCCGCGACTCCATCCACGGCCAGTTCCAGGGCACCATCACGGTGGACGAGGCGACGAGCACGATCCTCGCCAACGGCAACACCATCAAGGTGATCTACGCGAACGACCCGTCCGAGGTCGACTACACCGAGTACGGCATCAACGACGCCATCCTCATCGACAACACGGGCAAGTGGCGCGACCGCGAGGGCCTCTCCAAGCACCTGCGCCCGGGCATCGACAAGGTCGTCCTGACGGCCCCCGGCAAGGGCGACGTCCCCAACATCGTCCACGGCGTCAACCACGACACCATCAAGCCGGACGAGCGGGTCCTGTCCTGCGCCTCCTGCACCACCAACGCGATCGTCCCGCCGCTGAAGGCGATGGACGACGAGTACGGTGTGCTCCGCGGCCACGTGGAGACCGTCCACTCGTTCACCAACGACCAGAACCTGCTGGACAACTACCACAAGGCCGACCGCCGCGGTCGCTCCGCGCCGCTCAACATGGTCATCACCGAGACCGGCGCGGCCTCCGCCGTCGCCAAGGCGCTGCCCGACCTCAAGGCCCCGATCACCGGCAGCTCGATCCGCGTCCCCGTCCCGGACGTCTCGATCGCCATCCTGAGCCTGCGCCTGGGCCGGGAGACCACCCGCGAGGAGGTCCTCGAGTACCTCCGCGGCGTCTCGCTGCACTCGCCGCTCAAGCGCCAGATCGACTTCACCACCGCTCCCGACGCCGTCTCCATGGACTTCGTCGGCTCGCGCCACTCCTCGATCGTCGACGCGGGCGCGACCAAGGTGGACGGCGACAACGCGATCCTCTACCTCTGGTACGACAACGAGTTCGGCTACTCGTGCCAGGTGATCCGCGTGGTCCAGCACGTCTCCGGGGTGGAGTACCCGACCTACCCGGTCCCGCAGGTCTGATCCCGCCCCACCCGCGTGATCCGGTGCCCCGCCGACTGCCGTCGGCGGGGCACCGCCGCGTTACCTGGACTGCGGAGCCGACGGTCACGACACCGACTGCAAGATCGAGGGCGGCTCCATGCAGCTCAGGTCGGACGCCGGCCACCTCACCCGGAACCCGCTCCTGACCGGAGCCTCCCTCGGCCTGGCGGGGGCCCTTGTGCGAAGGCACGGAGCGGGCCGTGCGCCGAAGGGAAATCCCATGGTTTCCCCCAGTGGGTCTGGAGGATCCCGCCCCGATACGTTCGCCAGGTTCTGTACGTGGTGAAGGGGGGAAGTCGTGGGAGCAGTGGCGTCCGTACTGGCGGCGGCGGTGCTGTGGGGGACGGTGGGGCCCGCCCAGCTGTGGGCGGACTCCGGCGTGCACCCGGTGTCGCTCGGAGCCTGCCGGATGCTGCTGGGCGGGCTCGTGCTCAGCCTGCTGACGGTGCGTCCGGCGGGGCTGCGCACCCTGCGCGGGCCCGGAACGGGCCGGTGGCTCGGGCTGAGCGTGCTGGTGACGGCCGCCTTCCAGGTCTCCTTCCTCCAGGCGGTGGAACGCGGCGGGGCGGCCCTGGCGACGGCCGTCGCCTTCGGGACCGTGCCCGTGGCCGGCGGGCTGTGCGCCCGCCGGCTCTCCGGTGAGCGGCTCACCCGCCGCTGGCTGTGGGGGACGGGCTGCGCCGTGCCGGGCATCGCGCTGTTGCTGCTGCCCGGCAGCGGGGCGCGCGCCGATCTGCCGGGCGTGGCCTTCGGCGTGGTGGCCGGGGCGAGCTTCGGCGTGTACATCGCCGCGTCGAAGCGACTGGCCGCAGGGGGCGCGGACCTCGGCGCGGCGGCCCCGGTGAGCGTGCTGTGCGCGGGGCTGCTGGTCTCCCCGTACCTGATGGTGGCTCCCGAGGGGCTGGCCACCGGCCGCTCGCTCGCGCTGATCGGCTGGCTGGGCCTGGGCACCACCGCCCTCGGCTACCTGCTGTTCACCCGGGGCGTCGGCCGGCTCAGCGCCGCCACGACGGGGACGCTGAGCCTGACCGAGCCGCTGGTGGCGACGGTGCTGGGGGTCGCGGTGCTGGGCGAGCGACCCGGGACGCCGGCGGCGGCCGGCGCGGCGCTGATGCTGCTCGGGCTGGTCCTCGTATCCCTGCCGGAGCGGCACCGGGAACCCGCACGCCCGTCGCAGCCTTCGACCCCCTCGCGGCGGGAGCCGGTCTAACGGTCGTGGTAGGCGGTCATGTTCGTCCGGACGCGGTCGGAGAAGAACATCGGGCCTATCGCGTCGGCCCAGGCCATGCCGTCCGGGGTCAGTCCCAGCGTGCCGCCCTTCTCCCGCAGCCAGTTCCGCTTCAGCAGGAAGTCGAGCCGGGGCCCGAAGTCGTCCTCGAAGCGCGTCGCGAAACGCCGCTCGTAGGCGCTGGTGCTCAGGCCCGTGGACTCCAGCAGGTGCTGGAGGACGTACATCCGGCGCCGCTCGCCGTCGTCCATCGCGAACGCCCACTGCGCGCGCCGGAACCGCTCCGTCGGAGTGGCGATGTAGTCGTCGATGATCCGCCGCACCTCCGGCACCGCGACCGCGTAGTCGGTGGTGTAGTGCAGGCCGGTGGTGAAGGAGCGGGCGCCGACGCCCAGGCCGACCATGCCGGCCTGCTGGTTGTACTCGCTGATGCCGCTGCCGTCGGTGTCCTCGGCGGCGGCGGTGCCGGAGCGGCGGAAGACCCGCATGGAGGTCTGCTCGTACCCGGCGGACAGCAGGTGGTCACGGCCGTAGCGGTAGAGCCGCAGCCGCTGGTCGTTCCAGTCCTGGAGGGTCTTGGCGTGGCGGGTGCTCAGCCCGGTCAGCGGGCGCACGTACAGCGGGTAGAGGTAGATCTCCTCCGGCTCCCAGGCGAGGGCGGCGTCGAGCGAGACCCTGAAGGTGCGCTCGGTCTGGCCGTCGATGCCGTAGATGAGGTCGATGTTGAGGATCGGGAACCGCGCCTCCTTGAGGCGGGCGAGCGAGGCCTCGACCTCGGCCCGCTTCTGGGGCCGTACCGCCGCGCGGGCCTCCTCGTCGACGAAGCTCTGCACACCGATGCTCAGCCGGGTCGCGCCGCGTTCGGCGAGTACGGCGATCCGGTCGGCGGTCGCGGTCGCGGGTGAGGTCTCCACGGACCAGGAGGCGGCCTTGAGGTCGGCTCCCATGATGTTCTCGCTGATGTCGCAGAGGCGGGTGAGCTCGTCCGCGGTCAGGTAGGTGGGGGTGCCGCCGCCGAACGCGGCGAGGGTGAAGCGGATCGGCTCGCCCTTGGCCTCCAGCGCCTCGCGGGTGACGCGGGCCTGCCGCTCCAGGGTGGCGAGGAAGTCGCGGGTGACCTCCTCGGGGGCTCCGGTGCGGGTGAAGAGGTTGCAGAAGCCGCAGCGCATCTCGCAGAAGGGGACGTGCGCGTAGAGGGAGAGCGCGTCGAGGCGCTCCCCGGCCCACAGGTCGCTGAGCAGCGGGCCGTTCTCGAGCAGGCGGTACGCCTTCTGGTGCGGGTAGGCGTACACGTACTGCTCGTACGGGGTTTCGGGATCCGTGTCGGAGGAGGAGCCCGGGAAGGTCGGCGTCGGCAGCAGAACGGGCGTCGTCATAACGGGAAGCGGCTCTCTTTCGGAAGGGATCTCACGCGGATGACGTCACTCTTGGTGACAGGGCGTCACCTTAGGTTCGTGCTCGGGCCGTTTTCTGTAGTGCAATTCCCATGAACCGGCTTTCGGTGTGTAGAGCTTCATATGTACTTTTTGTGGAAGCCGGGGTTCCGTACCGGAACGGCCCGGTATGGGAATCCGCCGCGCTCGCGGCGGCACCGGGTGCTGGGGTATCCGTGTCCGGCATGGAGAGCACCCAGAGCACCCAGAGCACCAAGAGCACGAAGAGCGCGAAGAGCGCGCGGAGGCTCCTCGTCGCCGCCGGCGGTGGCGGCGACGCGATCACGGCCGCCATGGTCCACGCCGCCCTGCACGGTGCGGACACCCCGGCCCTCGTCCTGACCTACGCGTGGGAGCGGCTGGTCGTCGACCCCGTCCCGGGGCCCCGGCGCACCACCGACTTCCACGGCACCGAGTCCGTCGCACCGGACCTCGCCCTGGTCACCCCCGCGACGCGGCCCGCCGCTCCGGCCGGCTCCCTGCTCCCGCGCCTGTCCGGCGAACTGCGGCCGCGGCTCGGGCTGCTGGACCCCTACGGCGGCACGCTCGGCCTGACCCGCCAGATCGCGGCGGCCGCCCGCTGGTGCCGGGCCGACCGGATCGACCTCGTCGACGTGGGCGGCGACATCGTGGCGCGGGGCGACGAGCCCACCCTGCGCAGCCCGCTCGGCGACGCCCTCGCCGTCGCCGCCTGCGCGGGCACGGGACTGCCGGTCCGCGTGTACGTGGCCGGGCCCGGCCTCGACAACGAGGTGCCCCCGCACGCCCTGCTGCCACGGCTCGGCGAGCCGGCCTTCACCCTCGACGCCGCGCACACCGAGCCCGTGAACGGGGTCTTCCACTGGCACCCCTCCGAGGCCGGCGCCCTGCTGGTCGCCGCCGCCCGCGGGGTGCGCGGGGTCTGCGGCACCCGGGACGCACCCCAACCCGTACGCCTGGACGCCCGGGCCGCCGGCGTCCACCGGCTCACCCTGGACCGCGTCCTCGCCCTCAGCCCCCTCGCCCGGGCGCTGGCCGGCACCCGCGGCCTGGAGGAAGCCGAGGAGGCCTCCCGCGCCGTGTGCGGCTTCTCGGAGATCGAGCGGGAACGCCGGCGCGCGGCCGCCCTGCCCGCCGCCCAGCCCGCCCCGCGCCCGGACCGGGACCCCGCCCGGGTCGGGGCCCGCTTCGCCGCCTGGGAGCGTGCGACGCTGGCGGAGGGGATCGCGTACGTCACCACCCGCAGGATCACCGAGGAGCTCGGACTGAGCGGCGGCGAGGCCCGCGGCCTGTTCGCGGCCCTGGGCGACCGCCGCACCGGGCCGCTGTGGCGGCTGGGCCCGGCCGCCGGCGACCGCGGGCGGGACGGGGCTGTCGGCGCGGGCCGCTAGGCTTCTCGGATGGCCCTTCCGGACGCTTCCCCCGAGATCTCCGACTCCCTGCAGGTACTGCACCGCGTATTCGGATACAGCTCCTTCCGCGGCGAGCAGGAGCAGATCATCGAGCAGGTCGCCGGGGGCGGCGACGCCCTCGTGCTGATGCCGACCGGCGGCGGCAAGTCGCTCTGCTACCAGATCCCGGCCCTCGTTAGGGACGGCACCGGCATCGTGATCTCCCCGCTGATCGCGCTCATGCAGGACCAGGTGGACGCGCTGACCGCCCTCGGGGTGCGGGCCGGATTCCTCAACTCCACGCAGGACCCGTACCAGCGGCAGGCCGTCGAGCAGGCCTTCCTCGCCGACGAGCTGGACCTGCTCTACCTGGCGCCCGAGCGGCTGCGCACCGAGGGCACCCAGCGGCTGCTCGACCGGGGCAAGGTGTCCCTGTTCGCGATCGACGAGGCGCACTGCGTGGCCCAGTGGGGCCACGACTTCCGGCCCGACTACCTGGCCCTGTCGATGCTGCACGAGCGGTGGCCGAAGGTGCCGCGGATCGCCCTCACCGCCACCGCCACCGAGGCCACCCACGCCGAGATCGCGGCGCGGCTGGGCCTGGAGGACGCCCGGCACTTCGTCGCCAGCTTCGACCGGCCGAACATCCAGTACCGCATCGTCGCCAAGGACAAGCCGCTGGCGCAGCTGCTGGAGCTGATCAGGACCGAGCACGACGGGGACGCCGGAGTCGTCTACTGCCTGTCGCGGGCCTCGGTGGAGAAGACCGCCGCCTTCCTGGTGGAGCAGGGCATCGACGCCGTGGCCTACCACGCCGGCATGGACGCCCGTACGCGCGCCGCGAACCAGTCGCGCTTCCTGCGGGAGGACGGGGTCGTGGTGGTGGCCACGATCGCCTTCGGCATGGGCATCGACAAGCCCGACGTGCGCTTCGTGGCCCACCTGGACCTGCCGAAGTCGGTCGAGGGCTACTACCAGGAGACCGGCCGCGCCGGCCGCGACGGGGAACCGGCCACCGCCTGGCTGGCGTACGGCCTCCAGGACGTGGTCCAGCAGCGCAAGCTGATCGACGGCTCCGAGGGCGACGAGAACCACCGCCGCTCCCTGGCGGCCCACCTCGACGCCATGCTGGCGCTGTGCGAGACCGTCGACTGCCGGCGCGTCCGGCTGCTCGCGTACTTCGGGCAGACCGGCGAGCCCTGCGGCAACTGCGACACCTGCCTGACGCCCGCCGAGTCCTGGGACGGGACGGTGGCGGCGCAGAAGCTGCTGTCCACGGTGTGGCGGCTGGCGCGGGAACGGCGCCAGAAGTTCGGCGCCGGCCAGATCATCGACATCCTCCAGGGGAAGAAGACGGCCAAGGTCATCCAGTTCGACCACGACGCCCTGTCGGTGTTCGGGATCGGAGCGGACCTGAGCACCGCCGAGTGGCGCGGGGTCGTACGCCAGCTGCTGGCGCTCGGACTGCTGGCGGTCGAGGGCGACTACGGCACCCTCGTGCTGACCGACGCCAGCGGCGAGGTGCTGGGCGGGCGCCGCACCGTCCAGATGCGCAAGGAGAAGGCACCGGCCGCCCCCTCCCGGAAGGAGTCCGGCTCGCGCTCCGGCAAGAGCGCCCGGGTACCGGTCGACCTGCCCGCCGCCGCCGTGCCGGTCTTCGAGGCCCTGCGCGCCTGGCGGGCCGCGACGGCCCGCGAGCAGGGCGTCCCGGCGTACGTCGTCTTCCACGACGCCACGCTGCGGGAGATCGCCACGCGCCTGCCCGGCACGGTCTCGGAACTGGCCGGCGTCGGCGGGGTCGGCGAGGCCAAGCTCACCAAGTACGGCGAAGGGGTCCTCGAGGCCCTGGCCGGCTTCGGCACGGCACCGGCCGCGCCCGCCCCGCTCCCGGCCACGGCGGATGCCGCCGCCGAACCCCCGCCGCCCCAAGAGCCGCCGTACGGCGAGGAGCCGCCCTACGACCTGGACGAGGACCCGCCCTGGGACGACTGGCGATAGCGCCTGCCGTCAGAACGGCGCGGGCCCGGCTTTGCGACCGGCCCCGTTCCGGCCGGGTCCGGGCCGCTC
The DNA here is from genome assembly GCF_055569445.1 of Streptomyces sp. NPDC029122. Lineage (NCBI taxonomy): Bacteria > Bacillati > Actinomycetota > Actinomycetes > Kitasatosporales > Streptomycetaceae > Streptomyces > Streptomyces sp. NPDC029122. The sequence goes on along the minus strand of NZ_JBVHWK010000001.1, from coordinate 550,767 downwards.
CCTCGCCGGACGGGCACGTCAGGGCCGTGTCAAAGATCGGTCCGCTTGTGCGAAGGGGACGTCAGGAAGTACCCCCGGAGGAGTCGGCCGGGCACAGACTGGTGATGCGACGGAGCCGGCCGACGGCCGACGGCGCGCCCGCCGGAGCACGGTCCACCGTGGGGGTAAGACCGTGCGCCGGGGCCGCGCGCCGTTTCCGGTCGCACCACAGGGGCCGTCCGGCCTCCGGTATGGGGATACCGGCGACCGGACGGCTCGGTGCTTGCGGGGGCCCGGAACGGGCGCCCGTTCAGACGCCCGCGTAGGCCGCGAGGTGCTCCGCGGTGAGGGTGGAACCGGCGGCGACGAGGTCGGCGGGAGTGCCCTCGAAGACGATCCGGCCGCCGTCGTGTCCGGCGCCCGGACCCAGGTCGATGATCCAGTCCGCGTGCGCCATGACCGCCGGGTGGTGCTCGACGACGATCACGGACTTCCCGGAGTCGACCAGCCGGTCGAGCAGGCCGAGCAGCTGCTCCACATCGGCCAGGTGCAGCCCGGTCGTCGGCTCGTCGAGGACGTAGACCCCGCCCTTGTCGGCCATGTGCGTGGCCAGCTTCAGCCGCTGCCGCTCACCTCCGGACAGCGTGGTGAGCGGCTGGCCGAGGGTCAGGTAGCCGAGCCCGACGTCCGAGAGCCGGCCGAGGACGCGGTGCGCGGCCGGGACGCGGGCCTCGCCGGACCCGAAGAACTCCTCGGCCTCCCGCACCGGCATCGCCAGCACCTCGCTGATGTCACGGCCCCCGAGACGGTAGTCCAGCACGGACGCCTGGTAGCGCTTCCCCTCGCAGTCCTCGCAGGTGGAGGACACGCCGGCCATCATCCCCAGGTCCGTGAAGACCACCCCGGCGCCGTTGCAGGCCGGGCAGGCGCCCTCGGAATTGGCGCTGAACAGGGCCGGCTTCACGCCGTTGGCCTTGGCGAACGCCGAGCGGACCGGGTCGAGCAGCCCCGTGTACGTCGCCGGGTTGCTCCGGCGCGAGCCGCGGATCGGGCCCTGGTCGACGCGGACCACGCCCCCCTCCGCGGGGATCGACCCGTGCACGAGCGAGCTCTTGCCGGAGCCGGCCACCCCGGTGACCACCACCAGCACCCCGAGCGGAACGTCCACGTCGACCCCGCGCAGGTTGTGCGCGTCCGCCCCGCGGATCTCCAGGGCGCCCGCGGGCTTCCGTACGGTCTTCTTCAGACCGGTGCGGTCGCCCAGGTGGCGGCCGGTGACCGTGCCGGAGGCCCGCAGCCCCTCCACGGAGCCCTCGAAGCAGACCGTGCCGCCCGCCGTGCCCGCCCCGGGGCCGAGGTCGACGACGTGGTCGGCGATCGCGATCGTCTGCGGCTTGTGCTCCACGACGAGCACCGTGTTGCCCTTGTCGCGCAGCCGCAGCAGGAGCTCGTTCATCCGCTGGATGTCATGGGGGTGCAGCCCCGTGGTGGGCTCGTCGAAGACGTAGGTGACATCGGTGAGCGCGGATCCGAGGTGGCGGATCATCTTGACGCGCTGCGCCTCACCGCCCGACAGGGTGCCCGCCGAGCGGTCCAGCGCGAGGTAGCCCAGACCGATCTCCACGAAGGAGTCCAGGGTGTGCCGGAGCTTTTCCAGCAGCGGTGCCACCGAGGGCTCGTCGAGGCCGCGGACCCATGCGGCCAGGTCGCTGATCTGCATGGCGCAGGCGTCGGCGATGCTGATCCGCCCGATCCTCGAGGACCGGGCCTCGGCCGTGAGCCGGGTGCCCTCGCACTCGGGGCAGGTGGCGGAGGCCGTGGCCCGCTCCACGAACGCCCGGATGTGCGGCTGGAGCGCGTCGATGTCCTTGGACAGCATCGACTTCTGGATCTTCGGGATCAGCCCCTCGTAGGTGAGGTTGATGCCGTCGACCTTGATCTTCGTCGGCTCCTTGTGGAGGAGGTCGTCCAGTTCCCTCCTGGTGTACTCGCGGATCGGCTTGTCCGGGTCGAAGAAGCCGCAGCCGCCGAAGATCCGGCCGTACCAGCCGTCCACGCTGTAGCCGGGGACGGTGAGCGCGCCCTCGTTGAGGGACTTGGAGTCGTCGTAGAGCTGGGTGAGGTCGATGTCGGAGACGCTGCCGCGGCCCTCGCAGCGCGGGCACATGCCGCCGGTGCGGTTGAAGGTCGCCTTGACCGTCTTCTTGGAGCCCTTCTCGACGGTGATCGCCCCGCTCGCCCGGACCGAGGGCACGTTGAAGGCGTACGCGCCGGGCGGGCCGATGTGCGGCCGGCCGAGGCGGCTGAAGAGGATGCGCAGCATCGCGTTGGCATCGGTGGCGGTGCCGACGGTGGACCGCGGGTCGGCGCCCATCCGCTGCTGGTCGACGATGATGGCCGTCGTCAGCCCTTCCAGGACGTCGGCCTCCGGCCGCGCCTGCGTGGGCATGAAGCCCTGCACGAAGGCGCTGTAGGTCTCGTTGATCATCCGCTGGGACTCGGCGGCGATCGTGTCGAACACCAGCGAGCTCTTGCCCGAGCCCGAGACGCCGGTGAACACGGTCAGCCGGCGCTTGGGGATCTCGATGTCGACGTCCTTGAGGTTGTTCACGCGGGCGCCGTGCACGCGGATCAGACCGTGGCTGTCGGCGATGTGGGGCGCGGGCGACCGCGTGTCCGTCCTCTTGGCCATGCTCTTCGTGTCTCCATCGTTCGGTCCGGCCGCTTCCGAGCAGTATGTCCGCTACGGCTGCGCCGGTGCGGCGTGGCCGCCGCACCGTCCGACAGCCACGCTATGCCGGGTCGGGGCTCCGGCGCTTCTCGATTCCTGACCGGTCCGCCGCCGGGCCCGCGGTGCGAGTGCGGCGGCCCCACCGGCGGGTACGGGGCCGGCGCGCCGAGGAAGGCCCCGTCCGGCATCTGCCGGCGGTCGTTCCACAGCGCAAAGCCCACCTCAACGGCGCGCCCGGCAAGGCTGCTTCCGGCCAAACGGACCGGTGCGACCCGGCGGATACCTGCCGGGCGGCGGCACCCCTCGCGCTAGTGTGCGTACGTGAACTCTCATGTCGTCATAGGCTTCGGGCCCGCCGGAGCCGCCACCGCTCGGCTGCTCGCCGAACGGGGCCACTCAGTCAAGGTCGTCACCGCCTCGGGCCGGGCCCCGGAGCCCGGCATCGAGCACGTCGCACTGGACGCCCGGGACACCGGGCGGCTGACCGAGGCGGCGCGCGGCGCGGTCGCGCTCTACCACTGCGCCGCACCGCCCTACCACCGCTGGGCGGGTGAATGGCCGGCGCTGGTCGCGTCGGTGTGCGCGGCCGCCGAGGCCACCGGTGCGGTCCTGGTCATGCTGGGCAACCTCTACGGGTACGGCCCGGTGGACGTCCCCATGACGGAGGACCTGCCGCTCGCCGCGACCGGTCCCAAGGGGCGGGTCCGCGCGGCCGGCTGGGAACGGGCGCGCGCCCTCCACGAACAGGGCCGCGTCCAGGCCGTCGAGGTGCGGGCCTCCGACTTCTTCGGACCCGGCGTCACCGACGGCGGGCACCTGGCCGCCCGGGTGGTTCCCGCGCTGCTGCGCGGCAAGCCGGTCTCCGCCCTCGGCGACCCCGACGCCCCGCACAGCTGGACCTACCTTCCCGACGTGGCCAGGGCCCTGGCCGAGGTCGCGGGCGAGGAACGGGCCTGGGGCCGGGCCTGGCACGTGCCGACCGAGCCCCCGCTGTCCGTCCGGGAGATGGCCGGCCGGCTGGCCGCCGAGGCGGGAACCGGTCCCGTCGCCGTACGCGGGCTTCCTCCCGCCGTCCTGGGCATCGGGTCGCTCTTCTCCCCGCTGCTGCGCGAACTCAAGGAGATCCGCTACCAGTTCGACCGCCCGTTCGTCGTCGACGCGAGCGCCTACGAAGCCGCGCTCACCGAGCGGGCCACCCCCGTCGACGAGCAGGTGAAGGCCACGGTGGCGTGGTGGCGCGAGCGGCTGGCGGCCGGCCGATGACCCCGCCGGCCACCGTGACCCGCGACGACATCGCCGTCGTCGGCATGGCGTGCAGGTTCCCCGGCGCCCGTGACGTCAACCAGTACTGGCGCCTCCTGACGGACCCGCGCCCCCAGTTCTCCCCGGTACCCGACTCGCGGTGGCGTGCCGCCGCCTTCCTCAGCGACGACTTCCGCGACACCTCGGCGGCCTACACCGACACCATGGCCCTGCTGCCGGACGTGGACCGCTTCGACGCCGCCCACTACGGCATCCCGCCGCGCCGGGCCAGGGCGATGGACCCCCAGCACCGGCTGCTGATCGACCTCGCCCGCGAGGCCCTCCAGGACGCGGGATGGGAGGCGGACGGTTTCGACCGCGAGGAGACCTCGGTCATCACCGCGCTCACCGAGAGCGGCTACCGCCAGCTCAGCACCATGCGGCTGCGGATGCGCCAGCTGGCCGGGGGCGAGTTCGGGGCGCGGGCGGCCGACCCCGGCTGGCGCGAGACGGTCCGCGCGGTCGACGGGCTGCACGGCACCTCCGCCGCCGGACTGCTGCTCAACATGGGCCCGAACACCATCAGTTCGGTCTTCGACCTGCACGGCGAGAGCTATGCCCTCGACTCCGCCTGCTCCGGCGGCCTCATGGCCGTGGCCAACGCCGTGCACGCGCTGCGCGCGGGCCGCTCCCGCATCGCGCTCGCCGGCGGCGCCCAACTGGTCCTCACCCCCGACCTGCTGGTGGGGCTGTGCCGGATCGGCGCCATCTCGCGCAGCGGCCGGTGCCTGCCCTTCGGGGCGAAGGCCGACGGCTTCGTCCTGGGCGAGGGCGCCGGCGTCCTGGTCCTGCGGCCGCTCTCCGACGCCCTGGCCGCCGGCGACCGCGTCTACGCGGTGATCCGCGGCGTGGGCACGGCCAACGACGGGACCGTGCAGGGCGGTATGCACCCGCAGGCCGCCGGCCAGCTCCGGGCCCTGCGCCGCGCCTACCGCGACGCGGACCTGACGCCGGACGCGGTGGGCTACCTGGAGGCGCACGGCACCGGCACCACGGTGGGCGACCCCGTCGAGCTCGCCGTCCTGCGCGAACTGCGCGGCGAGGAGGCACCGCCGGCCTACCTCGGGGCGGTGAAGGCGGTGGTCGGGCACTCGCTGAACTCCGCCGGCATGGCCGGGCTCATCAAGTCGGTACTGGCCGTGCACCGGGGAGTCATACCCCCGCAGCCGGAGTTCCAGCCGGCCGACGCCTCCCTCCTCGACGGCGCGCGGCTCACCGTCCCCACGGCGCCGGTCCGCTGGCCGGAGAGCGGCGGACCGCGGCGGGCCGGGGTGAGCGCCTTCGGCTTCGGCGGCACCGGCGTCCACATGGTGGTGGAGGAGGCCCCCGCACCGGCGGCACGTACGGCGCGGGCGGAGGGCCCGCACGTGCTGGTGCTCACCGCCCGCGACCGGGCGGGGCTGGCCCGCCACGCGCGGGAACTGGCGGAGGTCATCGCCGAGGACAGGCCGGAACCGGCCGCGGTGGCGGACACCCTGGCCCGCCGCGCCCCCCTCGGGGAACGCCTCACCCTGGTGGTGGAGGACACCGTCGACGCCGTCGCGCGGCTGACTGAAGCCGCCGCGCGCGTGGAGGCGGGCCGTACGGGAGATCCCGTCGCGCGGCCGCTCCCGGTGCCGGGGGAGCGAATACCCCCGTGCACGCTGCCCCCGAGCCCGCTCGCCCCGCGCCGCCACTGGGCCGTGGACGAGTCGGCGCGGGAGCTGTCCGGCCCGGACGCGCCCGCGGACGCGTACGGGACGGACCGGCCGGAAGCGGGCCGGGCGGCCCCGCACGGCGGCGGCTCCGTCGCCACCGCCGTGCTCGAGGAGGTGTCGCGGGCCGGCGTCTTCCCGCTCTCCGACCTGCACCCCGGCATGACGCTCGTGACCGACCTCGGCTTCGACTCCCTCATGCTGCAGGAGCTGGAGGTCACCATCGGCAAGCGCGTGCCGGGCTTCCGGACCGAGGAACTCTTCTCGGCCGGCCTCACCATCGGCCGGCTGATCGCGCTGGCCCGCGGTGATGAGGACGGCACGGCGACGACCGTCCCCGTCACGGAACCGGTTCCCGCCGAAGCGCCGCCGACGTGGAGCGCCGACTCCGCCGACATCGACGAGTTCCCCGAGGTGGCCCGGTTCGAGGAGCGGCTCGATGCGGTCACCGGCAGCACGGAGGGCTCCCCGTACTTCCGCGTCCACGAGGGCACCATCTCCGACACCACGGTCATCGGGGGCCGCCCGTACCTGTCCTTCGGCAGCTACAACTACCTGGGGATCTCCGGCCATCCGGCGGTCAACGAGGCCGTGCACGAGGCCGTGGACCGGTACGGGACCTCGGTCTCGGCGAGCCGCGTGCTCTCCGGCGAACGGGACCTCACCGTCCGCCTGGAACGGGCCCTGACGGACTTCCTCGGCGTCGGGGACTGCCTGGCGCTGGTGAGCGGCCACGCCACCAACGTCACCGCCATCGGCCACCTCGTCGGCCCCGGGGACCTCGTGGTGCACGACGCGCTCGCCCACGACAGCATCCTCCAGGGCTGCGCCCTGTCCGGTGCCGCCCGGCGCCCCTTCGAGCACAACGACATGGGCCGGCTCGAGCAGATGCTGAGGCTCAACCGGTCCCGGTTCCGGCGGGTCCTGATCGCCGTGGAGGGCGCGTACAGCATGGACGGTGACCTCGTCGACCTGCCCGCCGTGATCGAGCTGAAGAAGCGCTACGGAGCCCTGCTGATGGTGGACGAGGCGCACAGCATCGGAACGGTGGGCGAACGCGGCCGGGGCGTCGGCGAGTTCTTCGGCGTCGACCGCTCCGATGTGGACCTGTGGATGGGCACCCTCTCCAAGGCCTTCGCCAGCTGCGGCGGTTACCTCGGCGGCTCGGCCCGGATGGTGCGCTGGCTGCGCCACACGCTCCCCGGCTTCGTCTACAGCGTCGGCCTCACCCCGGCCAACGCGGCCGCGGCGCTGGCCGCCGCCGAGCTGATCGCCGCGGAGCCGGAGCGGGTGCGGGCGCTGAGACGCAACTCCGAGCTCTTCCTGGGCCTCGCCGGCGCGGCCGGTCTGGCCACGGGCTCCAGCGCCGGAACGCCGATCGTGCCGTGCATCCTGGGGGACTCGGCGAAGACGCTGCGCGTGGCGGGCGGACTCTTCGGACGGGGCGTCGTCGCCGATCCGATCTTCCACCCCGCCGTGGAGGAGGGGCTGTCGCGGCTGCGCTTCTTCATCACCAGCGAGCACCGCGAGGACGACATCCGGCGCGCGGTCGCCCTGCTGGCCGAGGAGGTGGCGTCCGCCAGGAGGTAAGCCCATCTCAGATCAGGGTGCGTTCGATGCGGCTGAGCGTGGCGCTCTTGACGGGCCGGTCGCCCTCTTGTGCGTCCGCGTCGGTGCCGTGCCGCTGTTCGGCGCTGCCCATCCGCTGGGAGAGCAGGTAGGCGATGATCTCCGCCTCCTGCTCCTGGACGTCGTCGTAGGTCGCGCGCAGGAGCATGTCGCGCACGATGTCGGGGTCGAGGTCGGGGAAGAGGAGGCGGGCGGCCGCCTCGTCCAGTCCGCCGGCCCCGCGGTGGCAGCAGATGATGTGGCCCAGCTCGTGCAAGATGATGTGCTCCTGATGCGCGCTGGTGGTGTTGGCGTCGTAGAAGATCAGGTCCTCGTCGCGGGCGGCGACCCACATGCCGCAGGGGTGCGACGAGGGCATCTGCATCGGGACCAGGATGATGGGGCGGTCGCGGACCTCGCCGAGGTGGCGGCAGAGCTCGGCCACGTCGGGGGCCTCGGGGAGGTCGAGTTCGGCGATCCGCCGGGCTCCGGCCTTCCGGAGCTTCTTGAGCCGGCTCCGGCGGTCGTGGTCGGCGGCCCGCTCCTTCCAGGCGCCCCTCATTCGGGTTCGCTGGAGTCGGTGACGGGGGGAAGGCCCTGCAACTGCCGGTACTGGTCCATGATGGCCGTGATGGCCTGGAGGTTCTCCTTCTTCATCCCCGCCGCCCGCATCGCCACGGCGCGTACCCCGGACTGCCGCAGCGCCTCGATGGCGGCGACCTGGCTGAGCACGGACTCGGCGACCTTGTCGTCGAAGAAGTAGGCGACCGAGACGCCGAAGAAGCGGGCGAGGGCCGCCAGCAGGTCGGGCGAGGGGTTGGAGCGCTTGCCCGTCCGCAGCTGGGACAGGTACACACCGCCGACCTTGAGTTCGGGATTGGCCCGCTTGAGTTCCTCCGCGACCTCGGCATTGGTCCAGTGCTTGCCCTTGGGGCGAACGGTCTTGAAGAGGTCGTCGAGGCGCACTGCGAGCAGGGGCCGGTCGCCGGCCTCGGTCTCAGTCTCGGTCATTGGTGATCCTTCCTCCCGTCACCTCCTCGGTATAGCCCTTGGCTATACGTCAGTTTCACAGATTAGCGGTCAGTTGACAATTGGGCTGGACTCCGCCAACGTTGGGTCTCGCCGATAGCTGGCAGTTAACTCGACTCACGGGGGTTCGTCGGTTGGCTTGCCGGTGAAAAACGGACTGGCCCGGCCCTCGGGGGATGGGCCGGGCCAGTCCGGGCGGTGTCCGCCCGTCCCGCCCCGTGCGGAGACGGGGGGCAACGGGGGAGCTGCCCGCCCGGTTTGACGGGGGATGCAAACCGGGCGGGAGCTTCAACTCGCGGTGCCGAGCTTACTGTAGGCGGCCGCGACTTGGGTGAGCCATGCCACCTCCGCCGTGAAGTTGTCGGTGTCGCGGTCGTCGAAATCGCCGGCGTCCTTGTTGTCGTGAGGGACTGTCCCGTTCCGCTTGGCGAGCAGAGCCTGCTTGATCTGCGCCGCCTCCGTGAAAGCCTGCCGCGACTCCTCGCTGGCCTCCTGGCCCGGACCCCCGGCACCCGGTGCGGTGCGGTCGATGTAAGGGCGCAGATCGCGCCATCCGTCGCGTATCTCGACGACCCGGCGGTGGAGGCGGTAGTCCATCTCCGAGACGGAGGCGCCCGGCGGCTCCAGCGCGATGTCCGGGGAGGACTCGTACAGGTCCCGCCACAGCGGGTAGAGGGCCCGGTAGGACCGGTAGCTGCTCGCCCAGCCCAGGAGCCTGGTGGCCGAGGGGCCCCAGGAGGAGTTGGTGAGGCTCAGCGAGAGGATCACGATGCCCGCGGCGCTGAAGATGTTCGACGCGAGCTTCCAGACGCCGATGTCGATCCCGGCCGCCGCCGTCAGGATGTTGACCGTCCGCGCCGAGCAGTACAGGAAGAGGACCACCGCGGCGACGCGGAGCATCCGCAGCGCCTGCCGCAGCGAGGCGTTGTCCGTCATCCGGGCGTAGGGCCCGCACTGGCGGAAGATCGTGACGCACGGAACGGCCTGCGACACGATGAAGGCCAGGAGGTACGTGAGGACCAGCGGCTGGCCGCTGCCCGTGTCGAAGTCCGACGACGGCCGGCCCGGGCCGTCGGCGAGCAGGAACAGCGCGACGAGGAGCACGTTCAGGCCGATGCCGGTGACCGTCCACCAGCGGGCCCTGCGGACCGCCTCCTCGTCGGCGTCCGCCCACTTGAGCAGGATGATCTGCGAACTCACGCAGAAGGCGACCGCCGCCAGGTGCATGAGGAGGATGGCGAGGTTGCCGACGCCGAGGAAGCTGCCGCCGCCCATGGCGACCGCGCCCATCGTGAAGGTCAGGCACTGGAGCAGGAGGGTGGTGATCAGCGCGCGGTAGGCACTGTCCTTCCAGCTGCGCCGTGCCTGGCACAGCCGGTAGACGAGCGCCGCGTACGAGGACAGCGCGGCTATGACGAAGCAGAGGGTTCTGGTGGTGTTCACGTCCTGGATTTTCTGCGGGTGCCGCGGGGGCGGCGGACGGTCAGTCGGTCGTCTCGGCCAGGGGGACGTCGAGGCCGACGGCCTCGGCCGCGACGGCGATCGCGTAGTCGAAGAAGGCGGCCTCGTCGCTGACGCTGTCGTGGGTGCGGCTGAAGACCTGGAAGACCAGCAGGCCGATCAGGTTGCTCCAGAGGACGATGCCGCGTTCGATGATGTCCGAGAACGGAGCCCCCGGCACCCCGCCGAAGGCCGCCACGGCCTCGGGCAGGAGCAGCTGCCGGGCGGGCGGCGTCCGCCGGGGCGGAGTGAGTTCACCGGCCTCCAGTGCCGACCGGATGATCCCGGCGAGGACCGCGGGCGTACGCGAGGCGGGCGGGACCGTGTCCTGCGGGGCGTGGTACCCCGGTACGGGCGAACCGTAGATCAGCGTGAACTCGGCCGGGTTCTCGAACGACCAGCGCCGCAGTGCCCGGGTGGCCGCGAGGAGACGCGCACCGGCCGGGGCCCCTTCGGCCGCGGCGGCCGCGTCGGCCCGCTCCATCGCGGCGCCGGAAGCGTCGTACGCGTCTATGACCAGGGCGGTCAGCAGGTCGTCCCGGTGCGGGAAGACGGCTTCCACGTCGCTGACGGCGAGACCGCTCTCGTGCGCCACGGCCTCCGGGGACAGCGCCGCCGCCCCCAGCTTCGCCAACTGCGCACGCGCGGCGTCCTTGACCACGGCCGCCCGGCCCGTGTCCTCTGCGTTCGAACTCGTTGTGGAAACGTCCATGCCGGAACCGTACCCGCCGCACGACGGCGGCCGGGAGCACGGCCTCCCGGTCACCGGGGCAGGGTGTCGAGTTCCGGCCACCGCCGGACCGGGCCGCCGCCCCCGGACTCATCGCGGCGTCGCCGGAGCCGGCAACGGAGCCCCCGGGCCGGGGGCCGGGCCGGGGTGGCGTACCGCCGGCCGGGGCGGGTAGGGACCCGGCAGGAGCCGCTTCCAGCAGCCGGAGGAGCCATGACCCGCAGCGTCCACGAGGTGATGACCTCGAACCCGGTGACGGTGGAGAAGCTGACCTCGCTGGCCGAAGCCGCACGCGTGATGCGGGACGCCGGCATCGGGGACGTCCTCGTCGTCGACGGGGGCCGGCTGCACGGCATCGTGACCGACCGCGACCTCGTCATCCGGGGCATGGCCGAGAACCGGGACCCGGCCGAGACGACCGTGCACGCGATCTGCAGCACCGAACTGCTCACCGTCGGACCCGGCGACGACGTCCACCACGCCGTCGCCCTCATGCGCCGCAACGCCCTGCGCCGCCTGCCCGTCCAGACCGAGGACGGAGAACTGGTGGGCGTCGTCACCCTCGGCGACCTGGCGGTGGAAAGCGATCCGGGCTCGGCCCTCGCCGCCATCGCGGCCGCCGAGCCGGACACCTGAAGCGCGCCCGTCGGCGGAGGAAGGGAGGTGGTGCCGTCGTGAACGCGTCCATCCCCCTGATCTCCGTCCCTGACGGCCGGGTACTGATCCCCGCCGACGAGGTGACCGCCCTGTTGCGGCACGTCGCGGGGGAGTGGCTGCACACCGTGAGCCGGGGCGGGGCGCAACTCGACCCCGGAACGACCCTCCGCCTGGCGGGCGTGCTGGCGGCCTTCGCGGACCAGATCGACGTGGAATGCATCGGTTTCATGCCCGTCCCCGGCGAGAACCCCCGCCCCGGGCCCTGAGCGCCGGACCGTCGGCCCCCTCCCGTGTTACTGCGCGGTAAGCAATGATGGCGGGCGACCACTCAGAGGGCGGGGGCTGATCAGCGGTGACCACTTTCGAAGAACGGGCCACGGTGCACGCGTTCCGGGACGACGCCCTGGGCGAGCACGACGCCGTCGGTCTCGCCGCGGCGATCCGGCGGGGCGAGGTCTCCGCCGCGGAGGCCGCCCGCGACGCGCGGGAACGGGTACGGGCGGTCGAGGCCCGGCTGCACGCGGTCCAGGCGTACGCGGACACCGCCGCGCGCACCGGCGCCGCCGTCGGGCCCTTCGCCGGGGTGCCGACCTTCGTCAAGGACAACACCGACTACCGGGGGCTGCCCACCGGCCACGGCAGCGCCGCCTTCCGGCCCAGGGAGGCCCGGCGGCACGCGCCGTTCGCCCGGCAGTTCCTGAGCAGCGGGGTCACCGTGCTGGGCAAGACCCGGATGCCCGAGTTCGGCTTCAGCCCCACCACCGAGTACGAGGGCGCCGAGCCGGTGCGCAACCCATGGCACACCGGCCACTCCGCCGGCGGCTCCTCGGGCGGCAGCGCGGCGCTCGTCGCCGCCGGAGCGGTGCCCGTCGCGCACGCCAACGACGGCGGCGGCTCGATCCGGATCCCCGCCGCCTGCTGCGGGCTCGTCGGCCTCAAGCCGACCCGCGGGCGGGTCGTGCCGAACGAGCAGAGCCGCCGGCTCCCGCTCGACCTCGTCACCGACGGCGTCGTGAGCCGGTCGGTCCGCGACGCCGCCGCCTTCCTCGCCTCCGCCGAGACGTACTGGCGCAACCCCGGGCTGCCGCCCGTCGGCCTGGCCGAGGGGCCCTCCGGGCAACGGCTGCGCGTCGGCTTCCTGCTGGACTCCCCGAACGGCGTCCGCTCCGACCCCGCCACCCGGGCCGCGGTCAGCCGGACGGCGGCCACCCTCGAAGGGCTCGGCCACACCGTGGAGCCGGTGGAGATCGCCATCGACCCCGGCTTCACCGACGACTTCCTCACGTACTGGGGGATGCTGTCCTTCCTCCTCGGCGTCACGGGCCGCACCCTCGGAGCGGACTTCGACCGCGGCCGCATGGACGGCCTCAGCCGGGGGCTGCGCGAGACGTACCTGGAGAACTGGCGCCGCACGCCCGGAGTGCTCAGCCGGCTGAAGCGCACGAGGGAGGCGTACGCGGCCGCCTTCCGCGGGCTGGACCTCGTGCTGTCCCCCGTGCTCGCCCACACCACGCCGCCGATCGGCCACCTCAGTCCGGCCGTTCCCTACCCGGCGCTGATCGAGCGGATCCTCGCGTACGTGGCGTTCACTCCGGTCGACAACGTCGTCGGCACACCGTCGGTGTCGCTCCCCGCCGAGACGACCACGGAGGACGGACTGCCCGTCGGGGTGATGTTCTCCGCCCGTCCCGGCGGCGAACGCACCCTGCTGGAGGTCGCGTTCCAGCTGGAGGCGGAGCGTCCGTTCCGGCGCATCCAGGACCGGTGACACGGCGGGCGCCGGGCGGGTGACCGCCGCGCCCCGGGCGCCGGCCGTCCGTGTGCGGGCGGCTCCTGACGGCGCGTTCAGTTGGTGGGGTGCCATTCGGACAGGACGATGGTGGCGTCGTCGTGCAGCCGCTGGTCCTGGTGGGTGAGGAGGTCCAGGACCAGGCGGCGCAGGGCCTCGGGGGCGGTGGCGCCCGAGGCCATGGAGCGGATGACGGTGTCGGCCAGCCGGTCCTCGCCGAACAGCTCCCCCGCGGCGGAGCGGGCCTCGATCACGCCGTCGCTGTAGAGCAGCACCCGGTCACCGGGCTGGAGCCGTGCCCGGTCCTGCCGGGGAGGCTCGTGGGCGTGGGAGCCCAGGCCGAGGGGGAGTTGGGCCGGGCGTTCCAGTGCTCCGGGCAGGACGTGGCCGTTGCGGATCAGCAGGGGCGGCGGGTGGCCGCAGTTGACCCAGGTGAACTCTCCGTGCCCGGTGTCGAGGTTGGCGAGGATCCCGGTCATCAGCCGGTCCGGGATCCACTGCTGGAGGGTGCGTTCGATGGTGACGGCGATCTCGGTGAGCGTGCCGCCGGAGCGGCGGGTGGACCGGCAGGCGGCCAGGCCGGCCGCACTGGCGCCGCCGGAGGCGAGGTCGTGCCCCATGGCGTCCAGCAGGGTCACGTGCAGCAGGCCGTCGCTGAAGTTGTGGTCGAAGGCGTCACCGCCGATGTCGTACGCCGGTTCCAGGACGGCGGTCGAGGTCGCCTGGCTGGTACCGATCGTCCGCGGCGGCAGGAACCCCCACAACAGCTCCGCCTGCAGCGTCATGGGCCGGCTGCGGCTCCTGACGACGAGGGGGTCGTTGTGCGCGGACTTGGAGACGACGATCAGCGTGGCCAGCGCCGCCAGGGCCCGGCAGACCTCCAGGCCGCCCTCGTCCAGGGCCGCTCCGGAAGCCTTCATGACCCCGATCCGCTCGACCCCGTCGATCATCGGCAGCCATGCGGTGGTGCGGTCGCGCGAAAGCTGCGTGCGCTGACCGCGGTACGCCAGACCGGCCAGGGAACCGTCGATGTCGAGGGCCTCCGCCTCCCGGTCCGCCTCCGCCGCTTCCGCCGGGCCGGGCCGGGGGGTGGCGAGCTGGGGCAGGGCCAGCAGGCGCACCTGCTGCACGTCGGCCACGTACAGGCGGGTCCCGGCCAGCCCCAGCCGCTGTGCGGCCTGGTCGACCAGCGCCGGTACCTGGCGTGCCGAGGCGTCGTGCGAGCGCTCCAGCACCCAGCCGAGGACGGAGCCGGGCAGGTCCTCCCCCCGCCGCGTGGTCACGGGGCGGCTCCTGCCGGCGGGCCCGGGGTGCGCGTCGGGCCTTCCCGCACCCGTGCCGGGACGCTCACGGCTCGCGCCAGGCGTCGGTCTCCAGGTGCGAGCCCGCCATCGGGCCCATGCGGAGCATCCCGCCGTCCACCGCCCAGGAGGCCCCGGTCACGTAACCCGAGCCGGGCCCCGCGAGGAAGGCGACGACCGCCGCGACCTCACGCGCGTCGCCGGGGCGCCCGAGGGGGATCCCGGGGCGCGCGACCGAGCGGACGTCGACGTCCTCCTGGCCGGTCATCGGGGTGGCGATCTCGCCCGGGGCGACGGAGTTCACGGTGATCCCGTACTCGGCGAGTTCCAGGGCCATCACCTGCGTGAGCAGGCCCAGCCCGCCCTTGGCGGCGCAGTACGGAGCGGTACCGACGCGGGGCTGGTGCTCGTGCACCGAGGTGATGTTGACGATGCGCCCGCCCCGCCCCTGCGCGATCATCCAGCGGGCCGCCCGCTGGCCGCACAGCAGCGGTCCGACCAGGTCCACGTCCAGGATCCGGCGCACCGTGTCCAGGTCCAGCTCCAGGAAGGGCTCCGATACGCCGGTGCCGGCGCAGTTCACCAGGACGTCCAGGCCCCCCAGCTCCCTCGCGAGACCGTCCACCGCCTCCGCCGCCCCGGGCAGCCGTGACAGGTCCATCCGGGCGACGGCGGCCCGGTGCCCGGACCGGGCCACCTCCTCGGCGGTCTCCCGGGCCCCGGCCTCGTCGGAGTGCCAGGTGATGCCGACGTCCGTCCCCGCGTCGCGGGCGAGCGCGACCGCGATGGCGCGGCCGATCCCGGAGTCGGACCCGGTCACCACGGCCGTGTGCGGAGCGAAGGGCCGCGGCCCGCCGGCGCCGGTCACGGCAGTCCCCGCCGGGGCGCCGGGCCCGCGCGCCGTCCGACCGCCGGCGCATGCCCCCGCGCCGGCTTCGCAGGGCGTTCGCGGGAGCGCCGCACCGCCTTGAGCCGTCCGTCCATGACAAGCACCGCCTCGTACTCGGTACGCCGCCCCGCCCGCGTCCGCGGACGGCGGCGGCTGTGCGTCAGAGGGCCAGCACGATCGCGTACACCAGGAAGAACAGGGCCACCAGGACCGCCAGGGCGACGATGACCGCGAGCGGGCCCTTGGCCCACCCGCGCTTCAGCGGGCGGTAGGGGCCGGCGCCGGAAGAGGTGCTCGCCTCGCCGGGAGGGGTCTCGCCGGGCGGAACCGAGCCGCCCGGTTCCAGGCCGGGGGTGGTGCGGGGATCGGGGTCAGGATTGTGGGTACTCATGTCCGGCGTGTCCCCGCAATCCGGACACCCATGCCGGGCGGGGCGGAGTTCCCGAGGAGACCTGCACCGACCTGGTGTCCGGCGGCGAAGCCCGGGCAGACGGGCCACCAAGAGCGTCGTCGGGCCCCGCGGACGCGGGGCCCCGGGCCGGCCGGGTGCCGATGCCCCAGGACCGCGCCCCCCACCGAACCAGCGGGAGAGAACATGCCCGAGAAGTACGAGCCGGAGCAGCCCGTGGCCGCCGACACCACCCCCGCGGACCACGTACCCGGCAAGCCCGCCGCCGCCTCCCCCCGGCGGGAGGAACCGACCAGTCCGCGCCCGCCGCTGCCCCCCAAGGCGGACCAGGAGGGCCCCGAGACGGTCAGTCCCACCGGCCAGGCCACCGGGGCGGAAGGAGCGCGCGACGCCCAGAGCGGGGCGTACCTGACCAGTGCGCAGGGCACCCGGCTGTACGAGACCGACCACTCGCTGAAGGCGGGCCCCCGGGGGCCCGTACTCCTGCAGGACCACCACCTGCGCGAGAAGATCACGCACTTCGACCACGAGCGGATCCCCGAGCGCGTCGTCCACGCCCGCGGGGCCGGCGCGCACGGAGTCTTCCGCGGTTACGGCGCCGCGGGCGAGGTCTGCAGGGCGGCCTTCCTCGGCCGGGACGTCGAGACGCCCGTCTTCGTCCGGTTCTCCACCGTGCTGGGCTCGCGCGGATCCGCCGACACCGTGCGGGACACCCGGGGCTTCGCGGTGAAGTTCTACACCGAGGAGGGCACCTTCGACCTGGTGGGCAACAACATCCCGGTGTTCTTCATCCAGGACGCCATCAAGTTCCCCGACGTCATCCACGCCGGCAAGCCGCATCCCGACCGGGAGATCCCGCAGGCCCAGAGCGCGCACGACACCTTCTGGGACTTCGTCTCCCTGCACACCGAGGCGACCCACCACACCCTCTGGAACATGTCCGACCGGGGCATCCCCCGCTCGTACCGGATGATGGAGGGTTTCGGGGTCCACACCTTCCGGCTGGTCAACGAGGCGGGCGAGACCGTACTGGCCAAGTTCCACTGGAAGCCGAAGCTGGGCGTGCACTCCCTGACCTGGGAGGAAGCACAGATGATCGGCGGGACGGACCCGGACTTCCACCGCCGCGACCTCTTCGACGCCATCGAGTCCGGCGCCTTCCCCGAGTGGGAACTGGGCATCCAGGTGTTCCCCGACACCCCGGAGCAGACCTTCGAGGGCATCGACCTCCTCGACCCCACCAAGATCGTGCCGGAGGAACTCTCCCCGGTGCAGGCCATCGGCCGGCTCACGCTGAACGCCAACACCAAGAACTTCTTCGCCGAGACCGAGCAGGTCGCCTTCCACCCCGGGCACCTGGTGCCGGGGATCGACATCACCGACGACCCGCTTCTCGCCGGCCGGCTGTTCTCGTACCTGGACACGCAGATCAGCCGCCTCGGAGGCCCCAACTTCGCCCAGATTCCGGTCAACCGCCCGCACGCCCCCGTCAACGACATGCTGCGGGACGGCATGCACCAGACCGCCGTGCACACCGGCGTGGCGCCGTACCGGCCCAACAGCCTGGACGGCGGCTGCCCCTTCCTGGCGGGCGCGGAATCGGCCGCCTACATCGAGGCGCCCGTGCGGGTGCCCGAGGCGAGCAAGAGCCGCGAGGCCGCCGCCTCCTTCTCGGACCACTTCAGCCAGGCGCGCATGTTCTGGCTGAGCATGAGCCCGCCGGAGCGCGAGCACATCGTCGCCGCGTACAGCTTCGAACTGGGCAAGTGCTACGAACAGGCCGTCAAGGAACGGATGCTGGGCAACCTCGCGAACATCGACCCCGAACTGTGCGCCCAGGTGGCCGCCGGGCTCGGGCTGCCCGCTCCCGCCCCCACCGTCCCGCTCGCCGAGGTCGAACCCAGCCCGGCCCTGTCCCAGCTGGGGCGGACCTGGCCCGTCGACGGCCGGGTGATCGGCATCGTCGCCGACCCCGCCGGGGAACCCGCCGAGGTGCGCGCCGTGCAGCGGGCCGCCTCCGCCCGGGGCCTGCTCCCGCTCGTCATCGCCCCGGCCGGCGGCACGCTCGACGGCGAAGGAGAGCCGGTGGCCGTCCAGCGCACCTTCGCCACGGCGCGGTCGGTGGAGTACGACGCCGTCGTCCTCGCCGGCGCCCCCCGGCCCGCCGCCGACGCCCGGGGCGCCCGTGACGCCAAGGCGGGCACGCCCGGCGCGACGGAAGTCGACCCGCGCGTGCTGCTGCTGATCGCCGAGGCCTACCGGCACGGCAAGGTCCTCGCCGGCTGGAACGGGGGCGAGCTGGCGCTGGAGGCCGCCGGCATCGCCCCCGACGAGCCGGGAGTCATCGTCGGGGACTCGGGCTCCTCGGTGCTGGACGCGCTCACCGGGGCACTGGAGAAGCACCGGGTCTGGGAACGCTTCCCCGCGCCGGCCGCCTGAGAGCGGAGCCCTGCCGGCCGGCGCGGTCGCGCCGGCCGGCACAGGCCTGATCGGCGGCGTCCGGACGGGTGACGGAGCACCCGCCACGGCGGGTCGCCTGACGGGGAGCGCCCGGGCCGAGACGATGGCGGGCGTTCGGCGGGCCCACCGCCCCCGGCCCCGACACCGACAGGGAGCACTCCGTGCTGGAAAGAAAGCGTCGCAAGAACGCCACCGAGGTCACCTTCGTGCTGCCCGAGGGTGACCCGCCGGGACCGGTCAGCGTCGTGGGGACGTTCAACGACTGGCGACCGGGCACACACGTGCTCGCACCCCGCCCCGACGGCAGACGAGCGGTGACCGTCGAGCTTCCGGCGAAGGCCACGCACGCCTTCCGGTACCTGGCCGCGGGGGACTACTGGTTCAACGACGAGAGCGCCGACGGACACGACGGCGCCAACAGCCGCCTGCGTACCTGAACGCCCGCGCACCTGAACGCGGCGGAGGGAGCCGTGCCGTGCACGGCTCCCTTCTGCGATCGGAGCGCTGACCCGCGAGCGGTGTCAGGACTCCTTGCCGCGCCCGCTCATCGCGTCGCGCAAGCGGTCCACCAGCCCCATGCCGGGCGCCAGGAGCTTGTTGGCGGGCGGAGTGTCGGGAGCCGAAGGGTGCGGCCGGGTCGGCGCGGTCTTCTTCGCCGTCCGGACCTTGTCACCGAGCGTGCCGAGCATCTCCGGGCCGCACGCGGTCCGCAGCCGGGGGAACAGGTTCTGCTCCTCGTCGGCCACGTGCTCGCGGATCTCCGCCATCAGCTTGGAGGCCAGCATGTCGAAGCGGGGGTCGCCCACCTCGCAGCCCTCCAGGTCCTTCATGATGCGCTCGGCCTCGGCGTGGTCCTCGAGCTCCTTGTCGGCGAGCGCGTCGCCGTTCGGCAGCTTCTCCCGTACGGCCGGGTACAGGTAGGACTCCTCCGCCACGGAATGGCGGACCAGTTCCATGATCGCCTGGTCTGCGTACTCCTTCCTGCGGGCATCACCCGGAGGAAGGGCTTCCATCTTGCCGAAGATCTTCTCCACCTCCCGGTGGTCGGTGGTCAGCTCTGCGATGACGTCACCGCCGTGTCCCATCGTGTCCCTCCTCGATCGGTCGGAATGAGCCGCGCCTTTCCATTCCAATGGCGTTTATTCGGTCATTAAGGTGAGGGGAGGAAGCCCGCACCCCGCCCTGGAGGCCGCCGTGTCCACGGACAGCGCGCTGGCGCCGCTCATCGCGGCCACGGCGCAGTGGTTCGACCGCGCGTACCCGTCCGGGCGCGGCGCGCTCCAGCGGGGCCTCGCGCAGGCCCAGTCGCGCCAGGCCGTCACGCTCGCCGCCTGGCTCCGCTATCCGACGCGGCTCGACGTGCACCTCGTGGCCCTGACCGGACCCGGCGGCTCGGGCAGACTCGACTGGATCACCGGATCGGACTTCGCCCGCGCGGCGGAGACCGCCGACCCGCGGGCCGTCGCGTGGCGGACCTGGGTGGACGAGGTGGTCGCCAGCTGGGCCGCGTGCCTGCTGGGTACGCCGTCCCTCGCCGAGGCGGCGGCGCGGGCGGTCACCGGCACGGAGCACGTGGGGACGGTGCCCGTCTCCTTCCGCCGGCTGACCGAGCCGGACCCGTACGACCACCGGGGCGCGGCGCTGCTGCGCCACCCCGACCTGCTGGCCCCGGTGGCGGACCTCCACCGGGGCCGGCTCCTGGCCCGTCTGGAGGCCCCGGCCTGAGCCGCCGGCGGGGCCTCGTACGAGTCGGCGGAACGGCCCGTCCCGCGCTCCTGCGGCCGCCGTGCCCACTGGAACCGGACGTGCGGGAGGTGTGAGGATGGGGGCATGGGCGATTGGCGGGAGATGGAGCGTCGTGGACCCCGTACCCTCCGGTGACGGCCGGCCCCCCTCCGGCGAGCGGGAGGTACGCCGGCTTTCCGAGGCCTTCGCGGGAGCCGTGACGGGCGTGCCGCGACCGGACGCCCCCGCCGCTCTCTGCCGTGCCTGCGTCGACCTGCTGGACATCACCGGGGCGTCCGTCTCCCTCGCCGGGGACGCGGACGCGCGCGTGCTGTGGTGGTCCTCCGACGAGCGGGCCGCCCGGCTGGCCGAAGCGCAGTACACCCTCGGGGACGGCCCGTGCCGCACGGCGATCGCACTGGCGGCGCCGGTCCTCGCCGCGGACCTGACCGGTGGCCAGGACGCCCGCCGCTGGCCCGTCTTCGCCGAGCAGGCCGTGTCCCTGGGCGTCAGGGCGCTCTTCTCCCTGCCCCTGGGCGGCGGGGGGATCGCCGTGGGGACCCTCGACCTCTACCGCGACACCCCGGGGCCGCTGTCGGAGCGGGACCAGTCGTTCGCCTTCCCGGCGGCCGACGCGATCACCACCGCGCTGCTCGCCCTGCACGCCGGGGAGGCGACGACGGGCGGGCAGCCCGACGGGTGGCTGGACGGGGCGGAGACCGACCACGAGGAGGTCCACAACGCCACAGGAATGATCATGGTGCACCTCGGGGTGTCTCCCGAGGACGCCTTGGCCCGCCTGAGGGCACACGCCTTCGGCCACGGACAGACCGTGACCGAGACGGCTCGCGACGTCATCGCCGGGAGGATCAGGTTTCATGAGTAGGCCCGCCCCGTGGCAGGACCGCGACAGGGAAACGGTGACGGCATGAGCCGCGAAGAGAGCATCATCGAGGCGTTCGTGAGCCTCAACGACATCACGGCCGACGACATCGATCCGCTGGTCCTGCTCCGGCGTCTCATCGACAGCAGCGTCCGGCTCACCGGCATGGACGCCGCCGGGGTCATGCTCGTCAACGCCCGCGGACAGCTGCGGCCCGTCACCGCGACCTCCGACGTGGTGGCGGTGACCGAGATGTTCCAGGGGCAGATCGCCCAGGGCCCCTGCGTCGACGCCTTCACCACCGGAGAGCCGGTCCACGCCGGGGACCTCGCCGAGCACGAGGACCGCTGGCCGGACTTCACGGCCCTCGCGGCCGCCGCCGGATACCGGGCCGCCCACGCCCTGCCCCTGCGGGTGCGCCACCAGCAGGTGGGAGCCCTCAACCTCCTCGCCCACGCACCCACCGGGCTCACCGAACCGGAAGCCCGCCTCCTCCAGGGACTCGCCGACACCGCGGTCACGGCCGTGGTCACCTGGCAGTCGGACACGCCGCGCCCCTTCGACATCGTGACCCGTATCCAGAGCGCCCTCTCCGGCAAGGCGGTCGTCGACACCGCGGCCGGCATGCTCGCGGCCGCGGCGGGCATCACCCCGGCCGAGGCCTCCCAGCACCTCGTGGCGTACGCGGCGGCGCACGGCCGGCGCCCGACCGAGGTCGCCGACCGGCTCGTACGGCGCACGCTCACCCCGGAGGCCGTCCTGCGGCCGGAGCCGGCCGTGTAGCCCCCGCCTTCCCGACCGTCCCCCGGCGGCGGACGCGCACCCGGTGCCCGGCGCCGCGTGCCCGACGCGGCCCACCGGTGGCGGACGGGGCCGGTCCGTGAACGGGCCTGGCGGCCCTCTCGGCGCTGCTGGAGGCGGGCTGAGTGCGGACCCCGGGGAACTGCTCGCGGTCCTGGCGCGTTGACCAGGGCGGAAGCATTCGCGGGGCCGCCGGGGCGGCAGGGGGGACGCAGGCCTTTCTCATGAGCACCACCGAGCACGAGCCCAGCACCGAGCAGATCAATACCGGGCACAGCAGCACCGAGCACCTCAGTACCGAGCACATCGGCGCGGGGGACGGGGCGCGGGCCGCACGCGTCGTGGCCGTCAGCAGCAATGCCGCGTACTCGTTCAGCAAGCCGAACCGGGAGAGCATCACGCTCCTCACCGGCCTCGGCGTCGAAGGCGACGTGCACGCCGGCGTCACCGTCAAGCACCGCTCCCGCGTGGCCCAGGACCCGACGCGGCCCAACCTCCGTCAGGTGCACCTGATCCACCGGGAACTGTTCGACGAGGTGGCGGAAGCCGGCTTCCGCGTCGAGCCGGGCCGGCTCGGGGAGAACGTGACCACCGAGGGCCTGGACCTGCACGCGCTGCCGACGGGGACGCTGCTGCGCCTGGGCGAGGAGGCGGTGGTGGAGGTGACGGGCCTGCGCAACCCGTGCCCGCAGATCAACGCCTTCCAGGACGGCCTGCTCAAGCAGGTCGTCGGCCGGGACGAGGAGGGCCGCGTGGTCCGCAAGGCCGGGATCATGGGCGTCGTCCACCGGGGCGGCAGGGTCCGCCCCGGTGACACCATCACCGCCACCCTCCCGCCGCTGCCGCACATACCGCTCGAGCGCGTCTGACGGGAGGGGCGCGGCTCCGGTCCCCCGCGGTGGGAGCGAGGGTCAGTAGTAGTCCCGCATCAGGGCCGTCGACCACTCCGGCTGGCGGGTCTCGCCGCGCGGGCCGAATTCCTCCATGTACGGCTTGAGGTCGAGCACGGGGGTGCCGTCCACCGCGTCCAGGCCCTCGACGTGCACGTCCAGGCCGTCCACCTTCAGCACCCTGCACCGTGACAGGCCGATGCGGTTGGGACGGTTCTTGCCGCGCTGGGCGAAAATGCCCACCAGGGGCCAGTCCTGGTTCCCCCGCGGGTGCCGGGCGCCCGTCTCGATCTTCTCCACCGGCACCCGGTCGAAGTGGTAGACGACCTCGACGTGCGAGAAGTCCTCCAGTCCGTAGAGGGCTTCGGGGCCGAACCGGCCGGAGTCCAGCCGGATCACCGCCCGCTCCCGTCCCCAGTCGTCGTCGACGGCCTCCGCCCGGCCGCCGACCACCACGCCCACCGGCTGCGACTCCACCATTGCGTTCCCCCGTCCGTCGTTCCCGTGTTCCGCACCGCGCGCTCAGGCCGGCCGTACCGCCACGCCGTCCAGTGCGGCCAGCAGGCCGGGCAGCTCCGGCAGTCCGGTTTCCCCCTCGAGGGGGACGGCCAGGACCGCGCCCGGTTCCTCGTCCAGCAGGACGAAGGCCGGGCCGCCGGTCCGGGCCACCAGCGACCAGCCGGGCCCGTCGGCCCGCAGGGTCCGTACGCCCTCGCCCGCGAAGGCCGACCGGACCCGCCCCGGCGGCGGTGCCTGCCGGGCGTAACCGGCGGCCTCCCGCAGCGCCCGCGCGAGCCCGGGGTGCACGGCTGCCGCCGCCCCGCCGTCCTCCGCGACGCGCTCGCTCCAGTCCGCCCACTCCCGGCCGACCTGGTCCGCGCCCAGCCGTCGCTGCACCGGCCCCCACCCCTGTGCCGAGGGGGGAGACAGCGGCACCCGACCCGTGCCGTCCGCGCCCTGCTCCGGGTCGTGGGGCTCCGGAATGCCAGCCGTCGACACCGTCAGCTCCAGCGGCCAGCCCGCCAGCGAGGCGACGATCGTGCGCTCGTCGGGCGACAGGTCGTAGTCCATGCCGCAGTCCCAGGAGGCGATGGCGGTGGCCACGAGCGAGACGTCGTCCACGACGACCGTCCAGCGCGCGCCCTCCTCGTCCTGTCCCAGCACCAGCCCGTACCCGTCGGCGACCGGCGGTACCCCCAGCAGCGCGCAGGCCTCCGGGAAATCGTCGCCGAACACCGCCGGGAACTGCGTGGGGGTCAGCAGCACGGCCGTCAGCACGTACAGCGAGCCCCCGTCCTCCTCGTCGGACACGTGGCCTCCCGATCGCGTTCTCGTCGGCGCACCTTAACCAGCCGGTAACTCGCGCGTCGAGACCCGGCGGGCGTCGATTTCCAAGCCCGCTACCTGCACGTAGAGTTGGGGCCCCGCCACGGAAAGGGAGACCGGTGCAGCGTTACGACCGGCTGAGGGAGATCCTCCGGCTCGACCCCGACCAGGACTTCCTGGCCATCTACCGGCTCACCGCCACCTACGAGTTCCCCTGGGACTTCACCCGCGCCCTCGAGCTCGCCCTCTTCCGGACCTACGCCGTCCCCTCCATCGGCGCGCTCCTCGCCGAGACCGCCGAGTTCACCGACCGCGCGCAGAAGCGTTACGACGACACCGCGCTGCTCCTCGACGCCGTCGTGGAGCACGGTTTCGAGAGCGACACGGCGCGCACCGCGATCCGCCGCGTCAACCAGATGCACCGCAGCTACGACATCTCCAACGACGACATGCGCTACGTCCTGTGCACGTTCGTGGTGATTCCCGCACGATGGCTCGACGTCTACGGCTGGCGCCCGCTGACCCACCACGAGCGCCGGGCCTGCGCCAACTACTACACCGCACTCGGCCGACGCCTGGGCATCACGGACATCCCGGGCTCCTACGAGGAGTTCGAGGCCACCCTGAACGCCTACGAGGAAGCCCACTTCGGCTGGGACGAGGGCGGCCGCAAGGTCGCCGACTCCACCCTCGACCTGATGGCCTCCTGGTACCCGAAGCCCCTCGCCCCCGCGGTGCGCGGCGCGAGCCTCGCCCTGCTCGACGAGCCGCTGCTGAGCGCCTTCCGGTACGAGACCCCGAACCCCGCCGTCCGGCGGCTGGTCCGGGGCGCCCTTCGGCTGCGAGGCCGCGCGGTACGGCTGCTGCCGCCGCGCGCGGCCCCCCACTACGCCCGCCAGAACCCGGAGATCAAGGGATACCCCGACGGCTACGACGTCGGCGAGCTCGGCACCTTCCCCGTGCCCGGCGCGGGCGGCTGCCCCGTGCCTCACCCGCGCCGTCCGGCCGGAGCCGAGGCCCAGCCCCCGGCGTAGCCCCCGGGGCCGGGCGGGTGCGGGCGCGCGGGCCGGCGTACGACATGGTCTCCTCGGGCGTCGTGCCGCTTACCGGATGCGCTCGGCCAGGACGAGGAAGCGGGTGTCCTCGTCGGCGTAGGAGGTCATCCGCCAGCCGGAACCGGACAGCAGCGGGCCCAGGTTGTGCTCGGCCCGCAGATCGTCCGGGGTCAGCTCGCGGCCGTGGCGCGCGGCGAGTGCGACTCGCCCGATCGGGTGAAAGAGCGCGAGCCGGCCGCCCGGGCGGACGACGCGGGCGAGCTCGCGCAGGTTCGCGGCGGGATCGGGCAGGTGGGCGATCAGTCCGGCGGCGAAGACCGCGTCCAGTGCCCCGTCGCGCAGCGGAAGCCGGGCCACGTCGGCGCGCAGCAGCGCCCCGGCGCGGTCGCGCCCGGCCTGCCGCGCCTCGGTCAGCATCTCCTCGGTCAGGTCCACGCCGATCACGGTTCCGGACGGCCCGACGGCTGCCCGGAGCGGGACCATGGCCCGGCCGGTCCCGCAGCCCGCGTCGAGCACCCGGTCCCCGGGCCCCACGCCGAACTCCGCCACGGCGGTCGCGAAGGCGGGCCCGTCCTCCGGGAACTTGCTGTCCCAGGCGGCTGCGCGTGCCCCGAAGAACTCCTGCACATGTGTGTGGTCTTCGTTCGTACGGCTCATACGGCTCATGCCCCCATGATCCCGCACCAGCCCCGGCCCCTGCGGACGGTGCGCAAGGTGGCACGTGGTGTGATCGGAGATGAACGTCTCTCTGTCATATTCCAGCAGTTACAGCTGCTTTCGAAATGCTCCCCTTGTTCGCGCCCTCACCCGGACTAGCGTCCCGTGGCCATGGGACACCTGGACCACGCCGCCTATGGCTGGCTGACACCCGCACTGTCATATGTGATGGCATCGATCGGCGCCGCCCTGGGCCTGCGCTGCACCGTCCGCGCACTCGCCGCGACCGGCGCCTCCCGTCGCAACTGGCTCCTCACCGCCGCCTCCGCCATCGGCACCGGCATCTGGACGATGCACTTCATCGCCATGCTCGGCTTCCACGTCACCGGCACCGAGATCCACTACGACGTGCCGATGACCCTCCTCAGCCTGCTCGTCGCCATGGCCGTCGTCGGCGCGGGGGTGTTCGCCGTCGGCTACGGCAAGGACCGCCGCCGCTCCCTCGTCCTCGGGGGCCTGACCACCGGACTCGGGGTCGCGAGCATGCACTACCTCGGCATGGCCGCCCTGCGCCTGCACGGCCGGATCGAGTACGACCCGCTCACCGTCGGGCTCTCGGTCGCCATAGCCGTCGTCGCCGCGACCGCGGCGCTCTGGGCCGCCCTCAACATCAGGTCACCGCTGGCCGTCGCCGTCGCCTCCCTCGTCATGGGCGTCGCCGTCAGCAGCATGCACTACACCGGAATGGCGGCCGTCGCCGTCCGCGTCATGCCCTCGGACGCGGCCCTGCCCGGCGCGAGCGCCATGCAGTTCATCTTCCCGCTCGCGGTCGGGCTCGGCTCCTACCTCTTCATCACCGCCGCCTTCGTGGCGCTCTCCCCGACGGCGGACGAGTGGACGGCGCCGGCGGCCCAGCGGACGGCGGCCCGGCGGACGGCGTCGGCTCGGGCGCACGCACCGGGGGCGCCGGCTCCGGCCGCCGCGGCTCCCGGCTCCGGTCCCGGCTCCGGTCCGGGCCCGGTGCCGCGCTCCGGGTCCGCGCCCGCTGCCGGGCGCCTCGGGGAGGGCGCCGTCCCCTCCCGCTGACACCCCGCCCACCCCGTGGATCCGTACCGCCCCGGAACGAGGAGCCATGCGCACACCCCGCAGAAGACCGGAGCCGGCGCCGCCGCGGCTCCCCGCGCCCGCCTCGCGCGGCCGCCGCGCACACGCCGGTCCCCCCGCGACGGAAGCGCCGGAGTCCGAGTTCCGGCGCCCCGCCCCGCCCGGAGGCGCCCGGGCCCGCGGCGGGCCGTGGATCCGGCTGCGGCCCGCCACCGTCCGGGCGAAGATCGTCTCGCTGCTGATGGTCCCGGTCGTCTCGCTGCTCGCCCTCTGGGGCTTCGCCACCGTCGGCACCGCCCAGGACATGGCCCGGCTGGGCCGTGTCCGCGAAGCCGACGCCGCGATACGCGCGCCCCTCGACGCCGCCCTCGCCGAGATCCAGGCCGAACGCCGCGCCGCCGTCCGCTTCCTGGCCGACCCCGCCTCCGGGGAGGCGTCCGCCCTCGGGCAGCAGGCCCGGCGCACCGACGAAGCCGTACGCCGGCTGCGGCTCGGCGACCGCCACACCGTCGCCGACTCCGGCGGCCACCGCCCCGACACGGTCGTGCGGCTCGGCGCCTTCGTCGCCGCCGCGGAGGCGCTCGGCCATGCCCGGAAGGACATCACCGCCGGCCGTGCCACCCCGGAGGGCGCCTACGAGACCTACACCCGCGTCGCCGACTCCGCCCTCGCCGCCGAGGGCGCCCTCTCCGGTGGCCCCGACTCCGAACTCGGCGCCGACGCGCGGGTCCTGCTCGAGTTCGCCCGGGCCGGCGAGCTGCTGTCCCGGGAGGACGCGCTCCTGGCCCTGCCCGGCCCCCGCACCGCCGACGCGCTGCGCCGTCTGGCCGGCGCCGTGGAGACCCGCCGCACCCTCACCGCCGCCGCGGCGCGGGACCTGCCCGCGGACCAGCGGTCCGTCTGGGACGCCGTCTCCAAGGGCGCGTCCTACGCCGAGCTCACCGCCGCCGAGGACAAGGCACTGGCCGTCACCGCCGCCCCCGCCGGGGCGGCGTCTCCGGCTTCGCCGCCCCGTGAGGCGCACGGGGTCCCCGCCGGCTGGGACACCGCCCACGCGGCGGTGAGCGGGTCCATGCGGGAGGTCCGGCAGGCCGCGCACGCCCGGGCCGCCGAGCGCGCCGATCCGCTCGCCGAAGGGGCTCTCGGCCCGGCCGGTGCCGCCGTCCTGCTGGGTCTGGTGGCGGTCGCC
Source organism: Streptomyces sp. NPDC029122 (assembly GCF_055569445.1). Taxonomy (NCBI): domain Bacteria; kingdom Bacillati; phylum Actinomycetota; class Actinomycetes; order Kitasatosporales; family Streptomycetaceae; genus Streptomyces; species Streptomyces sp. NPDC029122. Next base: position 523,059 of record NZ_JBVHWK010000001.1, on the reverse strand, counting down.
GCCTCGCTGGTGATCTCCGTGCGCATCGGCCGCGCCCTGGTGGTGGAGCTGGTGTCCCTGCGGAACACCGCCCTGGAGATCGCCCACCGGAAGCTCCCGCAGGCCATGGAACGGCTCCGGGCCGGACGTGCCGCGGACATCGACGTCGAGGAAGAGGCCCCGCCCGGGCCTCCCGCCGAGGACGAGATCACCCAGGTCGGTGAGGCCCTGTCCACCGTCCACCGGGCCGCCCTCGGCGCCGCCGTCGAGCGTGCCGAAATCGCCGGCGGGGTGAGCGGCGTCTTCGTCAACCTCGCCCGCCGCAGCCAGGTCCTGGTCCACAAACAGCTCGACCTCCTCGACTCGATGGAGCGCCGCGCCGACGACCCGGGCGAGCTCGGCGACCTCTTCCGGCTCGACCACCTCACCACCCGGATGCGCCGCCACGCGGAAAGTCTGATCATCCTCTCGGGCGCCGCCCCGGGACGGGCGTGGCGGATGCCGGTGCCGCTGACCAACGTCGTGCGCGCCGCCGTCTCCGAGATCGAGGACTATCCGCGCGTGGAGGTCCGCCGGCTCGCCGGGGCCGCCGTCACCGGCGCGTCCGTCGCCGACCTCACCCATCTGCTCGCCGAACTGATCGAGAACGCCGCCCAGTTCTCTCCGCCGCACACCATGGTCCGGGTCAGCGGCGAACCCGTCGGCGCCGGTTACGTCCTGGAGGTCGAGGACCGGGGACTCGGCATGGGCCGCGAGGCGCTCGCGGAGGCCAACCGGCGGATCGAGCACTGCGAGGACCTCGACCTGTTCGACAGCGACCGCCTCGGCCTGTTCGTGGTCAGCAGGCTCTCGGCGCGCCACGGGATCCAGGTGCACCTGAGGCCTTCGCCCTACGGCGGCACCACCGCCGTGGTGCTGCTGCCCCACTCCCTGCTCCAGGACGCGGTCGGTGCCCCGCCCGCCGCCGAGCGGGAGCCCGTACCAGCGCCCGTGCCCGCGCCCGTGCCCGGGCCGCGGCAGGATCCGGTCCCCGCCCCGGTGGCGCCGCTGCGGCCGCGCGGACCCGGCGGCGCGGTCATCCGTACGGCACCGGCACCCGTGCCCGCGGCCGTGCCGGAGCCGGCCGTCCCCGCCGCCCCGGTGACCGCACTGCCGCGCCGGGTACGCCAGGCCAGCCTGGTCCCGCAGCTGCGGGAGGCCCCCGCCGCCGACCGGGCCCCGACCGGTTCGCGGCCCCCGGCGGAGCCCCCGGACCGCAGTCCGGAGCAGGCACGGGACCGGATGGCCGCCTACCGGGCGGGATGGACGCGCGGCTCCCAGGACGACTCCCCCCAGGCAGGCAGCGAAGGAGAAGTGTGATGACCGAACACCACAGGACCGCGCTCGACGGGGTCCGGGGATCCGGCGAACTGGACTGGCTGCTGGACGACCTCGTCCGGCGGGTCCGTGAGGTCCGGCACGCGGTGGTGCTGTCCAACGACGGGCTGGCGGTGGGCTCCTCCACGGCCCTGAGCAGGGAGGACGCGGAGCACCTGGCGGCGGTCGCGTCAGGTTTCCACAGCCTCGCCAAGGGCGCGGGCCGCCATTTCCACGCCGGTGGCGTACGCCAGACGATGGTCGAGATGGACGAGGGGTTCCTCTTCGTCGCCGCGGCCGGGGACGGCTCCTGTCTGGCCGTCCTCAGCGCCGCCAGTGCCGACATCGGGCTGATCGCGTACGAGATGGCCCGGCTGGTCAAACGGGTCGGCGAACACCTGGACACGCCGACCCGGTTCGCGGTCCGCCCCCCGGCCGCCGGGTGAGGGCGGCGGACGGGCACGTGGAAGGCCAGTGGTACGACGCCGAGGCGGGCCCGCTCGTCCGCCCGTACGCCATGACCGGAGGGCGTACGAAACCGGGCCCCCACGGGGTCCGCTTCGACCTGATCGCCCTGGTCGTGGTGGATCCGGAGGCGGCCGGCGCGGGGGACGAGGCCCTGCTCGGCCCGGAGCACCGGACGCTGCTCGGGCTCTGCCGCTCGGAGACCCAGTCGGTCGCGGAGCTCGCCGCCGAGGCGGACCTTCCGGTGGGTGTGGTGCGCGTGCTGCTGGGCGACCTGCTGGAGGCGGGACACGTGCGGGTCAGCCGGCCGGTGCCGCCCGCCCGACTGCCGGACGAGCGGATTCTGCGGGAAGTCGTCGAGGGATTGCGAGCACTGTGATGGGACTGCACGACAACGGCACGACGGGCGAGGGGAGTTCCGGTGCCGCAGCCGGCGCAGGCTCCGGAACCGAGGAGGAACTCGCCGCACTGGCCCTGAAGATCCTCGTGGCCGGCGGCTTCGGGGTCGGCAAGACCACGCTCGTGGGCGCGGTCAGCGAGATCAGGCCGCTGCGCACCGAGGAGCTGCTGAGCGAGGCGGGCCAACTCGTCGACGACACGGGCGGAGTGGACCACAAGACCACGACCACCGTGGCCATGGACTTCGGCCGGATCACCATCAGGGCGGGCCTGTCGCTCTACCTGTTCGGGACGCCGGGCCAGGACCGCTTCTGGTTCCTGTGGGACGAGCTCGCGCAGGGCGCGCTGGGGGCGGTCGTCCTCGCCGACACCCGGCGGCTGGAGGACTGCTTCCCGGCGGTGGACTACTTCGAGCACCGGCGGATCCCCTTCGTGGTGGCCGTCAACTGCTTCAGCAGTGCCCGCGGTTACGGCGCGGACGAGGTCTCGCGCGCACTGGACCTGGAGCAGGGGACACCGGTGGTGCTGTGTGACGCGAGGGACAAGGACTCGGGGAAGGAGGTGCTGATCAGGCTGGTGGAATACGCCGGCCGGGTCCACACGGCCCGGCTGCTCGACTCGGTGGGGCGCTAGGCGTATTGACCTGCAGCGTTGTTTACGCGGCTGATGGGCGGGTGTCCGTCGAGTGCGGTGTGGCAGCGGTGGTGGTTGTAGGTATCGAGGCCACCGTGCTGGTTGCGGCCATCAACCAATGGCTGTGACCTGGGGCTCCGGCGGAGACTGGAGAAGGGTGATGGTGTCCCCGGTCTGCAACAGCCCTGGGACCGTGACGACCGCCAGGGCGTCCAGGAGTGTCTCGTGGGCGTTGGCGATGGCTCGCAACACCAGCGGCGAATGAGGCAGGTCCTGCTGGGCCTCATTGGTCATCACGCATCGCTCGCTGGATCGCACGAACTCGATGCACAGGGCGGCACCGACCCGCGCCCTTCTCCCGAACCACTCGTCCTCGACGAAGGGAGGGGTGCCGGGCGGAGTTCGAACCAGGAGATTCGGCCGGAAGCGTCGCTCGTCGACAGGCACTCCGGGAACGACCGAGCGCACCCAATCGAGCGTGGCCGTGGTCAACACGCTCAGCGGGAGTTGATCGAAGTGGGAGACGGTGCCCTCGCGTGCTACTTCGACGTCATCGCGGCCGAGGTAGCCGCGAAGATACATCGTGGGGTTGGGGACAGCGACGCCTTGCGGGTCCCACAGTTCCAGGTCGTCGATGTCGTCGGCGTAGCGGGATCGCAGGTGCAGCAGGCCGGGCATCCTGCGGAAGCGACGAGTGTTCTTCCCCGAGCCGAACTTGCCCTCGGCGTCACGCACCGCGAAGAGACGATCCCCGAGCAGTCCCCTCGCGTCAACGCCCACACGCTGGAGCAACTCACCGCCAGTCGACTTGAGCGGATATCGCCAGACTCGTTCGACTACGCCTATGACGTCCGCCATCCGGCAGAGGCTACACCAGCCCAGTTGCACCACTTCGAAACAGGCCCTAGCTGATGAGGTGGGAGCAGCGTCCCACGACGCTGCGGTGCTTGCGCCCGGACGACTGTGGAGGCGACCGAGCCGAGCCGGTCGATGCCGCCCGCCGCATCGGCTTTCGCCTGGGCGCACCGGAGCATCCGGCCGAACGTGCCGTCCGCCGGCCACCTGCGGAAAAACGTATGCGGCTGGGCCACAGACCATGGCGCTCGGGCACGTCCCGCCAGGGTGGTGCCGGGACCGGGGCCGGATCCGGGAGCCCTGGCATTCAGCGCGGCAGGTTCGAGGCCGATGACGTGAAGTCGGGGCAGGCCACGGCCTCTGCCGCCCGCGGCTCGGCGGCGTACCTCGACGGCGACCTCGCCCCGCACCGGCGTGCTTACCTCTTCTGGTTCGAAGAACAAGCGCCCCGCGACGCCGTCAGACCTGCTGCCGCAGCTGTAGGGGTCAGGAAATGCCCCAGTCCCGCAGGACCTTCACGGCCCGGTCGAAGGCCGAGTCCTTGTTCTGGTCGAACTCCTCCGTGGTGAAGACCGGCTCGGTGAGGTGCGGCGGGATGCCCGCGCCGTCGAAGGTCCTGCCCGACCGGGTCAGCAGCTCCTCGTTCGGCAGCCAGACCGACATGCCGTTGGGGAGCTTGCGCACCATGACGTCCGAGAAGACGCCCTGCGTGGGCTGCCCGATCCGCACGGTCCGGCCGGGCCGGTCCATGAGGGCCTGGGTGAAGGTCTCTCCCGCGCTGACGGTCGAGCCGCCGGTCAGCACGGCGACCGGTCCGGTGTAGCGGGGGCCCGGGGCGGGCGTCACGTACAGGGGCTGGGGGCGCGTGTGCCGGGTGGGGTCCGCGGGATCGTTGCGGGCCCGCTTGGAGTAGGCGAGGTAGGGGGTGTCGGTCAGCCGCCCGGCGATGTGGAGCCCCATGGCGTCGGAGCCACCGCCGTTCATTCGCAGGTCGATGACCAGGCCCTTCAGATGCCGGGTGCGCGCCTGGTCAAGGACCGTGTCCAGTGCCTTGTCGAGCTCGGCCAGCTCGGCGGCGTAGGAGGCCCCGTCGCCCGCGTAGCCGCCGAAGCCGGAGATCCGCAGGTAGCCCTGCCCGCCGGGGAGGTCGGCGTAGGTGATCCGCCCGGCGGCGAAGTCCTGGAGGTTCCGGGCGTTCTCGAGGTCGCGCTCCACCACGAACTTCTTGACCTTGGCATCGAGCTTCCCGTTGGGCAGGACGGTGCCGGGGCGGACCTGCGCGAAGAGCCGGTCGGGAATGCCGTTGCCGTCGGCGTCGACGTCCCCGACGGCGACGTGGGCGTCATGGAAGGGCTCGATCATCTTGCTGAAGACGGCGAAGAGTTCGTCCGGGGTCGTCCCTTCGTGGACCGTGGGCCGGTACCGGTCGCGTACGGCGTGCCAGTCGATGCCCTTGGCGGCGAAGAAGGGGTAGTTCTCCTCGAAGGACTGCCAGAAGACGTCGAAGGAGGCGAGCGGACCCCCGGGGGCGGAACGCGTGCAGGCGTCGGGCAGTTCCGTCATCCGGCGCAGGTTCCGTTCGCCGACGTCGCCGTCCAGCCGCACGGAAGCGCGGTCGCGGTCCCCGCGGGTGCGCACGGTGAGGACGGTGCCTCCGGACGTGGTGTAGGCGCCGGGGCCGGTCCGCTGAGCGGTGTCGCCCGCGAGGCAGCTGACGGCGGTGGTCTGGTACTCCTGGAGGGTCCCGTTCCGGATGGACAGCACGGTGCCGTAGCCGTCGGTGCGCCAGATTCCGTCCGTGGCCGGCTGGTGGGCGGTGGCGGCCGGCGCGGCTGCGCCGACGAGGGCCAGGGCGACGGCGGTGGCCGTTACGATGCGCACGATCTTGCCTTCTCTGTAGGCGACTTGCTGGGTACGCCCCACCGTCGCCGACACGGGATCCACCGGGCCATCCGGCTGTCCGGCCGATCGGGGGTGGGGCCAGCCCCCGCCACCCGCGGTACCCGGGCAGGGGCCGGATTCCGCCCCTTGACGGACTCCCGGCCGGTGGCAAGAAGGAGGAACCGCCGCAGGGAACCGACCAGATGGGAGCGGTGTGCGGGCTTCCGTCCTCGGAGTCCGTGGACGGGGTTCCGGTGCGCGTGGAGTGCCTGCCGAACGCCCGGCAGTCCTCTTGAGTCATCTTCTGTGCCATGCGTCCATCCTCCTTGCCGGAAAGCCCCTGGTGGGGAAGGCTGGCGGGACGACCAAGCGGGGTGGGGCGCGGCCACGTCGGCCGGGTCAACGGGGAGGGGCTGGACATGGCACTGGACAAGCAGCTCGACTGGTTGCTGGACGATCTGACGCGCAGGGTCCAGCAGGTCCGGCACGCGGTGGTCCTGTCGAACGACGGGCTGGTGACGGCCGCGAGCGCGGGACTGGCCCGGGAGGACGCGGAGCACCTGGCGGCCGTCGCGGCCGGTTTGCAGAGCCTGGCGAAGGGTTCGGGGCGGCACTTCCGGGCGGGTGAGGTGCGCCAGACGATGGTCGAGTACGACGAGGGGTTCCTCTTCGTCGTGGCGGCCGGCTCCGGAAGCTGCCTGTGCGCGTTGAGCGCCGCGGAGGCCGACATCGTGCAGGTGGCGTACGAGATGACGCTGCTGGTCAACCGGGTCGGCGAGCACCTGGGGGTCGCGGAGCGGCGGATCACCGGGGGCTGAGTTATCCACAGGCCTCGCGCGGCGTCGTCACCTCTGGTTACGGTCTTCACGCAGAGTGATCGTCGTGTGTGGGGGAGGACTGTGATGAAGGTGCAGACGCTGGAGCGCCCGTCCATCGGACCGGAGCGGGATCCGGGTTCGGACGTACGAGGGGACGCGCGGCCCGAACCATCGCTCAGCGGAATCCGCGCGGCCGGAGAACTGGGGCTGAGCCGGGGCGAGTTCGCCCGGGCCGTCCAGCTGGGGCTGGTCCGCGCGGGCCCCCGGGCGGCGAGCGGCGCCGCCCGCTTCACCCGGGCCGAACTGGACCGGGTCCGGGCGGCGGCGGGATTCCCGCAGGAGCTCCGCGCCCGGGTCGAGACGGTGGCCGGGACCGACGCGGCCGCCCGGGTGCTGGAGGTGGGTCCGAGCCGGTTCACCCGGCTCGCGCGCTGCGGGCACCTCATGCCCGTCGGCTACCGGATCAACCGCTACCGGGCCGTCGTCTGGCTCTACCTGGCCATGGAGCTGCGGGAGTTCGCCGCCCGGGAGCCGGGCCTGCTCAGCGGGGCCGCGCCCCCGCGGGACCGGGAGCTGATGGCGGCCGGGGCGGACCTGCGGCCGCGCAGGTGGCGGGCCCGGCATGTGGGCCTGCTGCTGAGACGAACCCCCGACCTGTGGGAGCGGGCGGCCGTACTGGCCGCGGTGCTCCCGGACGACGAGGTGCGGGCCGCCGTGCCCGACCCGGCGGAGCGGATCGTGCTCGCCGCGCTCGCACCGCCCCCGCCCTACGGCCACCCACGGGTTCCGGCGGCCGCGGCGGTGGCCCGGCGACTGCTGCTGGCCGAGCCGCCGCAGGAGGCCCTGTGGTACCGCGAGGGCCTGGACTTCGCCCTGGCCCGGGCGCGCGGTCAGGTGAAGTCGACGGGGGAGAGGGGGCCGACGTAGACCCAGGCCCCGCCTTCGCGGGAGAAGGAGCTGTGCTCGTGCAGCGAGCCGGTGTGGCCGCCCTCGCGGTAGTGGGCGCGGAACTCCACCGACCCCTCCGTCTCGAACATCCCGCCGCGCTCGGTCGCGAGGATCTCCAGGCGCTCCCAGCGCTGGTCCGGGTCCAGGTCGAGCCGGGCCGGACGGGTCGAGGGGTGCCAGGAGCGCATCAGGTAGGCGGTGTCGCCGACCGCGAAAGCACTGAAGCGCGAACGCATCAGCAGCTCGGCGGTCGGCGCCTGCCGGGCGCCGGAGTGGAAGCGGCCGCAGCAGTCCGCGTAGGAGGCGGGCAGCCCGCAGGGGCAGGGGAGGGCCGGGGTGGGCATCGGTGCGATCAGCTCTTCGGTGAGGAGACGGGGGAAGGAGACGGGGCCTGACGCCGCTCCGGGCGTCGTCGGGACCGCGGCCGCTACTGGGGCGAGACGGCCGGCCTGGCCTTCTCGGCCGGGTACGGGCGGAAGAGGCCCTCCTGGACGACGGAGACGAGCAGCCTGCCCTCCACGTCGTAGATGCGGCCGCGGGCCAGGCCACGACCGCCGTGCGCGATGGGCGACTCCTGGTCGTACAGGAACCACTCGTCCGCCCGGAACGGCCGGTGGAACCACATGGCGTGGTCCAGGGAGGCCATGTCGAAACCGCGCATGCCCCACAGCGGCTCGACGGGGATGCGCACGGCGTCGAGGAGGGTCATGTCACTGGCGTAGGTGAGGGCGCAGGTGTGCACGAGCGGGTCGTCGCCGAGCGGGCCGACCGCCCGCATCCACACCGCGCTGCGCGGGTCGGCGTCCTTGAGGTCCTCGGGGGTCCAGCGGAGCCGGTCCACGTACCGGATGTCGAAGGGCTGGCGGCGGGCCATCCGCTCCAGCGCCTCGGGCAGCGCGCCCAGGTGCTCGCGGATCTCGTCCACGACCTTCGGGAGCGTGTCCGGGTGGGGGAAGTCGAGGCGGGGAGGCAGCTGGTGCTCGATGCTGCCCTCCTCCGGGTGATGGAAGGAGGCGGTCAGGTTGAAGATGGTCTTGCCCTGCTGGACGGCGGTGACCCGGCGCGTGGTGAAGGAGCGCCCGTCACGGACCCGCTCCACCTGGTACACGATCGGAACCCCGGGGATGCCCGGGCGCAGGAAGTACGCGTGCAGGGAGTGGACCGGCCGGTCGCTCTCGGTGGTCCGGCCGGCGGCCACCAGCGCCTGGCCGGCGACCTGGCCGCCGAACACGCGCTGGAGGGACTCCTGGGGGCTGACCCCCCGGAAGATGTTGACCTCGATCTGCTCCAGGTCGAGCAGATCGACCAGTCTCTCGGCGGGGTTCGTCATCAGAGGTTCTCCACTGTCGGTTCCGGCGGGCCGGGCGGGGCCGCCCGCGGTGGCTTGCGGATTCCGGTCAGAGCGCGCCGAGCTCGCCGACCGAGGTGACCCGGATGACGGCCCGGCCCTCCTCGTCGGAAGCGGCGAGGTCGACCTCGGCGCTGATGCCCCAGCCATGGTCGCCGTTGGGGTCGGCGAAGGTCTGGCGGACGCGCCACAGGCCGTGCGCCGCGTCCTCCTCGATCTGGAGCAGCTTCGGGCCGCGCGCGTCGGGACCGGTGCCCAGGTCGTCGTACTCGTCCCAGTACGCGTCCATGGCCTCGCCCCAGGCGTCGGCGTCCCAGCCGGACTCGGCGTCCAGCTCGCCCAGCTGACCGACGTGGTCCAGGGCCGCCAGCTCGACCCGGCGGAACATCGCGTTGCGGACCAGCACGCGGAAGGCGCGCGAGTTGGCCGTGACCGGCTTGACCTGGTCGGCCTTCTCCTGGGCCTGCTCGGCCGTCTCCACCTCCGGGTTCGCCAGCTGCTCCCACTCGTCGAGGAGGCTGGAGTCGACCTGGCGGACCAGCTCGCCCAGCCAGGCGATGAGGTCCTCGAGGTCCTCGGACTTCAGGTCGTCCGGGATGGTGTGGTCCAGCGCCTTGTACGCGCTCGCCAGGTAGCGCAGCACGATGCCCTCGGTACGGGCCAGCTCGTAGAAGGAGGTGAACTCGGTGAAGGTCATCGCCCGCTCGTACATGTCGCGGATGATCGACTTCGGGGAGACCGGGTGGTCCCGGACCCAGGGGTGGCTCTTGCTGTAGACGTCGTACGCGTGGACCAGGAGCTCCTCGAGGGGCTTGGGGTAGGTCACCTCCTGGAGGCGCTCCATCCGCTCCTCGTACTCGATCCCGTCGGCCTTCATCGCGCCGACCGCGATGCCCCGCTCCTTGTTCTGCTGGGCCGCCAGGATCTGGCGCGGGTCGTCCAGCGTGGACTCGACGACGGAGACCATGTCCAGCGCGTAGGAGGGGGATTCCGGGTCGAGCAGCTCGAAGGCGGCCAGCGCGAAGGTGGACAGCGGCTGGTTCAGCGCGAAGTCCTGCTGGAGGTCGACGGTGAGCCGGATGGTGCGGCCCTCGGCGTCCGGGGTGTCGAGCTTCTCGACGACGCCGCCGTCCAGCAGCGAGCGGTAGATGGCGATGGCGCGGCGGATGTGGCGCAGCTGGGCCTTGCGCGGCTCGTGGTTGTCCTCCAGGAGGTGGCGCATCGCCTTGAAGGCGTCGCCCGGCCGGGCGATCACCGAGAGCAGCATGATGTTGGTGACCTTGAAGCGCGAGGTCAGCGGCTCCGGGTCCGCGGCGATCAGCTTTTCGAAGGTGGTGTCCGACCAGGCCACGAAGCCTTCGGGGGCCTTCTTGCGGACCACCTTGCGGCGCTTCTTCGGGTCGTCGCCGGCCTTCGCGAGGGCCTTCTCGTTCTCGATGACGTGTTCGGGTGCCTGTGCGACCACGAAACCGGCCGTGTCGAACCCGGCCCGGCCCGCCCGGCCGGCGATCTGGTGGAACTCCCGCGCGCGCAGCGTGCGGACGCGGTTGCCGTCGTACTTGGTGAGCGCGGTGAACAGTACGGTGCGGATCGGGACGTTGACGCCGACGCCCAGGGTGTCGGTACCGCAGATGACCTTCAGCAGGCCGGCCTGGGCCAGCTTCTCGACGAGGCGCCGGTACTTGGGCAGCATGCCCGCGTGGTGGACGCCGATGCCGTGGCGGACGTAGCGGGAGAGGTTCTGGCCGAACTTCGTGGTGAAGCGGAAGTTGCCGATCAGCTCCGCGATCTTGTCCTTCTCCTCGCGGGTGCACATGTTGATGCTCATCAGCGACTGCGCCCGCTCGACCGCCTGGGCCTGGGTGAAGTGCACGATGTAGACGGGCGCCTGCCGGGTCTCCAGCAGCTCGGTGATCGTGTCGGTGATCGGCGTGGTCACGTACTCGTAGGACAGCGGTACGGGCCGGGTCGCGGAGCGGACCACCGAGGTCGGGCGGCCGGTCCGGCGGGTCAGGTCGTCCTCGAACCGCTTCACGTCGCCGAGGGTCGCCGACATCAGGACGAACTGCGCCTGCGGCAGTTCCAGCAGCGGGATCTGCCAGGCCCAGCCGCGGTCCGGTTCCGCATAGAAGTGGAATTCGTCCATCACGACCTGGCCGATGTCGGCGTACTTGCCGTCGCGCAGCGCGATGGAGGCCAGCACCTCGGCGGTGCAGCAGATCACCGGGGCGTCGGCGTTCACCGACGCGTCACCGGTCAGCATGCCCACGTTCTCGGTGCCGAAGAGCTTGCACAGGTCGAAGAACTTCTCCGACACCAGCGCCTTGATGGGCGCGGTGTAGAAGGTGACCTTGTCCTGGGCGAGCGCGGTGAAGTGCGCCGCGGCCGCGACGAGGCTCTTGCCGGAGCCGGTGGGGGTCGACAGGATCACGTTCGCGCCGGAGACGACCTCGATCAGCGCCTCCTCCTGTGCCGGGTACAGGGTGATGCCCTGGTCCTCCGCCCACGAGGAGAAGGCCTCGAAGAGGGCGTCGGGGTCGGCGGTCGGCGGGAGCTGATCAATGAGGGTCACGCCCCCCATCTTGCCTGGCTTCCCCCCGGAAGAGGGAACCGGCGGACGGAACGAAGATCACCACGGGTACGCTGTGCCGTCGAGGCGGCCCGACCGAATCCCTCCACAGGGCCCCATCACGACAGGACCGGGGCGGGAAACGAGCATGATGGGTCCGGCGCACTCACTGTCCGGGGCCGCGGCCTGGCTGGGGGTGGGCGCGGCGGTGGCCGCCGCCGGACACCCGATGCCCTGGCCCGTACTGGTCGTGGGCGCCCTCATCTGCGCCGGCGCGGCCCTCGCCCCCGACCTCGACCACAAGTCGGCGACGATCTCACGCGCCTTCGGACCGCTGTCCCGGGGCCTGTGCGAGGTGGTCGACAAGGTCTCGTACGCCGTCTACAAGGCAACCCGCACCCCGCGCGACGCCCGCCGCAGCGGGGGCCACCGCACTTTGACCCACACCTGGCTCTGGGCCGTCCTCATAGGCGCCGGATCCTCGGCGGTCGCGGTCGGCTTCGACCGCTGGGGCGTGCTCGGGCTGCTCTTCGTACACCTGGTGCTGGCCGTCGAAGGGCTGCTGTGGCGGGCGGCCCGGATGTCCAGCGACGTCCTCGTCTGGCTGCTCGGCGCGACCAGCGCCTGGATCCTGGCCGGGGTGCTCGACGAGCCGGGCAACGGCGCGGGCTGGCTGTTCACCGGCCCCGGCCAGGAATACCTCTGGCTCGGCCTGCCGATCATGCTCGGCGCGCTGGTCCACGACATCGGCGACGCGCTGACCGTCTCGGGCTGCCCGGTCCTGTGGCCCCTGCCCATCGCCGGGAAGCGCTGGTACGCGGTGGGCCCGCCGAAGATGATGCGCTTCCGCGCGGGCAGCTGGATCGAGCTCAAGGTGCTCATGCCGGTCTTCATGCTCCTCGGCGGCATGGGCGGCGCCGCCGCCCTCGGCTTCATCTGAGACCCGTTCATCTGAGACCCGCCGGCCCGCCCGCCGCGGCCCGCGCCGGGCGGGGGCATCCGCCCGGCGCGGCGGCTCAGCCGTGCCAGGACCGCCACAGGGCCGCGTACGCCCCGTCGGCGGCCACGAGCTCGTCGTGCGAACCGAGTTCACTGATCCGCCCGCCCTCGACCACCGCGATCACGTCCGCGTCGTGCGCGGTGTGCAGGCGGTGCGCGATCGCGATCACCGTACGGCCGTCCAGCACCCGCGCCAGCGAGCGCTCCAGATGCCGGGCCGCACGCGGATCCAGCAGGGACGTCGCCTCGTCCAGCACCAGCGTGTGCGGATCCGCCAGCACCAGCCGGGCCAGCGCCACCTGCTGGGCCTGCGCCGGCGTCAGCGCGCTCCCACCGGAACCGACCTCGGTGTCCAACCCCGACTCCAGGTCCCGCGCCCAGCCGTCCGCGTCCACCGCGCCCAGGGCCGCCCACAGCTCGGCGTCCACGGCACCCGCCCGGGCCAGGCGCAGGTTGTCCCGCAGGGTGCCGACGAACACGTGGTGTTCCTGGTTGACCAGCGCCACGTGCTCGCGGACCCGCTCCGCGGGCATCCGCGACAGCCGGGCCCCGCCGAGCGTGACCTCACCCGCCCGGGGCGCGTAGATGCCCGCCAGCAGCCGGCCCAGCGTGGACTTGCCCGCCCCCGAAGGCCCCACCAGCGCCATCCGGGTGCCCGGCGGCACGGACATCGACACCCGGTGCAGGACGTCCACGCCCTCCCGGTATCCGAAACGGACCTCCTCGGCCCGTACGTCCCGACCCTGAGGGGCGACCGACCGGTCACCCGCGTCCGGCTCGATCTCCCGCACGCCCACGAGCCGCGCCAGCGACACCTGGGCGATCTGCAGTTCGTCGTACCAGCGCAGGATCAGCCCGATCGGGTCGACCATCATCTGTGCCAGCAGCGCCCCGGTGGTCAGCTCGCCCACCGACATCCAGCCCCGCATCACGCAGTAGCCGCCGATCACCAGCACCGAGCCGAGGACCGTCACATAGGTGACGTTCACGACGGGGAACAGGACCGTCCGCAGGAAGAGGGTGTACCGCTCCCAGGCCGTCCATTCCTTGATCCGCCGCTCCGACAGCTCGATCCGGCGCCCGCCGAGACGGTGCGCCTCGACGGTGCGCCCCGCGTCCACGGTCTCCGTCAGCGCCGCCGCGACCGCGGCGTACCCGGCCGCCTCCGACCGGTACGCCGAGGGAGCCCGCCGGAAGTACCAGCGGCACCCGATGACCAGCACCGGGAGCGCCACCAGCGCGGCCAGCGCCAGCGGCGCCGCCGTGACCGCGAGGGCGCCGTAGAGCAGCCCGGCCCACACCACGCCGATCGCCAGCTGCGGCACGGCCTCGCGCATCGCGTTGGCCAGGCGGTCGATGTCGGTGGTGATCCGTGACAGCAGGTCGCCCGTGCCGGCCCGCTCCAGGACACCCGGCGGCAGCCCGACCGAACGCACCAGGAAGTCCTCGCGCAGATCGGCCAGCATCTCCTCGCCGAGCATCGCCCCGCGCAGCCTCACCAGCCGGACGAAGCAGGTCTGCGCGGCCAGCGCCAGCGCGAAGAGCAGCGCCACACGCCCCAGATGGAGATCCCGCGTCCCCGCGGAGAGCCCGTCGACGACCCTGCCCAGCAGGTAGGGGCCGACCATCGAGGCGGTCACCGCGGCCGCGTTGACCGCGACCAGCACCGTGAAGGCCCGCCGGTGCCGCCGCAGCAGCCCGCGCACGTATTCCCGTACGGTCGCCGACGTGCCCACGGGCAGGGTCGCGGCCGTCTCGGGGGCCGCCGGATCGTGTTGCGGCGGAGCCACGCCGATCATGCCGATTCCTCGATCCCTGTGAGTTCCTGCTCCTCGGCCGGCCCGGCCGCGCCGGGCCTCGCCGACCTCTGTTCCTCTTCCGTCTCCCGGGTGACGACCGCCCGGTAGCGCGGTTCGTCCCTCAGCAGCTCCCGGTGCCTGCCCGCCGCCACAGCCCGGCCCTCGTGGACCAGGACGACCCGGTCCGCCCGGTCCAGCAGCAGCGGTGACGAGGCCAGCACCACCGTCGTGCGCCCGGCGCGCAGTTCCGCGACCCCGTCCGCGATCCGCGCCTCGGTGTGCGAGTCCACCGCCGAGGTCGGCTCGTCCAGTACCAGCACCTCCGGGTCGGTGACCAGGGACCTGGCCAGCGCCAGCCGCTGGCGCTGCCCGCCCGACAGGGACCGGCCGCGCTCGGTGATCCGGGCGTCCATGGGGTCCTCCACGCCGTCGGGCGCCGACTGCAGCAGCGCGTCCAGGACGTCACCGCACTGCGCGGCGGCCAGCGCGGCCCCCGCCGTGACCGACCCGGAGGCGGGTACGTCGAACAGCTCGCGCAGCGTCCCGGACAGCAGCACCGGGTCCTTGTCCTGCACGAGGACCAGCTCGCGCGCCGTGTCGAGCGCGAGTTCGTCCAGCGCGACCCCGCCCAGCAGCACCGGGGGCGTCCCGCCGTCGCCGTCCACGGGGTGCCCGCCGAGGCGCTCCGCGAGCCGCCCCGCCAGGTCCGGGTCCCCGCACACGACCGCCGTGCACAGCCCGGCCGGGGCCAGCAGCCCGGTCCCCGGGTCGTACAGGTCCCCGCCCGGCGCCGGAGCGGCCGCCCGGCCGGTGACCGGGCCGTCCGCCCCGTCCTGCGAGCGCGTCAGCGACAGCACCCGGGCCGCCCGCTCGGCGGAGGGCCGCGAGAAGGAGTACGCCATCGCGATCTCCTGGAAGTGCTGGAGGGGGTAGAGCATCGTGGCCACCGCGCTGAAGGCCGCGACGAGTTCACCGACCGCCAGGCGGCCGTCCAGTACGAGCAGCGCGCCGTACCAGACCACGGTGATCAGCAGGGCCCCCGGCAGCAGCACCTGGATCGCGGAGATCAGGGCCCACATCCGGGCGCTGCGCACGGCCGCCTCGCGGACCTCCTGCGAGGCCTCGCGGTAGCGGCCCAGGAACAGCTCCTCACCGCCGATCCCGCGCAGCACCCGCAGGCCCGCCACCGTGTCGGAGGCCAGCTCGGTGGCCTTGCCGGCCTTCTCGCGCTGGAGGTCCGCGCGCCGGGTGGCACGCGGCAGCAGCGGCAGTACCGACAGGGCCAGCACCGGCACGCCCGCGGCGACGACCACGCCGATCGCGGGTGCGTAGAGGACCAGGCCCACGCAGAGGGCGACGACCGCGAAGGCGGCGGCGAGGAACCGGGAGACGGCCTCGACGAACCATCCGATTTTTTCCACGTCACCCGTGGACACAGCCGTGACTTCTCCGGCCGCGACCCGGCGGGTCAGCGCGGAGCCCAGTTCGGCGGTCTTGCGGGCGAGGAGCTGCTGCACCCGCGCGGCCGCGGTGATCCAGTTGGTGACGGCGGTGCGGTGGAGCATGGCGTCGCCGACGGAGACGGCCGCGCCGAGGATCAGGAGCAGCCCGCCCGCCAGCAGCAGCCCCCCGCCGTCGCGGTCCACGACGGCCTCGACGCCCAGGCCGACCGTGTACGGGAGCCCGGCGATCCCGCAGAAGTGCACGAGGCCCCAGGCCAGGCTACGGGCCTGGCCGCCGAGTTGGCCCCTCCCCAGCCACCAGAGGAAACGGGGGCCGGAACGGGCGTCGGGTACCCCGGGATCCGGATAGGGAAGATCGCTGATCTGCATGACGCCCCACGAACTGGTCGATGACTGCAACCTGCGCAAGGTTCGTCCTCCCGACCGGGCCCGGGCAATCGATTTTCCGGCCCGGGGGCGCGCGTACGGCGCCTGCTCCGGCGCGCGCGACGGCTGCGCCTCCGCGTGCGCCGGTGCGTTCAAGGGCGCGTGGCGCGCTCCAGCTCGATCAGTGCCGAGTGGTAGGGGCGGCCGGTGGCCAGGTCCATGCCCACCTCGCACATCCGGTTCGCCGACAGGTGTGCGTCGAACTGCCGTGCCGTCACCTCCGCGGCCTCCCGCGCCGTCGCCGAGGCGGGCAGTTCCGGGTGCAGCATCCCCCGGTCGCCGGCGAAGGCGCAGCAGCCCGCGTCGTCCGGGACCACCACCTCCCGGGCGCAGGCCCCGGCCACCGCGCGCAGCTGCGCCTCGTCGCCCAGGTGCCGCATCGAGCAGGTCGGGTGCAGGACCGCCGAGCCGACGGTGCGCCGGATCTCCAGGTGTGGCAGCAGCTCCTCCGCCGCCCATACGACGGAGTCGACGATCCGCAGCTCCCCGTGCAGGGCGAGGTTGTCCGCCGTGAGGAAGGGGACCACCTCGTGCGCGAGGCCCAGGGTGCAGGAGGAGGCGTCCACGACCAGCGGGAGCCGGCCCCCGGCGGTCCAGCCCCAGGCGGCCTCGACGACGCGGTTGGCCATCAGCCGGTTGCCGGCCTCGTACCCCTTGGAGTGCCAGATCGTGGCGCAGCAGGTCCCGGCCACGTCGCCGGGGATCCACACCGGCTTCCCGGCCCGCTCCGACACGGCCACGACCGCCTCCGGCAGCGAGGGGCCGGAGTGGCCCTCGGGACCGCCGAAGATCCGGTTGACGCAGGCCGGGTAGTACACGGCCGCCGCCCCCACCCGCCGGGTCACGGGCAGCCGCCGGGCGGCGGCCCCGGGGATCCGCGGCAGCCACTCCGGCACCAGGTCGGGGCGTACGGCCTTGCGCGCGGCGGCCGTGACGGCACCCAGCGCCCGGTCCCCGAGCACGCGCGTGATCTGGTCGGAGGCGGCCACGGCCAGCCGGGCACCGGCTTCGACGGCACGGAAGCGCCGGGCGGCCAGCTCGGCGGCCCGCTCCTCGCGCGGGCCGTGCCTGCGGTGGCGGAAGTCCCTCATCAGCGCACCGGTGTCGATCCCGACCGGGCAGGCGAGCTTGCAGGTGGAGTCGCCCGCGCAGGTGTCGACGGCGTCGTAGCCGTAGGCGTCCAGCAGCCCCGCCAGCACGGGGGAGCCCGGCCGCTGGCGCATCATCTCCCGCCGCAGCACGATCCGCTGGCGCGGCGTGGTCGTCAGGTCCCCGCTGGGGCAGGTCGGTTCGCAGAAACCGCACTCGATGCAGGGATCGGCCACCTCCTCCACCCTCGGGATCGTCTTCAGGCCCCGCAGGTGGGCCAGCGGATCACGGTCCAGGACGATGCCCGGGGCGAGGACCGAGTCCGGGTCGATGAGCCGCTTGGTGCGCCACATCAGATCGGTGGCCCGGGGCCCCCACTCCAGTTCCAGGAAGGGGGCCATGTTGCGGCCGGTGGAGTGCTCGGCCTTCAGGGAGCCGTCGAACCGCTCCACCGTGAGGTGGCAGAAGGCGTCCATGAAGGCCGCGTACCGCTCGACGTCGGCGGGCTCGGCGGCGTCGAAGGCGAGCAGGAAGTGCAGGTTCCCGTGGGCCGCGTGACCGGCGACGGCCGCGTCGAAGCCGTGCTCGGCCTGGAGCGCGAGGAGGGCCTCGCAGGCCTCCGCCAGGCGGGACGGCGGAACGGCGAAGTCCTCGGTGATCAGGGTGGTGCCGGGCGGGCGGGCCCCGCCGACGGCGGTGACGAAGGCCTTGCGGGCCTTCCAGTAGCCGGCGATGGCGGCCGGGTCGCCGGTGAAGGCGTTGGTGACGGAGGCGACCGGCGCGACCAGCTCCAGCGCGGGCAGGATCGCGGCCGCGCGGCGTTCGTACGCGGCGCGGCCCGCCGCGTCCGGGGCCCGGAACTCCACCAGCAGCGCGGCGGTGTCCCTGGGCAGCTCCGCCCAGTCGGCGGGCACGCCCGCGACGCTGACCGAGGCGCGCAGGGTGTTCCCGTCCATCAGCTCGACGGCGAGGGCGCCCGCGTCGTTGAAGAGCGGTACGGCGGCGGCCGCGGCCGGCAGGGAGGGGAAGAAGAGCAGGGCCGTGGTGAGCTCGCGGTCCAGGGGGAGGGTGTCGAAGACGACCTCCGCGATGAAACCGAGCGTGCCCTCCGAGCCGACCATCAGACCGCGCAGGATCTCGACGGGGGTGGTGCCGTCCAGGTAGGCGTCGAGGCGGTAGCCGGTGGTGTTCTTGATCTCGTACTTGGCGCGGATCCGGGCGATCAGGGCCGGATCGGCCTCGATCTCCCCCTTGAGCGCCATCAACCCGTGGCACAGGGCCGGTTCCGCCCGGGCCAGCTCCTCGTCGGCGAGCGGGTCGGCGGTGTCCACGACGGTGCCGGTCGGCAGGACCAGGGTGAGGGAGGACAGGGTGCGGTACGCGTTCCTCGTGGTCCCGGCCGTCATGCCGGAGGAGTTGTTGGCGACGACCCCGCCCAGGGTGCAGGCCACGGCGCTGGCCGGGTCGGGACCCAGGACGCGGCCGTACCGGGCGAGGGCGGCATTGGCCCGGAACACCGTGGTGCCGGGCTGGATCCGGGCGCGCCGGCCCTCTTCCAGGACCTCCACGCCGGCCCAGTGGCGGCGTACGTCGACCAGGATGTCCTCGCCCTGCGCCTGGCCGTTCAGCGAGGTCCCGGCGGCGCGGAAGACCACCTCGCGCTGTCTGCCGTGGGCGTACGAGAGGACCGCGGAGACGTCGTCGACGTCCTCGGCGACCACCACGACCTGCGGCACGAACCGGTACGGGGAGGCGTCGGTGGCGTAGCGGACCAGGTCGGAGACCTTCCACAGCACCTTCTCGGCGCCGAGCAGCTCGATGAGCTCGTCGCGCAGGGCGGGCGGGGTCCCGCCGGCCAGCCGGTCGGGGACCCGGTCGGGGGCGGGGGCGTGCGGTCCGCGCGGGCGCAGGGCTCCCGGCTTCGGTTCGAGCAGCGGCATGAGCAGGCCCCTCGTGTGTCGCGGTCCGCGCGCCGGCGCCCGGCCGCCCGTCTCAGCAGCGGCGCTCCGCGGGAGCGTCCGCCAGTGCGTTCAGCAGACCGCCGAGCACCTCGCGCTGTTCGCCGGTCAATGGGGACAGGATCTCCTCTGCCGCGTCGGTCCGCGCGTTGCGCAGACGGCGCAGCGTGGCGCGGCCGGTTTCGGTGAGCTCGATCCGGATGACGCGCCGGTTGGCGGGGTCGGGCACGCGGCGTACGCAGTCGGCGGCCTCCAGCCCGTCCACGAGCGTGGTCACGGCCCGCGGAACGACTTCGAGGCGCGTCGCGAGATCGGCCATCCGGGGCGGCTGGTCCCCGCCGTAGTGCGAGACGAGGCGCAGCAGCCGGCCCTGGGCGGGGGTGATCCCGAGCGGCTCCATATGGCGCTTCTGGATGCGGTGGAGCCGGCGCGTCAGGCGCAGCAGCTGCTCGGCGAGGACGCCGTCGGTGGAATCGCGGGTGTCGCTCTCGGAACCGGTGCTCATACTGGGAACAGTATCAGGACCGGATTCATTGTGAGCATAGGTAACAATGAGCTATGCTCATTCGAGTCCCGTCATAAGGAGGCCCATGCGCCACGACGAACCGAAGTGGACACCATCGAACGAAGCCCTCGACCCGAGCCGCCCGGCCCCGGCGGACCGCCCCCGCGAGCTGCGCCGCATCCTCGGCCTGTTCCGCCCCTACCGGGGCCGGCTCGCCGTGGTCGGAGCGCTCGTCGGCGCGTCCTCGCTGGTCGGCGTGGCCTCCCCGTTCCTGCTCAAGGAGATCCTCGACGTCGCGATCCCCCAGGGCCGGACCGGCCTGCTCAGCCTGCTCGCGCTCGGGATGATCCTCACGGCGGTCGTGACCAGCGTCTTCGGTGTGCTCCAGACCCTGATCTCCACCACGGTCGGCCAGCGCGTCATGCACGACCTGCGCACCGCCGTCTACGCCCAGCTCCAGCGCATGCCGCTGGCCTTCTTCACCCGCACCCGCACCGGTGAGATGCAGTCCCGGATAGCCAACGACATCGGCGGCATGCAGGCCACCGTCACCTCGACCGCGACCTCGCTCGTGTCGAACCTGACCGCCGTGATCGCCTCCGTCGTCGCGATGCTCGCGCTCGACTGGCGGCTGACCGCGGTCTCCCTCCTGCTGCTGCCCGTCTTCGTGTGGATCAGCCGGCGGGTGGGCCGGGAGCGCAAGAGGATCACCACGCAGCGGCAGAAGCAGATGGCGGCCATGGCCGCGACCGTCACCGAGTCCCTGTCGGTCAGCGGCATCCTGCTCGGCCGCACCATGGGCCGCTCGCAGTCCCTCACCGCCGCCTTCGCCGAGGAGTCCGAGAAGCTCGTCGGCCTCGAGGTGCGCTCCAGCATGGCCGGGCGCTGGCGGATGTCCACCATCGGCATCGTCATGGCCGCCATGCCCGCGCTGATCTACTGGGCCGCGGGCATCGCCCTGCAGACCGGCGCTCCCTCGCTCTCCGTCGGTACCCTCGTCGCCTTCGTCACCCTCCAGCAGGGCCTGTTCCGGCCCGCCGTGAGCCTGCTGTCGACCGGGGTGCAGATCCAGACCTCGCTCGCCCTGTTCGCCCGGATCTTCGAGTACCTCGACCTGCCGGTCGACATCACCGAGCGGGCCCAGCCGGTACGCCTGGAGCGCGCGAGGGGCGAGGTCCGCCTGGAGGACGTGCACTTCGCCTA
This sequence comes from Streptomyces sp. NPDC029122, assembly GCF_055569445.1. Taxonomy (NCBI): domain Bacteria; kingdom Bacillati; phylum Actinomycetota; class Actinomycetes; order Kitasatosporales; family Streptomycetaceae; genus Streptomyces; species Streptomyces sp. NPDC029122. The sequence goes on along the minus strand of NZ_JBVHWK010000001.1, from coordinate 502,366 downwards.
CGAGCCCACGGCCGGCCCCACCCTCACCGGCATCGACATCACCGTCCCGGCCGGCGGCTCCCTCGCCGTGGTCGGACCCACCGGCTCCGGCAAGAGCACCCTCAGCTACCTGGTGCCCCGGCTCTACGACGTGACCGGCGGACGGGTCGCCCTCGACGGGGTGGACGTGCGCGACCTCGACTTCGACTCGCTGGCCCGGTCCATAGGCGTGGTCTCCCAGGAGACCTACCTCTTCCACGCCTCGGTGGCCGACAACCTCCGCTTCGCCAAGCCGGACGCCACCCGGGAGGAGATCGTCGAGGCGGCCCGCGCGGCACAGATCCACGACCACATCGAGTCCCTGCCCGACGGCTACGACACCCTCGTCGGCGAGCGCGGCTACCGCTTCTCCGGAGGCGAGAAGCAGCGGCTGGCCATCGCGCGCACGATCCTGCGGGACCCGCCGGTGCTCATCCTCGACGAGGCCACCAGTGCCCTCGACACCCGTACCGAGCACGCCGTGCAGCGGGCCATCGACAACCTCTCCAAGGGCCGTACCACCATCACCATCGCCCACCGCCTCTCCACCGTCCGCGACGCCGACCAGATCGTGGTCCTGGACGCCGGCCGGATAGCCGAGCGCGGGACGCACGAGGAACTGCTGGGAGCCGGAGGCCGCTACGCCGCACTGGTCCGCCGGGACCGGGACGCGGCCCAGGCGCCCGAGCGGGAGCGGGACGGCTCCGGCGCGGAGCCGGGCGGCTCCGGTGCAGGGCCGGCGGCGGGGGACCCCGTACCCGCTCCGGTGAACGTGTGATCGTAGTACCGGAGTGGGGTGTGGTGCCCGGAAGGTCGGGTTTCGGGGGTTAGCGTGCGCGCATGCCTGATGAGTACCGGCCGTACCAGCCGCCACCACGCCGCTCCCGGCTCACCCGGCGAGGCCGTGTGGTGCTCCTCCTCGGCGTGCTCCTCCTGATCGGTCTCGCCACCGTGGTGATCGAACCCCTGCTGCCCAGGGAGCAGGCGCCCGAGACGCCGCGCCGGCTGCTGATCCCCGAAGGCTGGCGGGCCGCACAGGTCTACGCCGCCGTCGACCGTGCGCTCGAACTCCCCGCGGGCACCACCAAGTCGGCCGTCGCCACGGCGGCTCTCGACCTGCCCGCGGAGGCGAAGGGCAACCCGGAGGGGTATCTCTTCCCGGCGACGTACCCGGTGACCTCCCGGTCCACCCCGGCCGCGCTGCTCGCCTTCATGGTGCGGACGGCCAACCAGAAGCTGGCCACCCAGGCCGTCGCGGACGGCGCCAAGGCGCACGGCATGACCCCCTACCAGACGGCCACCCTCGCCAGCGTCATCGAGGCGGAAGCCGACAACCCGGCCGACATGGGCAAGGTCTCACGGGTGGTCCACAACCGGCTGGCGAAGTCGATGCCGCTCCAGATGGACTCCACCATCAACTACGCCCTCAACCGCACCACCGTGGACACCACACTCGGCGACACCCGCATCGACCACCCCTTCAACACCTACGAACGCCAGGGCCTGCCCCCCACCCCCATTGACAGCCCCGGCCTGCGGGCCATGGCCGCCGCCGTCGCGCCGACGCCCGGGAACTGGCTGTTCTTCGTCACCGTCAAACCCGGGGACACCCGCTTCTCGGCGACATACGAGGAACACAAGAAGCACGTCGCCGAGTTCAACCGGCTGCGCGCCGCCGCCGGTCCGCCCGCCGGCGCGCCCTCCGCCGGCCCGTCCGCCCGCGCCCAGGCCGGACCCCCGGCGAAGGGCCCCGCCGCGCGATGAGCAGGGGCTCCCCGTCCTCCCCGCCGGACGGGCGAGCACGGCCGGCGGGCGGCCCCGCCCGCCCCCACCGCCCGGCACGGCCGGTGCTCAGGCCGGCACCGCCGGGCCCCGGGCCAGCAGGCGCCGGATCTCGCGGACGGCGGCGCCGCCCGCGCGGTTGGCCCCGACGGTCGAGGCCGACGGACCGTAGCCCACCAGGTGGACCCGCTCGTCGCGCACCGCCCTGGTCCCGTCGACCCGGATCCCGCCGCCCGGCTCCCGCAGCCGCAGCGGCGCCAGGTGGTCGACGGCGGCCCGGAAGCCGGTGGCCCACAGGATCACGTCGGCGTCCACGCTCCGCCCGTCCGCCCACGCGACCCCGGCCGGGGTGATCCGGTCGAAGACGGGCAGCCGCTCCAGCACCCCGGAGTCCAGCCCGGCCGTACGCCCTCGGTCAGCGCCAGCCCCGTCACGCTGACCACGCTCCGCGGGGGCAGCCCCCGCCGGACCCGCTCCTCCACCAGGGCCACCGCCGCCCGGCCCTCCGCCTCGCCGAATCCCCCCGCGCGGAACACGGGCGGCCGCCGGGTCACCCAGGTGGTTCCGGCCGCCACCTCGGAGATCTCCAGCAGGTGCTGCACCGCCGAGGTGCCGCCGCCCACCACGACCACCCGGGCCCCGGCGAACTCCCCGGGCCCGGGGTAGTTCGCGGTGTGCAGCTGGCGGCCCCGGAACAGTTCCTGGCCCGGGTAGCGCGGCCAGAACGGCCGGTCCCAGGTCCCGGTGGCGTTGACCAGCGCCCGCGCCGACCAGCTTCCGGACGCCGACTCGACGAGCAGGCGGCCGTCGGCGCCCGGACCGCCGTCGCGTACGGCGGTGACGTCCACGGGGCGGCGTACGCGCAGGCCGAAGCGCTCCTCGTAGGCCGCGAAGTACTCCCCGATCACCTCGGACGAGGGTCGCATCGGATCGGCGCCGGTCAGCTCCATGCCGGGCAGGGAGTGCATCCCGTGCACCTTGCCGTAGGTGAGCGAGGGCCAGCGGAACTGCCAGGCGCCGCCCGGGCGGGGCGAGTGGTCCAGCACCACGTGGCCGATTCCGGCCCGGGCCAGGTGGTAGGCGGTGGAGAGGCCCGCCTGTCCCGCCCCTACGACCACCACGTCCACGTCCACGTCCACGGCGGCCGGGTCCCTCAGCGATTCGTTCACGGTTCTACCAACTGGCGGGGGTCGCGGGATCTTCCCCGGCCGGGACTCACCCCAGCGCCGCCCGCGCCGGAGCCGCGGCGGGGGAGAGGCCGTGCAGGCGTTCGAGGCGCAGGCGGGTCTCCTCGTCCAGGGGGACGAAGGTCGTCAGCCGCGCGCCCGGCGCCGGGCCCAGCCACAGGCTGGTGTGCTCCAGGCGCAGCAGCCCCACATGGGCGTTGCGGATGTACTTGGTGTTGCCGCCCGCCCCCACCACCTCGTGCCGGGCCCAGATCTCCCGGAACTCCGGCGAAGCCGCCTCCAGCCGGGCCAGCAGCGTCTTCCAGCCGGGTTCCGCGAGGTGGCCCGCCATGGAGCCCCGGAACTTGGCCGCGAGCAGCCGGTTCACCCCCGGCACGTCCACGAGGGAGGCCCGCCAGTCCGCGTTGGTGAACGCCAGCCACACGCAGTTGCGGTCCTCGGGAGGCAGCGCGTCCAGATCGCACAGCAGCCGCCCGTACGTGCGGTTGTACGCGAGGATGTCGTACCGGCTGTTCTGCACGCACGCCGGGATGGGATCGAGCTGGTCGAGCATGGCCCGCAGCGCCGGGGTGACGCTCGGACAGCGGGTGTTCGGCGCCGGGTCGGTGCTGCCCGCCAGCGCGAACAGGTGGGCGCGCTCGCTGGAGTCCAGCAGCAGGGCCCGCGCCAGCGCGTCCAGCACCTGGGGGGACACCTGGATCTCGCGGGCCTGCTCCAGCCAGGTGTACCAGGTGACGCCGACGGCGGAGAGCTGTGCCACCTCCTCGCGGCGCAGTCCCGGGGTGCGCCTGCGGCGGCCGGGGACCAGCCCGACCTGCTCGGGGGTGATCCGCTCGCGGCGGCTGCGCAGGAAGTCGGCGAGCTCGCGACGGCGCAGGTCGCTCTCCGGGGCAACGGTGGTCATGGCACCAGGGTGCCGGACCGTCCATCCCGTTGCCAGGTACTCCTGGTACCAGGATAAGGAGACTCTGGTACCAGGCTGAAGGGCCGTGGATCGTCGGTGCCGTGAGCGAAACAACCCTACGCACGCCCCACCCCTCCCCGTCCGTCCCTGCGGCCCCGCCCGCCCCGGCCACCGCCGGGGCCGAGGCCGCGGAGCCCCCCGCCCTCACGCCGCTCGGGCTGTTCACCGTCCTGCTGGGCGCCGCCCTCCCCCTGATCGACTTCTTCATCGTCAACGTGGCGCTGCCCGCCATCGACACCGACCTGGCCGCCGGGCCGGCCATGCTGGAACTGGTCGTCGGCGGCTACGGGGTCGCCTACTCGGTGCTGCTCGTGCTGGGCGGCCGGATCGGTGACACGGTCGGCCGGCGCCGGCTCTTCGTCGTCGGGATGGCGGCCTTCGGGCTGACCTCCCTCGCCTGCGGTCTGGCGCCCACCGCCTGGACCCTGGTCGGTGCCCGGGTGGCCCAGGGCGCTGCGGCGGCGCTGATGCTGCCGCAGGTGCTCGCCACCATCCAGGCCACCACCCAGGGCCCGCGCCGGGCCCGTGCGATGAGCCTCTACGGGGCCACCGCCGGCCTCTCCATGGTCGCCGGGCAGATCCTCGGCGGGGTGCTCGTCGCGGCCGACGTGGCCGGGTCCGGCTGGCGCTCGGTGTTCCTCGTCAACGTGCCCGTGGTGGTGGCCGGGCTGGTGCTCGCCTTCCGGGCCGTACCGGAGACCCGCTCGGACCGTCCGGCGTCGGTGGACGTCCCCGGAACGCTGCTGCTCGGCCTCACCCTGGTGTCCCTTTTGCTGCCGCTGACGGAGGGCCGGGCGGCGGGCTGGCCGCTGTGGACCTGGGTGTCGCTGGCCGTGTCCCCCTTCGCGGCCCTGGCCTTCTACCTGACCGAACGCCGTGCCGACCGGCTCGGCCGCACCCCGCTGGTGCCGCCGAGCCTGCTGCGGCTGGTGTCACTGCGCCGCGGGCTGGTGATGCTGCTGCCGTTCTCGGTCGGCTTCAGCGGTTTCATGTTCGTGGTCGCCGTCGCACTCCAGCAGGGCCTGCGCATGGGCCCGGTGGCGGCGGGGCTCGCGCTGGTGCCGATGGCCCTGGCCTTCTTCGGCGCCTCCCTCGCCGGACCCCGGCTGATCGGCAGGTTCGGCAGCCGGGTCGTCACCGCCGGCGCGCTGATCCAGGCCCTCGGCATCGCCCTGGTGCTGGCCGCCGTCCGGTACGGCTGGCCGGACCTCGGTCTCGCCGGGCTGGCTCCGGGCGTCGCCGTCGCGGGCCTCGGGCAGGGCCTCCAGCTGCCGGTGCTGATACGGCTGATGCTCTCGGACATCCCGGCGGACCGGGCCGGAGTGGGCAGCGGGGTCGTGATCACCACGCAGCAGTCCTCGCTGGCCCTGGGCGTGGCGACCGTCGGCAGCCTCTTCCTCGCGCTGGCCGGCTCGCTGGGGATGCGGGACGCCCTCGCCGTGACCCTGCTGGTCCAGCTGGGCCTGATCGCCGTGACGGCGCTGCTCAGCCTGCGCCTGCCGAGGGTGATGCGCTGAAGGGGGCCCGGAGACCGGGGCCGCGAGCCCCGGCCCGCCGTTCCCCGGCCGGCGTCAGGCGGGGGCGGCGGTCCCGCGGGAGAACAGCCACTCCTCGGCGGTGTCGGCGCTGAACTCCCGCTGACCGCCCGCGAAGAGCAGACCCGCCGCGGCGAAGGCCGGATCGCCGGCGGTGTCCGCCACGTACGGGACCGCCACGCAGCCCATCCCCGCGGCCCGCGCGGCCAGTGCGCCCGGTGCCGCGTCCTCGACGACCACGCAGTCCGCGGGCCGGGCGCCGAGCCGGCGGGCCGCCTCCAGGAACACGTCGGGGGCGGGCTTGCCGCGCTCGACCTCCTCGGCGGAGACGGCCGTGGTCAGCAGCGCGGCCAGGCCGGTGCCCTCCAGGACGGCGTCGATCGCCTCCCGCGAGGAGCCGGAGGCCACCGCCATCGGTACGCCCCGCGCGTGCAGCCGCTCCACGAAGGCCCGCATCCGGGGGAAGGCCTCCGTGCGGGTGCGGGCCAGCTCCAGGTAGGCGGCGTTCTGCTCCGCCAGCAGCTGCTCGACCGGGGCCCGCAGGCCGTAACGGTCCTTGAGGAGCTCCAGCGTCTCCAGGGTGCCGATGCCGATGAAGCGCGCGTGCTGCTCCCAGGTGAAATCCGGTACGCCGTGGCGCTCCAGGACGCGGCGGCCCGACTCGTAGTAGTTCGGCTCGCTGTCCACGAGGGTGCCGTCGAGATCGAATATGACGGAGATCATCCGTTGTGCCCGTCCTGCCGCTCGCATGCCTGTCCGGTTCATCCTGTCAGGATGTGCGAGCCGCCCTCCCCACGGATTCCACCAGCGGCAGCAGCCGGTGCGCGACCCGCTCGCGCAAGGCGACCTCCGTCCGGGTGCGCACCACGCCCGGCATCCGGATCAGCCGTTGGATCACGTCCTCCAGGTGCCCGGCGTCCCGGGCCACCACCCGCGTCAGCAGGTCGCCGCCGCCGGTGATCGAGAAGGCCTCGACGATCTCCGGCACGGTCGCGAGCGCGTCCCCGACCTCGTCCAGGCGTCCCTGGGTGACCTCGATGTGCACGAAGGCCAGGACCGGGTGCCCCAGCGCGGCGGGGGAGAGCACCGGACCTGTCCCGGTGATCACCCCGGTCCGCTCCAGCCGGTCCAGCCGGGCCTGGAGGGTGCCGCGGGCCACGCCGAGGATCCGGGCGTACTCGCGGACGCTGGTGCGCGGCTGCTCGATCAGCAGGCGCAGGATCCGGGTGTCGAGCTCGTCCACCGCCATGTCAGGACTGTACCAATGGCCTGGAATGTCCGATGGTCGGAGCCGTCGGACGGTCCGGGCCGTCGGACGGCCCGGCCGGACCGGACGCGACCGCATCCGGTCGCGTCCCCGGCGCCGAAGAACAGGGCGGAGGCCGCCGCCCCCAGCCCGCGCGGCCGCCGCCCCCGCCACCGCCACCGCCGCACAGTCCCCGACACGGAGCCGAGCGCCATGAACACCGCCGTGGTCCTGTACACCTCCGACCTGCGCCTGCACGACCATCCACCGCTGCGCGCCGCCCTCTCCTCCTGCGACCGGGTCGTCCCGCTCTTCGTCCGGGACCGGACCATCGAGGACTCCGGCTTCGCCGTGCCCAACCGGCTGGCCTTCCTCGCCGACTGCCTCGCCGACCTCGACGCGGGCCTCCGCGAGCGCGGCGGACGCCTCGTGGTGCGCTCCGGGGAACCCGTCGCCGAGGTCTGCGCCCTGGTGCGGGAGGCCGACGCCGACGAAGTGCACATGGCCGCCGGCGTCAGCGGCTACGCCCGGGCCCGCGAGGAACGGCTGCGCGAGGCCCTGGAGGCACAGGGCCGCCGGCTGTACACGCACGACACGGTGGTCACGGTGGTGGCCCCCGGGGCGGTCCTCCCCGCCGGCTCGGGCGCCGACCACTTCGCCGTCTTCACCCCGTACCTGCGCCGCTGGACGGCACTGCCCCAGCGGTCCGTGACCTCCGCCCCGCGCCGGGTACGGGTACCGGAGGACATCGGCTCCGAGCGGCTGCCCCGCCGGGACGCCGTCACCGGAACCTCCCCGGGCCTCGCACGCGGCGGCGAACGCGAGGCCCGTCGGCTGCTGACCCACTGGCTCCGCTCCGGCGTCACCCACTACGAGGACACCCACGACGACCTCGCCGCCGACGCCACCTCCCGGCTCTCCCCGCACCTGCACTTCGGCACGCTCTCGCCCCCCGAGGCCGTCCACCGCTCCCGCGCGGCCGGCGGCCCCGGAGCCGAGGCCTTCGTCCGGCAGCTGTGCTGGCGCGACTTCCACCACCAGGTCCTCGCCGCCCGCCCCGACGCCGCCGCCGCGGACTACCGCCCCCGCCACGACCACTGGCGCACCGGCCCCGCCGCCGAGGAGGAGCTCCAGGCCTGGAAGGACGGCCGCACCGGCTACCCCGTGGTCGACGCCGCCATGCGCCAGCTGCGCCACGAGGGCTGGATGCCGGGCCGTGCCCGGCTGCTCGCCGCGAGCTTCCTCACCAAGAGCCTGTACGTGGACTGGCGGACCGGAGCCGCGCACTTCCTCGCCCTCCTCGTGGACGGGGACCTCGCCAACAACCAGCTCAACTGGCAGTGGGTGGCCGGCACCGGCACCGACACCCGCCCCAACCGGGTCCTCAACCCCGTCCGCCAGGGCATGCGCCACGACCCCGAGGGCCGCTACGTCCACCGCTGGGTGCCGGAGCTGGCCGAACTGGCCGCGCCCCGCGTCCACGAACCCTGGCGGCTGCCCGAGCCCGAGCGGGCCCGGTACGCCTACCCGCCGCCGCTGGTGGACCTCGCCGACGCGCTCGGCCGCTTCCGCCAGGCGCGGCCCGGTGCCGCACCGGTCGGCGTACCGTAGGCCGGTGGACCCCGAACCCGCCCTGAGCACCGGCGCCGTCGCCCGCAGCCTCGGGGTGTCCCCGACCACGCTGCGCTCCTGGGAGCGCCGCTACGCCATCGGACCGGCCCACCGCGAGGACGGCCGGCACCGCCGCTGGACGCCCGGGGACATCGCCCGCCTGGAGGAGATGTGCCGGCTCACCGCGAGGGGCGTTCCCCCGTCGGAGGCGGCCCGGGTCGCGCTCGGCGCAGCACCCGGCGCCCGAGCGGCGGGGCGGGCGGCGGCCGTGACGCCGGGCGGGCCCGGTGCCCTCCCCCTCGGGGAGGTGCGGCCGGAGGGCCGGGGGCTCGCACGGGCCGCCGTACGACTGGACGCGCCGGCGGTGGCGGAACTGCTGGAGGCCGCCCTGGCGGAACACGGCCCGGTCGCGGCCTGGGAGGAGGTGATCGCGCCGACCCTGCACGCGGTGGGCCGCAAGTGGGCCTCGGCGGGGGAGCGCTACATCGAGGTGGAGCACCTGCTGTCCTGGCAGATCTCCGCCGCCCTGCACCGGGTCCGCCCCGCGCCGGAACCGCTGCGCGTGCCCCCGGTCCTCCTCGCGTGCGCGCCGGGGGAGCTGCACAGCCTGCCCGTCGAGGCCCTCGCCGCCGCCCTGGGCGAACGGGGCGTGCCGGTCCGGATGTTCGGCGCCGCCCTGCCCGCCGGGGCGCTGTGCGACGCGGTACGGCGTACGGGTCCCCGTGCCGCCGTTCTCTGGGCGCAGTCCCGCACCACCGCGGACCGGGCCCTGGCCCGCTCGGTCGCCGGCATCGAATGGGGGCTGCGCGGCGCGCGCGGCCGCTCGGCGCTCCTGCTGGCGGGACCCGGCTGGGGTCCGGAGGCCCAGGGGCCGCGCACCGGGCGGCTGTTCGGGCTGCGGTCCGGGCTCGCCGTCATCGCGGAACTGGTGGCGGGGCGGGCTCCAGCGACCGCCGCAGGGCACACAGGCCCCGCCGCGTGTGACTCTTGACGGTGCCCAGCGGAAGCCCGGTGCGTTCCGCGATCTGGCTCTGGCTCAGATCCGCGTAGAACGCCAGCCACAGGACCCGCCGCTGGGTCACCGGCAGCCGGGCCAGCTCCCCGAGGACCAGCACCCGGTCCAGGGCCTGCTCCGGCGCCGGCACCCGCGCCCCGGTGCCCCGCCGCTCCTCCGCGCCCCGCGCCTCGGCCCGCGCCACGCGGGCCCGCCTGCCCCGCGCCTCCAGCGCGTCGGCGACCTTGTGCCGGGTGATGCCGGTCAGCCACGCCCCGAGCCCGCCCGGCCCCGGACGGTATCCCGCCCGGCCGCGCCAGGCGGCGAGGAAGACCTGCTGGGTGACGTCCTCCGCCTCGCGGGGATCGCCCAGGGCCCGCCGGGCCAGCGCGAGCACCAGGGGCCGCCATCGCCGGCAGACGGCCTCCGCGCAGGCCTCGTCCCCGGCGGCGAACCCCGCCGCCAGGGCGGTACCGGCGGTGTCCTCGGGGGGAACGCTGTCCATGGGGCCAGCCTCCCGGGGCGGGGCGGCGGGATCCACTTGCACCGTTTCCGCATCGATTCGCGACCCCGCCCACCGGTCCCGGTGGGGAAACCCGGCCGTGACACGCCCGCCGGGCTCCAGGGGCCGGCGTACCGGGCACCGGCACACCGCCATAGGGTCCGGGCATGAGTGATCTGCTGCTGGTGAGGCACGGGGAGACGGCATGGAGCGCCAACGGGCGCCACACCGGGCTGACCGACGTGCCGCTGACCGCGCGGGGCGTCGAAGAGGCCCTCTCGCTGGCCCCGTACTTCCGCGACCGCGAGCCCGCCCTGGTGCTGACCAGCCCCCTGGGCCGGGCCGTCGCCACGGCCGAACTCGCCGGGCTGACCGACGGCATCCCCGAACCGGCCCTCCACGAATGGGACTACGGCGGGTACGAGGGCGTCACCACCGCGGAGATCAGACGGACCCGGCCCGACTGGTCGCTGTGGACCGACGGCGTCCCGCCGGGCGACGCACGGCACCCCGGCGAGGACGCGGAGCAGGTCGGCGCCCGAGCGGACCGGGTCCTCGCCCGCGTCGAAGAGTCCCTGCGCGCCGGCCGGGGTGACGTCGTACTCGTCGCCCACGGCCACTTCCTGCGCGTCCTGACCGCCCGCTACCTCGGCCTGCCCCCGCAGGACGGCCGGCTCTTCCTCCTGCGCACCGGCACGGTCAGCGTGCTGTCCACGGAGCACGGGCTCCCGGTGATCGCGGGCTGGAACACCCGGCCCTGATCCCCGCTCCGCCCCGGCCGCCCCTCAGACCCCGTCGGGTTCCGGCGGCCCGGGCAGGGCCAGACACAGGGCGTCCAGTGCCGCCGCGAACGCGTGGTCGGGCGGGGTGCCGTAGCCGAGCACCAGCCCGTCCCGCGGGGCCATGGCGCTGTCCGGGTGCAGGTACGGCCGCAGCCCGTCCAGGGCCAGGCCCGCCCGCCGCGCCGCGCGCAGGGCGCCCTCCTCGGTGCCCGGCGGCAGCTCCAGCACCGCGTGCAGCCCCGCCGCCACCCCGCTCACCCGGACGTGCGGCGCCTCGGCCGCCAGCCGCGCCGCCAGCAGGTCGCGGCGCCGCCGGTAGACCTGCCGCATCCGGCGCAGGTGGCGGTCGTAGCCGCCCGAGGCGATGAACTCAGCCAGGGTGAGCTGGTCCGTCACACCGGACCACATCTCGCGCGGCCCCTTCGCCTCCAGGACCTCGTCCACCAGCCGGCCCGGCAGCACCATCCAACCCGCCCGCAGCGCGGGCGACAGGCTCTTGCTGACGGAACCGATGTACACGGTCCGCTCCGGGTCCAGCCCCTGGACGGCGCCCACCGGCTGGCGGTCGTAGCGGAACTCCCCGTCGTAGTCGTCCTCGATCACCACCCCGCCGCAGGCCCGCGCCCAGTCCACCACCGCCGCCCGACGCTCGGGGTGCAGCGGCCCGCCCGTCGGGAACTGGTGCGCGGGCGTCAGCAGCACGGCCCGCGCCCCCGTCGCCGCCAGCTCCCCGACGCGCGCCCCCCGGCCGTCCACGGTCAGCGGCACCGTCTCCCTCCCCGCCCGGGCAAGGACCTCTCGGTGGAAGGGCAGCCCGTACGACTCGACGGCGACCGGGCCCGTCAGCACCCCGGCCAGCAGTTCCAGCGCGTGGGCGAAGCCGGAGCAGACCACGACCCGGTCGGGCGCCGTCCGTACGCCCCGCGCCCGCGCGAGGTACTCCGTCAGCGTGCGCCGCAGCTCGACCCGGCCGCGCGGGTCACCCACCCCGAAGGCGTCCTGCGGGGCGGCGGCCAGCGCCCGGCGGGCCGCGCCCAGCCAGGCCGTGCGCGGGAAGGCCGAGGCGTCCGGCGAGCTCGGCAGCAGATCGTGGACGGTACGCCGCGGCGCGGGCCGGGCCGGACCGCGCGGGCCTTCCGGCTCCAGCGGGACGGCCCGCTCCGCGACCCGGGTCCCGGACCCCTGGCGCGCCGACAGCCAGCCCTCCTCGACCAGCTCCGCGTACGCGTCGGCGACGGTGTTGCGGGCGATCCCGAGGTCCGCGGCGAGCGTCCGGTAGGGCGGCAGCCGGGTCCCCGGCGCCAGCCGCCCCGAGTGCACCGCCTCCCGCAGGGCGCGCATCAGCCGGGCCCGCAGGCTGCCCCCGCCGCTCAGGTCCAGGTGCAGGTCGCTGCCCGTTCCGGCGGGGGCACCGCCACCGCCCCCGACCCGCGTCTCCTCGGCCGGATTGACCCATGATCTCCGCATGGAAATGAACCCTACGCCCGGTCGATCACGCCCGTAGGTTCATCCCATGACGACTTTTCAGGTTCCCCAGCGCATGGACTTCTCCACCGTCGCACCCCGCGTCTTCAAGGCCGTCCTCGCCCTCGACGCCGCCGCCCGCGAGGGCCTGGACCCGGTCCTCCTGGAGCTGGTCCAGATCCGCGCCTCCCAGATCAACCGCTGCGCGTACTGCATCGACTACCACACCGGCGACGCCCGCAAGGGCGGCGAGTCGGAGCAGCGGATCTACCAGCTCTCCGCCTGGCACGAGTCCAGCCTGTTCACCGTGAAGGAACGCGCCGCCCTCGCCCTCACCGAGGAGATCACCCTGCTGCCCGGCGGAGTCTCGGACGCCGTCTACGACGAGGCCGCCCGGCACTTCGGCGAGGAGGAACTGGCCCACCTGATCGCGCTCGTCCTCGCCGTGAACACCTGGAACCGGATGAACGTCACCACCCGCAAGACCCCCGGCACCGACTGACCCGGACCGACCCGCCCGCCTCGCGCCCGGGCGCCGCGTGCGTGACGATGCGTACATGAACGACGGCGACCGCGCCGAGGCGGGCGGCGGCACGGCGGACGCCGGTGCCGAGGAGGGCCTCAAGGCCGATGCGATCGGCTTCCTCGACGCCCTCGTCATCGGCCTCAACTCGACCTCTCCCGCCTACTCCCTGGCCGCCGTCATCGGTCCGATCGTGGCCCTGGCCGGCATCTACGCGCCGGGCGTGATGCTGGCCTCCTTCGTACCGATGCTGCTCATCGCCGCGGCCTTCTACTACCTCAACAAGGTCGACCAGGACTGCGGCACCACCTTCTCCTGGGTGACCCGGGCCATGGGCCCCTGGGCGGGCTGGCTCGGCGGCTGGGCCATCGCCATGACCGGGGTGCTCGTCATCGGCTCCCTCGCCGACGTGGCCGTCCACTTCGGCCTGCTCGCCGCCGGCCTCGACGGCTGGGCCGCGAACCAGGCGGTCCGCCAGACGCTCACCGTCGTCGTCATCCTCGTGATGACCGCCGTCTGCGTCATCGGCACCGAACTCTCCGCCCACCTCCAGGACGTCCTCATCCTCGCTCAGGTCTTCTTCCTCCTGGCCTTCGCCGTCGTCGCCCTCTACCGCGTGTACGCCGGCACCAGCACCCTCGACGGGATCGAACCCTCCCTCGCCTGGCTCAACCCCTTCGGCGCGGGCGGCGCCGCGCTCACCGGCGGACTGCTGCTCGGCGTGTTCATCTACTGGGGCTGGGAGTCCGCCGTGAACCTCACCGAAGAGGTCGAGGACTCCGCCACCGCTCCCGGCAGGGCCGGCATCTGGTCCACCGTGGTGCTGCTGGTCACCTACCTGTCCGTGGGCTTCGCGATCGTCGCCTACTCCGGGACGAGGTTCCTGGCCGAGAACGCCGCCGAGGAGGAGGCCGTCTTCGCCGTCCTCGCGCACGAGGTGATGGGCGGCTGGGACTGGATGGTGCTCCTCGCCGTCTGCACCTCCGCCCTCGCCTCCACCCAGACGACGATCATCCCGGCCTCCCGGACCGCCCTCTCCATGGCCCGCCGGCACGCCCTGCCGTCGCGGCTCGCGCACATCCACCCCCGCTTCCACACCCCGGAGGTGAGCACCTGGTGGGTGGCCGGCATCGCCATCGCCTGGTACCTCGTCGTCAACCAGATCAGCGAGAACGCCCTCCTCGACTCCCTCACCGCGCTCTCCCTGCTGATCGCCTTCTACTACGCGCTCACCGGGGTGGCCTGCGCCGTCTACTACCGCCGCCACCTGCTGGAGAACGCGCACAACCTCTTCCTCATCGGCGTGGGCCCGCTGGTCGGCGCCGGCCTGCTGGCCTGGCTGCTGGTGGAGTCCGTCATCGACATGTCCGACCCCCGCAACTCCGCCGGCGGGGTCTCCTGGTTCGGTCTCGGCCCGCCGCTGGTCATCGGCATCGGCATCGCGGCCCTCGGCGTGCTCTTCATGTGCTTCCGGCGGATCCGGGACGGCAGGTTCTGGCAGGAGCGCCGCGGGGTGGTCGACCCGGCCCTCGTGCACGGCGGGAAGAGCTGAGGAGGCCCGATGTCCGTGGTCCTCGGTTACGACGAGTCCCCCGGCGCCGAGCGTGCCCTGCGCGTGGCGCTTGAGGTGGCCACCGCCTTCGGGGAACCCCTGGTCCTCGTGTACGGGGCCGCCGCGCCCGGACCCACCGGGGAGGAGTACCGCGCGCACCGCGAGGCCGTCCTCCAGGCCGGGCGGGCCGCCCTCGCCCGGGCCGTCGAGGCCGCCGACGAGGCGGGCGTGCCCTCCACGGTGGAGGTGGTGGACGACAAGCCGGCCCAGGCCCTGCTCGCCGCCGCCGAACGCCACCGCGCGCGGGTCATCATCGTGGGCAGCTGGGGCGACAGCCCGATCCGGGGCGCCCTGCTCGGCTCCACCCCGCACAAGCTCCTGCACCTGTCGCCGGTTCCGGTGCTGTGCGTGCCGACGGAGGGGGCCGGCCCCTGAGCCCCGCTGTCGGAGGCCCGCCGCTGGAGCGCGGTCGCTGGAGCCCCGCCGCTTGAGCCCCGCCGCTTGAGCCCTGCCCCTTGAACCGCGCCGTGCCGCCCGCGCCCCCAGGTAGCCGTCCGGCCGCACCGCGAAGGCCGTCGGCTCCCGCACCCCGTACAGCCGGGCGAACTCGCCCCGCCCGTCCCGGTAGACCCGCCACGCGACCCCGGCGGGCGCGGTCCCGCCCTCGGTGAGGACCGCGTACGCCGTGAGCCGCCCCGCGGGACACCCGTCCGCCGACGCGGCGAGCGCGGGGACGTCGGGGCACCCCTCCATCGTGGCCGCCCCGCCCGCCCTCCGCACGGCGGCCCGCCCCCTGCCTCCCGGCCGGGTCCGTTGGTCTCCCCCTGGCCGGAATTGCGGCCGCCGGGCTGTGCCAACGGCCCAGCGTGACGAACGTCGCTTGAGCCAATGCCCCTCCGGATGCTTATCTGTGTCATATCCATGTACTTTCGGCGCCGCGCAGCGCCGGACGGCAACGACGCCGGTCCGGAGCGCGGTGCCTTCGCCGTGCCCGTACGCCGCCCACCACCCCCGGGCGGACGCCGGGCCGGCGCGCGTGACTCCGAGGGGGGCGGCACACCGCCATGAAGAGGATGTTCGTCGCTCCGGATCCGGGGCGCACCAGACTGCGGAACTCGCTGCGCGCGGTGATCGGCACGGCGCTCGCCGTCGCCGTGGCCGAACTGTCGGGGCTGTCGCTGACCGCCTCCATCACCGGCGGCCTCGCAGCGCTGCTCGCGCTGTTCACCGTCCTCGACGCCGACGTCCGCGCCCAGCGGGTGACCACCGCCCTGCTGCCCGCCACCGGCTTCCCCGTCCTGGCGCTGGCCACCGGACTGCACGGGATGCCGCCCGTCCGCGACGCGGCCTTCCTCGCCGTCGTCTTCGCCGGGGTCTACGCACGCCGCTGGGGCCCGCGCGGCCACGCCCTCGGCATCTTCGGCTTCATGATGTTCTTCGTCACCCAGTTCCTGCACGCCCGCCCCGCCCAGCTGCCCCAGCTGTTCGCCGCCGTGGCGCTGGCGCTGCTCTCGGCCGGAGCCGTGCGGTTCGTGCTGTGGCCCATCGAGCGCCGCACGCCCCCCGCCGCCGCCCCGCCGCCGCTGCCCGGCACCGGCCTGGCCCGGCCCACCACCCGCCAGGCCTTCCAGGCGACCGCCGCCTGCGCCTTCGCCCTCGCCGTCGGCCAGGTGCTGTCCGAGGACCGCTGGTACTGGGCCGTGGGCACCGCCTGGTGGATCTTCGTCAACACCGCCTCGCGCGGCGAGACCCTGGTCCGCGGCTTCCGCCGGGTCCTGGGCACCGTCGTCGGCATCGCCGCGGGCCTGCTCGTCGCCGTACCGCTGAACGGCGCGCCCGCGCCCACCGCCGCCCTCGTCGCCGTCTGCGTCTTCGGCATCTTCTACACGGCGGCCCCCTCCTACTCCTGGATGATGTTCTTCGTCACCGTCATGGCCGGGCTGCTCTACGGGCTCCTCGGCGTCCTGCACCCCGGGCTGCTGCTCCTGCGCTTCGAGGAGACCGCCGTCGGCGCGCTCGGCGCCGCCCTCGCCGTGGTGCTGATCCTCCCCGTCACCACGCACGGCGCCAACGAGGCCTGGATCCAGCGGGCCCTGCACTGCGTACGCGCCGCCACCGCCGCCTCCCTCGACCGCCTCGCCGGAGACCCCGGGGCCGACCCCGCCCCGCACGCCGCCGAACTGGAACTCCTGCTGGGCCGCGCCCGGATCGCCCTCGCGCCGCTCGTCCACCCGCTGAGCCCGCTGCGCGCCCGCAAGGCCCGGGCCCGGCAGGTCATGGCGCTGCTCGACGACTGCGCCCGAGAGGTGCGCGGGCTGGCGGCCGTCGCCGCGGACCCGCAGGCCTCCCACGACGCCCGGCTCGCCGCCGCCTGCTGGCGCGTGGAGGCCGCCGTCGAGGCGCTCACCTCACCCGGGGGAGCCCCGGCGCCCGCCACGCCGGGCACCCCGGCCCGGGACGCTGGCGCCGAACCGGCCCTGGCCCACCTGCACGGGCTGGAGCAGGCCCTCGTCGCCCTGGCCACCCCCCTGCGCACGGACCCACGGTCCCCGCTGGTCATCACCGCCTGAACCGCCCGTACCGCCTGAACCGCCCGTCCCGCCCGTACCGCCCGTACCGCGCGGGCGGTACGGTCGGGTCCATGACGAACCCACAGGCCCCGGCGTTCGAGTACCGCACCGCCCGCCCCGAGGACCGGGAGGCGATCGCATCCCTCGACGGTTCCTTCGTCACGTCCACCGTGTTCCAGGTGACCCGGCCCGAGGACGGCTTCGGCTTCGCCCTGCGCGAGGTCGCGGTGGACCCGCCGCTGCGCAAGGTCTTCCCGCCCGAGCCGGACGACGAAGACGGCGAAGACGGCGACGACGGGTCCGCGGGCGAAGGCCGCGCGGAGCACTCCCGCACCTTCGTCGCCCTCGACGCCGGAGTCCTCTGCGGTTTCGCCACCGTCACCTACGCCCCCTGGAACCGGCGCCTGACCGTCGACGACATCGAGCTCGCCCCCTCCCACCGGGGACGCGGCGTCGGGCGGGCCCTGATGGAGCTCGCGGCCGGCTTCGCGCGCGAACGGGGCGCCGCGCACCTGTGGCTGGAGGTCAGCTCGGTCAACGCCCCCGCCGTGCACGCCTACCGGCGCATGGGGTTCACGCTCTGCGGCCTGGACACCGCCCTCTACGAGGGCACGCCGGCGGCGGGCGAGCAGGCCCTTTTCATGAGCCGCCCCTGCGGCTGACCCCGCCCCCGGCTCCTCGGTCCACCCTGCCGGAACGCCGCGGAGGGTACGCCCGCAAGGCCCCTCGCCGCAGGCCGATCGAGCGAGATCACTCGGAAGAGTGTTCCGGAGGCTCCAGCGGCGCCGGGCTGACCTGCCCCGTGTACAACGGGTGAGTGTTCATTGCACATTCACCCGGCACGTACAGGGTGGATCTGGTCGGACAGGGGGTAACGGCCCGGGATGGAAATTCTGCAGAAGCACTCGAGCGCCGCTCAGGTGTGGGAGGAAGCCGAGGAGTTCATCCGGCTCTTCCACCGGGAGAATCCGCAGGCCGGTGATCCGCGTGCCCGCCTCGCCGTCGTGCGGGCCGAGCTCGTGGAGACCGGCACCTACCGGCACACCCCTCAGGAGCTGGTCCACGGCGCCCGCGTGGCCTGGCGCAACAGCAACCGCTGCATAGGCCGGCTCTACTGGAACTCCCTGCGGGTCCGCGACCGGCGCGGGCTGACCGCCGCCGAGGACATCGCCGCCGAATGCTTCGAGCACCTGCGCGAGGCGACCAACGGCGGCCGGGTCCGGCCCACCATCACCGTCTTCGCCCCCGACACCCCGGACCGCCCCGGCCCGCTGATCTGGAGCGAGCAGCTGGTGCGCTACGCCGGTTACGGGGACCACCACTCCATAACGGTGGGCGACGCCCGCAACGCACCGCTCACCGAGGCCCTCCTCGGACTCGGCTGGCGGGGCGGCGCCGGCACCCCCTTCGACCTCCTCCCGCTGGTCGTGCAGGGCGTCGACGACAAGCCCCGCTGGTTCGACACCCCCGCCGACGCCGTACTGGAGGTGCCCATCCGGCACCCCGACGAGCGCGACGACTGGAGCGACTGGGGTCTGCGCTGGCACGCCGTGCCCGCCATCTCCAACATGTGCCTGGAGATCGGCGGCATCCACTATCCCGCCGCCCCCTTCAACGGCTGGTACATGGGCACCGAGATCGGCGCCCGCAACCTCGCCGACACCGACCGCTACAACCTCCTCCCCGCCGTGGCCCGAAGACTGGGCCTGGACACCTCCAGCGACCGTTCGCTGTGGAAGGACCGGGCGCTGGTCGAGCTCAACCGGGCCGTGCTGGACTCCTTCGACCGGGCCGGGGTCACCATCGCGGACCACCACACGGAGTCCCGGCGCTTCCTCACCCACCTGGAGCGGGAGGAGCGCAGGGGGCGCGAGGTGGGGGCGGACTGGTCCTGGATCGTCCCGCCGATCTCCGGTTCCGCCACTCCGGTCTTCCACCGCACGTACGATGACAGCCCCAGCTCCACGGGGTACGTGCACCACGACGGCGCGCGGGAACGGGCCGAGGGACGGGACTTGGTCTAGACCTTCTGTTACGGTCGCCCCGACGGCGCGGAACGGCGGAAGGGCGACCTGTGGACGACGTGAACGGCGCGGACGACGTGGACGGCGCACCCGGCGGGACCGGTGCGGAAGGGGCCGCGCACAGCACCCCCAACCTGGCCTACATCGGCTCCTTCACCTCGGGCGGCGGCCGCGGCATCACCACCGCGGCCGTCGACCCCGCCACCGGGGCGCTGACACCGGTCGCCGTGACCGCCACCCCCGAGAACCCCTCGTGCCTCGCGCTCGGCCCGGACCGCCGCGTTCTCTACGCGGTCAGCGAGGCCGACCGGGGCGCCGTGCTCGCCTTCCGCACCCGACCCGGAGGACTCGAAGCGCTCGGGGATCCCGTGCCGGTCGGGGCCGCCGGACCCACCCACCTCAGCACGGCCGACGGCAGGCTGCTGACCGCCAACTACACCTCCGGCAGTGTCAGCAGCCTGCCGCTGGACGCCGACGGCGCCCCCGCGGGGCCCGCGGCCGTCCTCGCGCACCGGGGCGGCGGCCCGGACCCCGAGCGGCAGCAGGGCCCGCACGCCCACCAGGTCCGGCCCGACCCGAGCGGCCGCTGGGTGCTGAGCGTGGACCTGGGGACCGACTCCGTCCGGGTCTGCGCCCTGGACCCGGACACCGGGGAGCTGCGCCCGCACGCCGAGAGCGCGCTCAGGGCCGGATCGGGGCCCCGCCACCTCGCTTTCCACCCCGACGGGGAGGTGGTGTACGTGCTGCACGAGCTGGAGCCGCAGATGACCGTCTGCCGCTGGAACGCGGCCGCCGGGGAACTGGAACCGGTCTCGGAGGTTCCGGTCCTCCCGGAGGGCGCCCCGGAGGCTCCGCGGGCCTACCCCTCGGTGGTCGCCGTCTCGGCGGACGGGCGCTTCCTATGGGCCGCCGTCCGCGGCACCGACACCCTCGCCACGTTCTCGCTCGCCGACGGGCCGGAGAAGCCGCAGGCCACCGATGTGACGGGGTGCGGTGGCAGCTGGCCGCGCGATCTCGTCGCCGACCCCTCGGGGCGCCGCCTCTACGTGGCCAACGAGTGGTCCGGCGACGTCACCTGGTTCGAGGTGGACGCGCACACCGGGCACCCCCGCCGGGCCGGTTCGGTGGCCGTCCCCGCGGCCGCCTGCGTGGTCTTCGCCTGAACGAAGCCGTCCGGATGGGCGAAGCCGTCCGGACGCACGGAAAGGGCCCGCCCGGAACGGATTCCGGGCGGGCCCTCGTCACACCTGCGTGCGGGCCTACTGGGCCGCGGCGCCCAGCTGGATCCCCAGGGCGGCGCTGTACTGCGCGACGGCCAGCTTGCCGAGTGCCGGGTAGGCCCCGAGGACCTCGGCGGTGGAGCAGTCGGCCTCCTTGCACGCCGAGTCCAGCAGGCCCTCGGCCGCTTCCGGGCCGATCAGGTACGGGGCCAGCGCCAGCTGGACCGAACCGGAACCGCGCAGCTCGGCGGCGACCGCCGCCACCGAGCCCTCCTGGTCCAGCGCGGCGGCGATCACGGGCACCGCGAGCCGGGCGGCCAGCAGCATGCCGGTGATCCCGGCCGCCTGGACGGCCTCCTCGCCGCCGGTGGTGGCCAGGATGATGCCGTCGGCGGCGGTGGCCACCGTGAACAGGCGGGCCCGGTCGGCGCGGGCCAGGCCGGCCTCGGAGAGGCGTACGTGCAGGCCCTCGGCGAGCAGCGGGTGCGGGCCGAGCACGTCGGCCAGCTCGGCGGCGGCCGAGGAGTCCATCAGCGCCTGGCGCACCCGGCGCAGCAGGCCTCCGTCGGGGCCGGCCAGCAGGGGCACGACCACGGCGTCGGGGCCGGTCGCCGCGGGCACCTCGAGACCGGCGGCCCGGGCGAACTCCGCCCGGGCGTTCCGCTCATGGGCGACGGCGTTCAGTACGCCGGACAGCGAGGGGAACTCGCTCTCCTCGCCGTCCTCACCCTCGAGGAAGCCGATGCGGGCGTCCAGGCCCGGCAGCTCGGAGCGGCCGATGCTGATGACCTCTTCGGCGAGCCCCCGCGAGGCGGCCGAGGGGGCACCGGGCACGGCGAGCACCAGCGCGGGCGCGCCCTCGGGCGCCACCGCGGGCTCGGGCCGGCGGTGCCGTCCGGTCTGGCGGGGTCGCGGCATTCGTACGGGCAGGCCATTCGCGGGCCCAGTGGGGGAGCTCATGGCGCCGCATGCTACTGGCTTATCGGAACCACGTGTTCGGGCAGGGCCCGCCCGGGTGGCATCTGTCCGTATTTATCCATTGAATGTCGTACGTTGAATATCATATACGGTTCAACTGACTGACGGCAGGCGCCAGTCGACGGGCTGCGCGCCGAGGCCGGCCAGCAGCTCGTTGGTCCGGCTGAACGGCCTGGAGCCGAAGAAGCCGTTGGCGGCGGACATGGGCGAGGGATGGACCGACTCCACGGCCGGCAGGTCCCCCAGCAGGGGGCGCAGGTTGCGGGCGTCGCGGCCCCACAGGATGGACACCAGCGGCTTTCCGCGCGCGACGAGGGCGCGGATCGCCTGCTCGGTGACCGTCTCCCAGCCCTTGCCGCGATGGCCGCCGGTCTTGCGGGGCGCGGTGGTGAGCGCACGGTTCAGCAGCAGCACGCCCTGCCGGGTCCACGGGGTGAGGTCGCCGTTCAGCGGCCGTCCCGTCCCGATGTCCGCGTGCATCTCGCGGAAGATGTTGTCCAGGCTGGGCGGCCACGGGCTCACCTCGGGGGCGACCGAGAAGGACAGGCCCATGGCGTGCCCCGGGGTCGGGTAGGGGTCCTGCCCGACGATCAGTACCTTCACCTCGTCGAAGGGCTGCTGGAACGCGCGCAGCACGTTCGCCCCCGACGGGACGTAGGTCCGGCCTGCCGCGATCTCGGCGCGCAGGAAGTCGCCCATGGCGGCGATCTGCCCCGCCACCGGCTCCAGAGCCCGGGCCCAGCCCGGCTCGACGATCTCGTTCAACGGTCGTGCTGCCATGGGTGATCACTCTACTGGCCCACACCGACAGCCGGCCGCCGCTCAGCGCAGTACGGCGGCCCGTACGCACAGCACGTCCGGCAGGTGCTCGGCCAGCAGCTGCCAGCTGTCGCCGTCGTCGTGGCTGGCGTACAGCTCGCCGTTGCGGTTGCCGAAGTAGACGCCCGCGGGGTCGGAGTCGTCGGTGCACAGGGCGTCGCGCAGGACGGTGCCGTAGTGGTCGGCGGCCGGCAGCCCCTTCGAGAGCGGTTCCCAGGTCGCCCCCGCGTCCCGGGTGCGGAAGACCCGGCAGCGGTGCTCCGCCGGCACCCGGTCGGAGTCGGCGTTCAGCGGGAAGACGTACGCGGTGTCCGGGCGGTGCGGGTGGGCGGCCACCGCGAAGCCGAAGTCGGAGGGCAGTCCGGCGCCGATGTCCTTCCACTCG
Organism: Streptomyces sp. NPDC029122; assembly: GCF_055569445.1. Classification (NCBI taxonomy): domain Bacteria; kingdom Bacillati; phylum Actinomycetota; class Actinomycetes; order Kitasatosporales; family Streptomycetaceae; genus Streptomyces; species Streptomyces sp. NPDC029122. Next base: position 480,210 of record NZ_JBVHWK010000001.1, on the reverse strand, counting down.
GCGCCCGCATCGTCGCTCCGGTAGACCCCCCAGTGGTTCTGGAGGTAGAGCCGGCCGGGGTTCCCGGCGTCCTGGGCGATCTTGTGGACGCACTGGCCGAACTCCGGGTCCGGATCCGGCAGGAACACCGCGGAGACCCCGCGGTTGGAGGGCTCCCAGCTCGCCCCGCCGTCCCGGGTGCGGAACACCCCGGCGGTGGACACCGCCACGGTCACGGCGGCCGGGTCGGCCGGGTCGGTGATCACCGTGTGCAGGCCCTCACCGCCGCCGCCCGGCACCCACTCCGAGCGGGTCGGGTGCTCCCACAGCGGCCGCACCAGCTCGAAGGACTCGCCCCGGTCGGCCGAGCGGAAGAGCGCGGCGGGCTCGGTCCCGGCGTAGACCACGTCCGGGGCCTCCGGGCCGGCCGGGTGCAGCTGCCAGACCCGCTCCAGGGAGGCGCCGGTGTCCTTCGGGAACCTGACGGCGGGCGCGGCGGGCTCGCGCCAGGTCGCGCCGAGATCGTCCGAGCTGAAGACGGACGGCCCCCAGTGCGTGCTGTCCCCGCCGACCAGCAGCCGGGGCGCCGGCCCCCGGGTGTCGACGGCGACCGCCGAGACGGCCTGGGCGTTGAAGTGCGGACCGTCGAACTCCCAGGGGCCGCCGTCCCGGCGGCGGCCGATGAAGAGGCCCTTGCGGGTCCCCGCGAGCAGTACCACGTCGGTCATGGCCGACACCTCCGGACGTCGTTGTCCTTCACGGCAGCTATCCCGCCAGTCTGCACCCGCCCGCCGACACCGGTCCGGCAGGCCGGGCCGCCGAAGAGCCGTTCGATTCCCCAGCCTTTCATACGAGAGGCCTCGTACTACGAGAGATTTCGTAGTACGGTGTTCCTCGTACTTGGCGCCGGTTCCGGCGCACGTCCGGTGACATCTGGAGAGCTCCCATGAGTGCTGCACCCGCTGCCTTCGCCGCCCTGTTCCAGCCCTACACCCTCCGTTCGGTCACCATCCCGAACCGCGTCTGGATGGCGCCGATGTGCCAGTACAGCGCCGAGGCCTTCGGCCCGAACGCGGGCGTGGCGCTGGAGTGGCACTTCGCGCACTACGCGGCCCGGGCCACCGGCGGCACCGGCCTGATCATCCAGGAGGCCACCGCCGTCGCGCCGGAGGGCCGCATCAGCCCCTACGACCTCGGCATCTGGAACGACACCCAGGTCGAGGCCCTCCGCCGGATCACCGCCTTCGTCAAGTCCCAGGGATCCGTCCCCGGCATCCAGATCGGCCACGCCGGGCGCAAGGCCTCCACCGACCGCACCTGGAAGGGCGGCCGCCCCGTCGGCCCCGAGGGCCACGGCTGGCAGCCCGTCGCCCCGAGCGCCGTGCCGTTCGACGAGGGGCACCCGGTGCCGCACGAGCTCACGACCGAGCGGATCCACGAGATCACCGGCCAGTTCGCGGCCGCCGCCGGACGCGCCCTCGCGGCCGGCTACGAGGTCCTCGAGATCCACGGCGCCCACGGCTACCTCATCGGGGAGTTCCTCTCCCCGCACAGCAACAGGCGCACCGACTCCTACGGCGGCTCGTTCGAGAACCGCACCCGCTTCCCCCTCGAAGTCGTCGACGCCGTACGGGCGGTGTGGCCCGAGGAACTCCCGCTGTTCTTCCGGATCTCCGCCACCGACTGGCTGGAGGAGGACGGCTGGACCGCCGACGAGACGGTCCGGCTGGCCCGGCTGCTCCAGGAGCACGGCGTGGACCTGCTCGACGTCTCCACCGGCGGGCTCGCCCCGCACGTCAGGATCCCGGCGGGCCCCGGGTACCAGGTGCCCTTCGCCGCCCGCGTCAAGGACGAGACCACCCTGCCGGTCGCCGCCGTCGGCCTGATCACCGAACCGGAGCAGGCCGAGAAGATCCTGGCCAACGGCGAGGCGGACGCCGTCCTCCTCGGCCGCGAGCTGCTGCGCGACCCGTACTGGGCCCGCCGCGCGGCCGCCGAGCTGGGCGCGGAGATCCCCACGCCGGACCAGTACCACCGCAGCTGGTGACACCGGGTGCGGCGCGGAAGACCGGCGCCAGCCCCTCCGCGCCGCACCCCCACCCTTCCTACGACACTTCTCGTACGATGGGATCCGCAGCCGAGCCGAACGAGCGGAGCAGGACATGACGGAACGCGACACGGCCCGTGCCCTCGCCCACCCCGAGCCGGGGGAGATCCGGCTGGAGGACGTCCTGCACGCCCTCTCCGACCCGATGCGGCTGTCCATCGTGCGCGAACTCGCCTCCACGGACACCGAACTGGCCTGCTCCGACTTCGTCCTGCCGGTCACCAAGTCCACGACCACCCACCACTTCCGCGTCCTGCGCGAGAGCGGCGTCGTACGCCAGACCTACCGGGGGACGGCGAAGATGAACGGCCTGCGCCGCGACGACCTCCAGTCCCGCTTCCCGGGCCTCCTGGACAGCATCCTGACGGCCGCCGCCGCCGAGCGGACACGGCCCGGGGACGCGTCCTAGCGCCGACCTCCGCGACCGGTCGTCCGTGACCGGCTGCCCGTGACCGGCTCCGAGAACCGGTCGCCCTACGCGATGCCGGCCGCCGAGCGGAGACCCGCCCAGTCCGGGATCTTCACCGAGCGGCGGCCCAGGGAGCGGCCCAGGGCTTCCTCCGCGGCCTCGATCGACAGCCAGCCCGGCCACTCCACCGGGCGCAGGCCCGCCGCGCGCAGGGCCTCCAGAGGGTCTCCGGGCAGCTCCCGCCGGGCCAGCGCCCCGGCGTCCTGGAGCAGCGAGGACACCGTCTCCTTGGCGCACGGCCGGTTGGTGCCGATCACCCCGGTCGGACCGCGCTTGATCCAGCCCGCCACGTACTCGCCCAACGAGGCCCGGCCCCCGCGCACCACCCGGCCCGCCGCGTGCGGCACGGTGCCGGTGGCGGCGTCGAAGGGCAGACCCGGCAGCGGCACCCCCAGGTACCCCACCGAGCGCAGCACCAGCTGGGCCTCGACGTCCTCGTACGCGCCCGTCCCGGTCACCCCGCCCCGGCCGTCCGGGGCGGTCCGCTCGAAGCGGAGCCCGCGGACCCGGCCGTCGGGCCCGCCCAGCACCTCCACCGGCCTCAGGTAGAAGCGCAGCCGGATCTCCCGGGCCGCGGCCGCCTCGCCGTCCGGTCCGGCACCGGCCCAGCCGCGGAGCACCTCGACGTTGCGCCGGGCCACCGCGGGCAGCGCCGCCGCGGCCCCGCCCGCGTACGCCGGGTCGAGGGCCAGCTCGGCGGGCTCCACCCGGGTGCCGACCCCGGGCAGGGTGCCCAGTTCGCGGAGCTCCTTGGTGGTGAACTTGGCCTGCGAGGGCCCGCGCCGGGCCACCATCGTCACCGTCCGCACCCCGCTCTCCGCGAGCGCGCCCAGCGCGGGCTGCGGCATGTCGGTGGGCTCCAGCTCGGGCACGCCCCGGGCCAGGATCCGCGTCACGTCCACCGCGACGTTGCCGGCGCCGACGACCACGGCCGAGCGGACCCCGCCGAGGTCGAAGGAGCCGGCGTCGGGATGGCCGCTGTACCAGGACACGAAGGCCGTCGCGGAGTGCACCCCGGCCAGTTCCTCGCCGGGGATGCCGAGCATCCGGTCGCGCGCGGCGCCCACGCAGTACACCACCGCGTGGTACAGCTCCAGCAGCCGCGCGGTCGGCAGCCCCTCGCCGCCCACCTCCACGTTGCCGAGGAAACGGATGCGGTCGTCCTCCAACACCGACCGCAGGTTTCCGGTCAGCGACTTGATCTTCTCGTGGTCGGGGGCCACCCCGTACCGCACCAGGCCGTACGGGGCCGGCAGCCGGTCCAGTACGTCGACGCGCACGCCCGGCACCTCCCGCTGCTGGACCAGCGTCTGAGCGGCGTAGACCCCGCTGGGGCCCGAACCGACGACGGCGACACGAAGCACGGCGGTACTCCTCCCGCAAGGTGCTCCCAGCATGCCACCGGGCCCCCGGCCCGTCAGCCCATGGCGCGCATCCGCTCGATCTCGGCGCTCTGGGTGGCCACGACCTCGTTCGCCATCTCCTCCACGGCGACGTTGTTGCCCCGGGCCAGCGCCTCGCCGGCCATCGTCAGGGCCCCCTCGTGGTGGGCGGTCATCATCCGCAGGAAGAGCCGGTCGAAGTCGGCCCCCTTGGCGGCGGTCAGCTCCGCCAGCTGCTGCTCCGTCGCCATGCCGGGCATCGCGCCGTGTTCGTGCTCGCCGGTGCCGCCGCCCGGTGCCGGATACCGGGAGAGCCACTTCTCCATGGCCCCGATCTCGGGCCGCTGCGCGGCCGCGATCCGCTCCGCGAGCCGTCTCACCCCGTCAGCCGAGGCCCGGCCGGGGGCGAGGGCGCTCATCGTGAGGGCCTGCCGGTGGTGTTCGGTCATGCGCCGCACGTACGCGTGGTCGGCCGCGTTGGGGCTGTCGTCGGGGCGTTCCCTCGCGGCCTGTTCGGGGGAGAGGGTGCGGGCCGGGCCCCCCGGCGCGCCGGGGGCGACGATCACGGGCCCGCCCTCGCCCGCGGTCCGCTCGCCCGCGTCGCCGTCCCGGCAGCCGGTGACGGTGAGGAGGAGGCCGGCGGTCAGCGCCGCCCCCAGGAATCGGCCGACTAATGCATTTGCCATGTCCATGAAAAGCACGATACTGCCGGGGTCCAGGTTCCGTTCCCATGAGGAGCGGAACGTACGGGCCCCCACGGGAGGCACAGTGACCCTGCTCCACAGCGTCAGAGTGCGTCACCGGAGTCTGGGGGCGGCCCTGGCCGCCGCCGGACTCCTCACCACCCTCCTGGCCGCCGGACCGGCGGCCGCCACCCCCGACCCGGGCGACCTCGCCCCGGGCCCCGGAGCCCGGCAGAACGCCGGCCCCGCCCAAGGCCGCGAACTCGCCCCCGGGGAGATCCCCGGCCAGGACGAGATCGTGCACAGCGCCAACGTCAAACACCTGGCCAACATCCCCAGCGCCAACCCGGCCGGGATCAACTCCGACCTGGCGTTCCAGGGCGACTACGCCTACGCCGGCAGCTACGACGGCTTCACCATCTACGACATCGCCAACCCCAGGTCGCCCAAGGTCGTCACCCAGGTCCTGTGCCCGGGCGGCCAGAACGACATCTCGGTCTCCGGCGACCTGCTCTTCCTCTCCACCGACTCCTCCCGCAGCGACGACTCCTGCAACAGCGTCTCGCAGCCCGCGACGGAGAAGTCCTCGTGGGAGGGCATCAAGATCTTCGACATCAAGGACAAGCGGAACCCCAAGTACGTCAAGTCCGTCGAGACCGCCTGCGGATCCCACACCCACACCCTGGTGCCCGGCGGCCGCGACATCTACGTCTACGTCTCCTCGTACTCGCCCAACGAGGCCTTCCCGGACTGCAAGCCGCCGCACGACGGCATCTCCGTGGTCAAGGTCCCGAAGAAGGCCCCGGCCCAGGCCGCCGTCGTCGGCTTCCCGGTGCTCTTCCCGGACGGCGGCAACCCGGGCGCGCCGACCAACCCCGGGGTCTCCAAGACCACCGGCTGCCACGACATCACCGTGCTGCCGTCCAAGGACCTGGCCGCCGGCGCCTGCATGGGCGACGGCATCCTCTTCGACATCAGCGAGCCGGAGCGGCCGAGGGTCATCGACCGCGTCCAGGACAACGTCAACTTCGCGTTCTGGCACTCGGCGACCTTCAACGAGCGGGCCGACAAGGTGGTGTTCACCGACGAGCTCGGCGGCGGTGGCGGCGCCACCTGCAACGAGGCCACCGGACCCGACCGGGGCGCCGACGGGATCTACGACATCACCGGCCGCGGCGACCAGCGCCGGCTGGTCTTCAAGAGCTACTTCAAGATCCCGCGGCACCAGGCCGACACCGAGAACTGCGTCGCCCACAACGGCTCGCTGATCCCGGTCGGCGGCGGGCGCGACATCATGGTCCAGGCCTGGTACCAGGGCGGCGTCTCCGTGTGGGACTTCACCGACTCCGCGGCCCCCAAGGAGATCGGCTACTTCGAGCGCGGCCCGCTGACCAGCGACAAGCCCGGCCTCGGCGGCTCGTGGTCCGCGTACTACTACAACGGCCACATCTACTCGAACGACATCGCCAAGGGTCTCGACGTGCTCAGGATCGACGACTGGCGCACCGAGAGCGCCAAGTGGGTACGGATGGACCGGCTCAACGTCCAGACCCAGCCCGAGTACCGCTGATCGTCACCCGGCTCAGCGGGGAAACGTTCCGCCGGGCGGCCCCCCGTCCGGCGGGACCCCCAGCTCCCAGTCCAGCCCGTACCGCTGGAACAGCTCCGCCCGCAGCCGGGCCGCCGGCATCGGCGCCCCCGGCAGCAGCACCGCGACCACCGCGCCCATCAGCAGCGCCCGCAGCAGCGGATAGTCCGTGTCCACGTCCGCCGAGCCGTACCGGTCGACGGTGTCCCGCAGCAGCTCCGCCAGGCGCTGCTGCTCCGGGCACTGGATGAACCCCTCCGCCTGGAGGATGCCCCCCATGTGCGTCCGCATCAGCCGGGGGTGGTCCCGGGCCAGCCCCAGGATCGCGTCGATCGCCCGGGCCAGCCGCTCCCGGCCGTCTTCACTGCGGGGCTCGCGCTCCAGGGCGGCTTCCAGGGTCAGGTGCATCAGCCGGTGCACGGCGGACTGGAAGAGCTGGCGCTTGCCGGGGAAGTAATACGAGACCAGGCCGCGCGCCGCGCCCGCCCGGTCGGCGATGTCGCCGAGCTTCGTGGCCTCGTAACCGCGCTCGGCGACCAGTTCGACCGTCGCCTGCAACAGCCGCTCCCTGGAACGTCTGCGCAATTCTTCATTGACCGATGCGCTGCGCGGGGACATGCTTACTCCTGCGTTGACTGGCTCTGAGCCAATATACTCAGCGCACGGGACCGTCTGCTCGGGGCGACGCGGGGGATCGCCCCGAGCAGGCATGCCGGAACGCCGCCAGCGACACCACGGCCACCCCCAGCAGCCAGCCCGCGAGCACGTCCGTGAACCAGTGCACGCCCAGGTAGAGCCGGGTGAAGCCGACCCCGATCACCGACACGGCGGCCACCGTCCAGGCCGCGGCCACCACCCCGCGCGGGGTCCTCGCCGGCAGCAGCCACAGCAGCAGCCCGCACACCACCGTGGCCGTCATCGCGTGCCCCGACGGGTAGGCCGCGTAGTGCGCCGAGTCGACCGGATCCGGCCACACCGGACGGGCGCGCCCCAGCAGGGCCTTCAACCCCTGCTGCACCCCCGAGGCCGCCAGTGCCGCCCCGCCCACCCGGACCGCCCGCGAGCGGTCCCCGCGCCGCCAGAGCCATAGACAGGCCAGAGCGGCCAGGGCGCGCATCGTCCACGGGTCCCAGACCCAGTCGGAGAGGACCCGTACGACACCCGTGACCCCGTCATGGGCGACCGCGTACGGGTGCAGGCCCCGGGCGACCCAGTCGTCGTACGAGATCAGGGGCGGCCAGTCCGCCACCACCAGGAGGGTCAGCGCGGCCGCGAGCAGCGCGCAGCCCGCCCCGGCCCTCGAAAGCCACGTGTTCCGCATGCCCCCGATCCTGTCAGCACGCGGCCGCCCTCTCAGGCCAGCGCGCTCAGACCCGGTCCGAAGGCCACCAGCAGCGGAACCGCCGGGACCAGCGCGGCCATCGCCGCCAGCCGCAGCCGGCGGGCCGGCGACAGGCGCGGCGCGGCCGACAGCAGACGCCGCACCCGCTGCGGGACGTGCGCCTGCTCGGGCCCGCACGGACCGAAGACGCCCCGGTCCTCGTTCAGCCCGACCAGGGCCAGGGCCACCGTCAGCCGCCCGTAGCGCCGCGAGGCCACGTCGTCGGCCGCCAGCTCGACCAACCGGTGCATCTCCGCCTCGAACGCCGCGAAGACCGGCACCTGCGGGAACCCCTGCGCCAACGCCCGCGAGCAGTGCAGCAGCCAGTCGTGCCGGGCCGCCACGTGCCCCTGCTCGTGCGCCAGCACCGCGTCGAGCTGGCTGCCCTTGAGCCGGCCCAGCGCCGCCGTCGTCACCACCAGCCGCGGCGCCGCCCCCGGCTGCCACCAGGCCTCCGGACGCGGACCCTCCAGGACCACCAGCCGCGCGGCGGCCGGGTCCTCCCCGGGCATCAGCGGGGCCCGCACGAGGAGTTCGGCCCCCCGGGCGCGCCGCCCCGACCGCGCCCGCAGCACCTCCCGCGCCAGCATCGCGCCGGTCCACAGCCCACCACCGGCCAGCGCCAGCGCGGTGCCCGTCGCCCAGGGGCCGCCCTCCGCCCCCAGCGCGTACGCGTCGACGACCCCGTGCGGGGCCACGGCGAACAGCCGGCCCCGTACCGCCTGCCAGGCGGCGGCCGCGCTCAGCAGCATCGACAGCCCCAGGCACAGCAGGGTCGCGGCCACCACGCACTGCCACACCCACAGCGCGACCACCGGTTCACGCTCGGGCCACCGCGCCCGGGCCAGCAGGCGGGGCGCGAGCACCGCGGTCAGTGCTCCGAGCATCAGGAGAGCGGCGGAGACCATCATGTCCGCCAGCCTATGAGCGCGGTGCCGCCTCCGGGTACGGGCTCGGGGCATTGGTGACGCAGGACACGTCCGCCCGCCCCGGCACCCCGGCCAGCGGCTCACATGGCCAGCAGCATCGCCAACATCCCCGTACCCATGGCCAGTCGGCAGGCCCGCGTCAGGTCCCCGGTCCCTCCCGCGGCCCCGCCGCCACCCCCGTCCGCCGCCACGGCCACCGGCCGCGCCCCGCCGCCCGCCGTCAGCAGCCGCGCCCCGCCGAGCAGCACGTACCCGGCGTAGTACACGAGCAGCGCCCCCGTCACCGCCGGCAGCCCCGCCCGCCCGTGCCCCTGCCCGACGGCCATCGCGAGTGCCATGTACGCCATCGCCAGCGAGCCCACCAGGTGGTGCGCGTGGTGGACCCCGCCGCGCAGCAGCCACAGCGCGTGCACCGCCGCCCCGCCGAAGACCGCCAGCAGGACCTGCGGGCCCCACGGCCCCAAGCCCGCGGGGACGGCCATCGCCGCCATCCCGAAGCCCATCACCACCTCGCCCACGGCCGCCCCGCGCGTACGCCGGTCCGCTCTGCGCGCCCGCAGCAGGCAGTACCCGCCGGTCGCGGCGCACAGCGCCACGAGCATCCAGGCGAGGGTGAGCGGCATCGCGGATCCGTGCACGGCGGAACCTCCCGGTTCGTCGGCGTCGCAGAAGGGATTCCCTGCTCGCGCCGCCCTCACGCCGGCCCGGGTTAGGCTCTGCGTGCCGTACCAGGCATGTCATATGCCGCCGCGATGAACGGAGCGCCCGATGTCGACCGCCCAGCCCGCCGCCCCGAGCTTCCGCAGCGCCGTGGAGGCGGACGTACCGGACCTGGTGGCGCTCGTCGAGTCCGCCTACCGGGGCGACGCCAGCCGGGCCGGCTGGACGACGGAGGCGGACTTCCTGGACGGGCAGCGCACCGACCCCGAGGGCGTCGGCGCGATCATCGCGGACCCGGACGGCATCCTGCTGGTCGTCGAACGCGCGGGCGAGCTCGTCGCCTGCTGCCAGCTCGAACACCGCGGGGACCACGCCTACTTCGGCATGTTCGCCGTGCGTCCCGGGCTCCAGGGCGCCGGTCTCGGCAAGGAGGTCCTGGCCGAGGCCGAGCGCCGGGCCCGCGAGGCCTGGGGCGCGAAGGAGATGCGGATGACCGTGGTGAACGTACGGGAGGAGCTCATCGCCTACTACGTGCGCCGGGGCTACCGGCGCACGGGCGAGCTGAGCCCCTTCCCGTACGGTGACGAGCGCTTCGGCGTCCCGCTCCGCGACGACCTGGCCTTCGAGCTGCTCGTCAAGGCCCTCTGAGCTCCACGGGCCCGGCCGGTGCCGCTCAGGCGGTGAACCGGCCGGTGCTGCGGATCTCCGGGAAGTCGGTGGCGGCGCCGTCGAGTTGCAGGGCCCGCGCCAGCCGCAGCTGGTCCAGGGTGTTGACCGTCCAGCCCGTCACCCGCAGCCCCGCCGCGTGGGCCGCCTCCACCGTTTCCAGGGTGAGCCGGCGGATGTCCAGGGCCACGGTGCGCGCGCCCGCCGCCAGGGCGAGGTCCACGAGGTCCTCGGCGGCCGCCCGGGGCCGCCTCGGATGCAGGGCGGTCCGCACGCCGGGGGCGTGCCGGGCGACCGTCGCGAGCACGTCGCCGTCACCGGAGGCCACCTCCACCCGGGAGGCCAGGTCCCGGCGCACGATGAGCTCCGCGAGCGCCGTCGCGGCGGCCTGGTCCTGCACCGACACCTGGAGCGGGACCCGTACGGCCTCCAGGACCTCGTCCAGGACCGGCACCCGCTCGCCCTGGCCGGCGTCGAGTTCGCGCAGCTCGGCCAGGGTCAGGTCGGCGACGGCGCCCGCGCCGTTCGTGGTGCGGTCCACCTCGGCGTCGTGCAGCACCACGAGGGCGCCGTCCTTGCTGAGGCGGACGTCCAGCGCGATGACGTCCATCCCGCAGCGTTCGGCGCGGACGAACGACCGCAGGGTGTTCTCCGGCTCGACACCCATGACCCCGCGGTGACCGATGGTGAGGAAAGTCAAGGTTCTCTCGCTTCCGTCGAGGGCGGCTCCCCGCGCGGTCGCGGTGTCCCGACCGGCCGCGCGCGGTGAGGACGCATGCTAGTGCGCCCCGGTCGGGATGGGACCGGTCGTGCGGGGTCCAGCGGAAGCCCTCCGGCCGCTTCCCGCCAGGGGCGTGCGCCGCACGGCGGGCCGGGGGCGCCGTGCCGCGTCACCCCTGCGTGGGCGCGTCCCCGTCGGCTTGACGGGCGGCCGTCCGCGGCGCCCGCGCGCCACCCGCGGGGGCTCCCCGGCCGGGCCCGACGGCCCGGGCCCCGGCCTCGCGCAGGTCGGTGAGCAGGGCGCCGGCCAGGTCCAGCTCGGCCAGGTGCTGCCGCTCGCTCCAGCGCAGCGCGAGGACCGGGAAGGCCCATTCCGGTACGTCCGCCGCGTGCTCCATCGCCTCGCGCACGGCGGCCAGCTCGCCCCGGGTCCGCTCGACGTGGTCCTCGACCATCGCGCGCAGCCGCTCGGGATCGGCCAGGTGCCCCAGCCAGATGCGCAGCAGCAGTCCGTGCTTGAGGACCGGAGGTCCGGCGTCCGCTGTGTCGGAGGCCCAGCCGGAGAGGGCCTCGCGGCCCGCCGCCGTGATGGTGTAGCGCCGCTTGGCGCGGGCCTCCTCGGGCCCCGAGCGCTCGGAGGCCGCGTACCCCAGGTCCTCCAGGCGGCGCAGTTCGGCGTAGATCTGGCTGATGGCGGGCGACCAGTAGAAGAAGCGCAGGGAGGAGTCCGCCCACTTCTTCAGCTCGTAGCCCGTGCGTTCGCCGGGGAACGACAGCAGACCGAGTACCGCCCAGGCGGTCGGCGGGAGGTCTTGCTTCTTCGATGTCTGACTACTAGTCATATTTCTAATCGAAGTAAGACCGGGCACGGGACGCATTCCTGGAGGCATCGTGAAATTCTCCGTGATCTTCGAGGCTCAGCTGGCCGATCCCACCGTGGAACGGGAACACCAGGTCATCCGTGACTGCGTCGAGCAGGCGGTCCTCGCCGAACGCATGGGATTCGACCGGATCTGGGCCGTCGAGCACCACTCGCTGAAGTGGTACGCCCACATGAGCGCGCCGGAGGTCTTCCTGAGTTTCGTCGCGGCCAGGACGAACACCATACGCATCGGCCATGGTGTCGTGTGCATGCCCTTCAACTTCAACCATCCGGTACGCGTGGCCGAACGGGCCGCGATGCTCGACCTGCTGTCCGGCGGGCGGCTCGACCTGGGTGCCGGGCGCGGGGGCACGGAGCAGGAGACCTCGCTCTGCGGGGTGGACCGGGACCGCACCGCCGCCGAGGTGGAGGAGGCGCTGCGGATCATCGGGAAGGCCTGGCGGGAGGAGGAGCTCGAGCACCACGGCGAGCTGCTGGACATCGGCCCGCACCCGATCCTCCCGCGCCCGGCGCAGCGCCCCCATCCGCCGCTCTTCCTGGCGTGCAGCCGGGGCGAGACCCTGGTGCAGGCCGCCGAGCTGGGCATCGGGGCCCTGGTGATGGGTTTCGCCGGTCCGGAGTCCATCGCGGGGATGCGGGCGGTGTACGACGCCGCCGTGGCGGGCCGCGACGGCAGCCGTTTCGTGTCCACGGCCGTCAACGACCACTTCTCGGTGCTCTGCCCCACGATCGTGCTCGACGATCCCGAGGAGGCCCGCCGGATCGGCGTCCGGGGGCAGCGGTTCTTCGCGCAGTCCATCGGGCACTGGTACGGCGGTGCGGGCGTCCCGGACGAGGCGGTGGTGGCGGGCGCTGACGAGGGGGCGGAGATGCGCCGGGCCGCCGAGCAGGTGGTGGCCCGGCTGCACGAGCAGGACATCCCGGTGAGGCCGGCCTCGACGGCCACCTTCAACGCCGACCATGCCTACGGGAGCGCGGACGAGGCCATCGCGTACGTCGAGCGGCTGCGCGCGGCGGGCGCGGACGAGGTGATGTGCCTGGTCCAGATGGGCACGGTGCCGCAGGAGGCCTGTCTGGAGACGCTGCGGCAGTGGGGGGAGAAGGTCATCCCGCACTTCCGTGCGGAGCGCGCCACGGTCCGGGCCTGAGCGGCGGGCCGGGCCGCCGGACGGGCGGAGGGGCCGGACGGGCGGAGGGGCCGGGACCGCCGTCCGGCCCCGCCCGGCGCGCGGCCGGCGTCCGCCGGAACCCCCGGCGCCCCCGATTCCTCATATTTTTCCTGGCGCCGCCGGAGGCCGGTCCGATACTCCAACTACTAGGCGGACTGGTGGATTCCACCGTGCGTTACCGGAAGACTTCCGGTGGAGTTGGGGGTAGCACAGGATAATTTCCCGAGTTGCCTCTTGAGCGGAAGAGCCTCACATGCATACGCTGTCTTAACGCGAGGTTCTCCTGTGGAGGAAGTGACATGACGGAAACTCTTGTGCCGGGCTCCGGCGGTGCCGTGATAACCGCTGGCGCGCGGGTGGTAGACCACCCTGCATGGCCCGCGCTCAAGGCCGCCGTGGAGGAGATCCGCCCCTGGCAGGCCAAGGACGGATCGATCGACTTCGACGCCGAGGGCGCCCCCGCCCGCATCGACGTCGAGGCCGCCGTGGAGCGGGTCGTCGGTGCGGTGGAGGAGCTGTCGCCGCTGCTGCCGCACGCCACCGCCTACCACACCGCGCTCGTCGCCGACCTGCGCAAGTGGGCCGCCGAGGGCTTCGGCGTCCCGGACTTCCTCGACTCCCTGCTGGCCTTCCACCCGGCCTCCCAGCGCGCCGACGGGCTCCAGCACCTCGTGGTCTTCCCGATGTACACGCAGAACGGCAACCCGGACCGCAACCTCGAGGCCGTCGTCCTGAAGATGGTGTGGCCCGACTGGCTCTCCGAGCTCGAGCGCACCCGGTACGACAACCCGCTCTTCCTCGGCATCACCTTCGAGGACTTCACCCCGGGCTACGACACCAACTCGGCGGTGCTCTTCCCCGAGACCATCGCCGTCCGCGAGGCCCCCGAGCGCTTCACCTGGGGCGGCATCTTCTGCGACCGCGAGGCGGCCCGCTACCGCAAGGTCACCGCGGCGGCCGTCGACATCCTCGGCATCGAACTGCCCGAGGACATCGCCCGCATGGTCGAGGACCAGGAGCGCTGCGAGAAGGCCTTCGTCCTGTGGGACATGGTCCACGACCGCACCCACAGCCACGGCGACCTGCCGTTCGACCCCTTCATGATCAAGCAGCGCCAGCCGTTCTGGATGTACGGCCTGGAGGAGCTGCGCTGCGACCTCACCGCCTTCAAGGAGGCCGTGAAGCTGGAGTCCGAGGGCAACGAGCACGGCCGTGACGTGCAGTACGCCGTCCTCTTCGACCGGATGTTCCGCTTCCCCGTCTCCGGTGACCGCAACCGCAACTACGACGGTCTCGGCGGCCAGCTGCTCTTCGCGTACCTCCACAAGCACGACGTCGTGCGCTGGACGGACAACAAGCTGAAGATCGACTGGATGCGCGCCCCGCAGGTCACCAACCAGCTGTGCGCCGAGATCGAGGACCTCTACCGCGCGGGCATCGACCGCCCGAAGCTGGTCCACTGGTTCAAGGCGTACGAGCTCGTCTCCACCTACCTGGCCCCGCACCCCGGCTCCAAGTGGGCCAAGGGCCCCGACGCCCTGGACCTGACGCAGCCCCCGCGCAAGCTCGTCGACGACGTGCTTCCGGACGAGTTTCCCCTCAGCATGTTCTACGAGGCCCTCGCCAAGAAGCTCAAGGGTGTCATCGCCGCGACCAAGGGCATCACCCCGGCGAACGCGGACGACACCGAGCGGGCCGCCGCATGAGCGACCGCGCACAGGAGGCTGCAGGGATGAACGGCAACGGGAAGCTCCACGGAGCGGTCGTGGCGGTGGCGGGGGCCGGCGGCCCCGCCGGCCGCGCCGCGCTGATGCGCCTCGCCGAGGCGGGGGCCACCGTCGTGGCCTCGGACGCGGACGCGGGACGTCTGGCGGAGGCCGTGGACGCGGCCCGCTACGCCCACGGCGGCGCCACCGTCACCGGCGACACCGTCGACCTGCTCGACCTGGAGGCCACCAAGGCCTGGGCCGAACGCACCGAGAAGGAGTTCGGCCGTGTCGACGGCGTCGTCCACCTCGTGGGCGGCTGGCGCGGCAGCAAGACCTTCACCGATGTGGACCTCGCCGACTGGGACTTCCTGGAGAAGCTCCTCATCCGCACCGTCCAGCACACCTCGCTCGCCTTCCACGACGCGCTGCTGCGCAGCGACCGCGGACGCTACGTGCTGATCAGCCAGTCCGGTGCGCACAAGCCGGTCGCCAACAACGCCGCGTACAACGCCGGCAAGGCGGCCGCCGAGGCCTGGACCCTGGCCATGGCGGACTCCTTCCGCAAGGCGGGGGGCGAGGAGGGGCCGCAGGCCGCCGCTGCGATCCTGGTGATCAAGGCACTGGTGCACGACGCGATGCGCGCCGAGCGTCCGAATGCGAAGTTCGCGGGCTTCACCGACGTCAAGGAGCTGGCCGAGGCCATCGCCGGCGTGTGGGAGCGGCCCGCCCCCGAAGTGAACGGACAGCGTCTGTGGCTCACTCCCCAACCGTGAAGACCGATGCCCGCCGCCACCACGATCCGGCGGTCCGCGGTTTCGCGAGCGACAACTACGCGGGGGTGCACCCGGAGATCCTGGAGGCCATCGCACTCGCCAACGGCGGCCACCAGGTCGCCTACGGCGAGGACGAGTACACCGAGCACCTCCAGAAGGTCATCCGCAGCCACTTCGGGCCGTACGCGGAGGCCTTCCCGGTCTTCAACGGCACCGGTGCGAACGTCACCGCCCTCCAGGCGATGACGGACCGCTGGGGCGCCGTGATCTGCGCCAAGACCGCCCACATCAACGTGGACGAGGGCGGCGCCCCGGAGCGGATGGCGGGCATCAAGCTGCTCGCCGTGGACACCCCGGACGGCAAGCTCACCCCCGAGCTGATCGACCGGGAGGCCTGGGGCTTCGACGACGAGCACCGGGCGATGCCCCAGGTCGTCTCGATCACCCAGAACACCGAGCTCGGCACGGTCTACACCCCGGACGAGATCAGGGCCATCTGCGAGCACGCCCACGGCCTCGGCATGAAGGTGCACCTCGACGGTGCCCGGATAGCCAACGCCGCGGCCTCGCTCGACGTGCCGATGCGCACCTTCACCAACACGGTGGGCGTCGACGTGCTCTCGTACGGCGGCACCAAGAACGGCATGATGTTCGGCGAGGCCGTGGTCGTGGTGAACCCGGACGCCGTCCGGCAGATGAAGCACATCCGCAAGATGTCGATGCAGCTCGCCTCCAAGATGCGCTTCGTCTCGGTGCAGCTGGAGGCCCTGCTCGCGAAGGACCTGTGGCTGCGCAACGCCCGCCAGGCCAACGCGATGGCGCAGCGGCTCGCGGCGGGCGTCCGCGAGACCGACGGCGTGGAGATCCTCTACCCGGTCCAGGCCAACGCCGTCTTCGCGAAGCTGCCGCACGAGGTGTCGCGCCGGCTCCAGCAGCGGTACCGCTTCTACTTCTGGGACGAGGCCGCCGGCCACGTCCGCTGGATGTGCGGCTACGACACCCGGGAAGAGGACGTGGACGGCTTCCTCCAGGCCCTCAAGGAGGAGCTGGCCCGCTAGGGGCCGCTCCGCCGCGCGCGAGTGACCGGCGCGGAGAAATGAATAGATATGCCCCTGGCTGTAAATCTATTGATCTACGGTCAGGGGCATGCCTATGCTCCCGCCCATGCAGCTGATTCAGCAGAACCCAGACATCCACGCCTATTTGGCCTCCGACGAGGCCATAGACCACTGGCACCCCCTGGTACAGGAGACCGCCGACGCCCTCTGGACCGCCACCGGCGACGCATATCCATACGCCAAGGTGGCCTTCGAGTTCGTCCGGGACACCATCCCGCACTCGGCGGACTCCGGGGACACCCGCGTCTCCTGGCGGGCCTCCGACGTACTGGCCACCCGCAACGGCATCTGCTATGCCAAGGCCCACGCCCTCGCCGCCCTGCTGCGCGCCCGGGGCATCCCGGCCGCCCTGTGCTACCAGCTCCTCGGGGAGGAGGACGGATCCAGCCCCGTCGTCCACGGACTCGTCGCCGTCAGACTGCCCGGCTCCGAGACCTGGGCCCGCGTCGACCCGCGCGGCAACAAGCCCGGCGTCGACGCCCGCTTCAGCCTCGACCGGGAGCGGCTCGCCTTCCCCGTCCGGCCCGAGCTCGGCGAGATCGACCACCCCGAGCTGTACGCCGCCCCGCACCCCGCGACGCTCAAGGCCCTCCAGGAGTCCGCCGACCTGGCGCAGCTGTGGCGGAACCTGCCGACGGCTCTGTGACCCCCGCGCCGGGTACGGGTCCCCGGCCCGCCACCAGCGCGTGCAGCGCGGCAGCCACCAGCTGCAGTACGGCGATCCCGAGCAGCAGCGTCCACGGCGGCGCGGCGGCGGCCAGCCCCACCAGGGCGGCGCCCGCCGAAGCCGCCGTCATCTTCAGCCCCGCCCCCAGGGTGAACACCTGCGGCCGCACCGCCGCGGGGGCGTGCTCCGAGCGGATCCGCAGCGTGGCCGTCAGCAGCGGCCCGTCGCAGAAGCCGGCCACCGCGAACGCCACCGCCGTCACCGCCACGGACGGCGTGAACGCGGCCACCGCCAGGGCGGCCCCGGTCCCCGCCAGGCCCCGGCGGGCCAGCCGGCCCGGCGGCACACCGGTCATCCGGCCCAGGGTCAGGGAGCCGGCCAGAGCGCCCACCGCGAACGCCGTCATCAGCACCCCGCCGGCGCCCGGACTGCCGAGCCCGGCCGCCAGCAGCACCGCGCCGGTGGTCAGCCCCCCGATGCCGACGAAGGCCAGGGTCGTCGCCGAGGTGATCGCCCTCAGCTCCCGGACCCGCCACAGGGCCGCCAGCCCCGCCCCCGCCCCGGCACGGGGCCCGCCCGGAGAGGCGGCCGCGCCCGGGTCCTCGTACGGAAGGGAGGCGGCGAGAACCGCCGCCAGCGCCCCCGAAACCGCCAGCACCGCCATCGCCGGCCCGGCCGAGGTCAGCGCCCCGACCACGCTGACCGCCGCCGGGGCCGTCACCGCCGCCGCGTTGTAGGTGGAGGCGTCCCAGCCGTACGCGCGGTCCCGCGCGGGGCCCGCCGGCAGCAGTCCCGCGACCAGGCTGGAGAGCCCGCCGGTCACCACCGGCCCACAGGCCCCGCCGAGCACCGCCACCACGAGCACCACCGGCACCGGAGCCCGACCCAGCAGCACCGCCAGCGCCGCCACCGCGAGCGTGAACCCCGCCAGCGCGCCCGCGTAGAACAGCCGCGGCCGCCGGGTCCGGGCCGCGGCGGTTCCCGCCGGCGGCGCGGCCAGCACGTGCGGCGCCAGCCAGGCGGTCAGCACGAACGCCCCGTGCGCGGCACTGCCGGTGCGCTCCAGCGCCAGCAGCACCACCGCCATGCCCATACCCTCGGACGCGAAGCGCGCGGCCAGTGCCGCCGCCAGGTACCGCCCGAACCCGCCCATCAGCGAACCCCCTCCGCGCCGGGTGACGTTGTCAAACGGACAGGACGTTACGCGGCCGGACGCGGGACGGCCGGAAAGGGCGTGGGCCCCGGGACGGGGTCAGTTCGCTTCGCGCTCCTTGACCTGCGCGGCCGTCGGGGCGGTGCCGCCGAGGTGGGCCGGGAGCCACCACGAGTCCTCGGAGCCCTGCGGCTTGCCCGGGTAGGCGCTCTGCGCCGCGTCCAGCAGCTCCTGCACGCGCTCGCGCAGGCGGCGGGTGATGGCGCCCGCGTACTGGTCCGCCGGGGCCTCGATGGGCTCGCCGACGCGCATCGTGACCGGGATGTGGCTGCGCTTGAGGTTCTTGGGGCGGCCCTTGGTCCACAGCCGCTGCGTGCCCCACAGGGCCACCGGGATCAGCGGGACGCCCGCCTCCTGGGCCATGCGCGCCGCACCCGACTTGAAGCTCTTGAGGGTGAACGACTGGGAGATCGTCGCCTCCGGGAACACGCCGATGATCTCGCCCGAGCGCAGCGAGTCCAGCGCGTGCTGGTACGCGGTCTCACCCTGCTCGCGGTCCACCGGGATGTGCTTCATCGCGCGCATCAGCGGGCCCGAGACCTTGTGCCGGAACACCGACTCCTTGGCCATGAAGCGGACCAGCCGCTTCTGCGGCCGCGCGGTCAGGCCGGCGAAGATGAAGTCGAGGTAGCCGATGTGGTTCGACACCAGGACCGCCCCGCCCTTGCGCGGGATGTTCTCGGTGCCCTTCATGTCGATCCGGATGTCGAGCGCACGGAAGAGGGTGTGCGCGGCACCGATCACCGGGGGGTATACGAGCTCAGCCATGCTGGGGAGACCCCGCTTTCTGCCTGGGGAGGTGCTCCCGGCCGGAAGTTACGGCAGCGTAGGTACGCGGCCATGGGGATCGTGCCCCAAACGCGGCCCGCTGGCCAGCCCAGACGACCGCGCCGGGCGAGATTCTCGTCACGCGGGGAATGCCGCGCGCCGGACGGATGCTCGCACCAGGGTACGTACATGCGGGACGGAGCGGACGGGAGCGGGTGTGCGGGTGCACGGAGACGAAGCGCGGCGGTCTGGCGGTCACGGCCCCCTCGGCGCCGCCGAGCTGGGCAGGGCACCGGGGGAGCGGGCCAGCCTGGTCCAGTTCTCCAGCGCCTTCTGCCAGCCCTGCCGGGCCACCCGCAGGATCCTCGCCGAAGTCGCCGAAATGGTGGACGGCGTCGCGCACATCGAAATAGACGCCGAGCGAAACCTCGGACTCGTGCGCGCCCTCGGCATCGAGAAGACCCCCACCGTCCTCGTCCTGGACGCCGCCGGGCGCATCGTCCGGCGCGCGGCGGGGATGCCGCGCAAGGCGGACGTGATCGCCGCCCTGGGGGCCGCGGTGTGACCGGGGCGCCGGTACGCGCGCCCGCACGCAGCGTGACGCGCCTGACATCTGCCCGCTGCGGCTTGACTGTGTACGCGTGAGATCGCCAGGCTGGCGGCATGCGGTATGAACTCCTGCTTTACGGGCGGCTCCACGTGGACCTCGTCCGCCATGCGAGCGCGCGCTGTCGGGATCGCTGAAGGCCCCGGTCCAGGCCCCCCGGCCCCGATCCCCTCTCACGCGCCCGCGCCCCCCGCGGCAGAAGGAAGCATTCCCATGACGGCCCCGACGGCCCCTCCCGCATCCCTCGGCTCCTTCGACGCCGGTCGTTCCGCCGAGGGCGGACAGGCGGCGGGCGACCCCCTGCCCGGCTCTCCCGAGCTGCTCCGCTCGGTCTTCAGGCGGCACGCGGCGGGCGTCGCGGTGATCACCGCGGAGAGCGGGGGCCGGCCCGCCGGTTTCACGGCGACCTCGCTCAACTCGGTCTCCGCGGACCCGCCGCTGCTCTCGTTCACCATCGGCACCGGCGCCTCCAGCTGGCCCGCCGTACGCGACAGCGCGTACCTCGGCGTCCACATACTCGGCGAACACCAGCGGGAGCTGGCCGGCCTCTTCGCGCGCAGCGGCGCCGACCGCTTCGGGCCCGGCACCGAGTGGGCCCCGGGCCCGCACGGAGTGCCGCTGCTCGGCGGGGTGCTGGCGTGGACGGTGTGCAAGGTGGCCGCGCGGGTGCCCGCGGGGGAGCACCGGGTGGTCATCGCGGAGGTGGTGGCGGGGGACCCGGCGGGGGAGGGGCGCCCCCTGCTGTACCACCAAGGGCGCTTCAACGCGTTGCGGGACTGAATCGTCCCTGCTGGGGCGGGTTCGGGCGGCGTTGGACAGATCACAGTTCAGCGGCCTTGCAACCGGGGAAGACCCACTGTGTACTGACGAGTAACATTCCCTTCGGAGCGCGGGCCGCCCCGACCGGGATCCGCCCGACAAGGCGCCTATGCTGCCTGCACAAGGCGGTATCAGAAAAAGACGATGCGGTAGGAGAGCCGGCGTGAGCCTGAGGATCGTTGTCTGTGTGAAGTACGTGCCCGACGCCACCGGTGACCGGCACTTCGCCGATGACCTGACCGTCGACCGCGACGACGTCGACGGTCTGCTGTCGGAGCTCGACGAGTACGCCGTCGAGCAGGCGCTGCAGATCGCCGACGAGGCGGACGACGCCGAGATCACCGTTCTGACGGTGGGCCCCGAGGACGCCAAGGACGCGCTGCGCAAGGCGCTGTCGATGGGCGCCGACAAGGCCATCCACGTCGAGGACGACGACCTGCACGGCACCGACGTCATCGGTACCTCGCTGGTCCTCGCGAAGGCGATCGAGAAGGCCGGTTACGACCTGGTCATCACGGGCATGGCCTCGACCGACGGCACCATGGGCGTCCTCCCGGCGATCCTGGCCGAGCGCCTGGGCGTCCCGCAGGTCACCCTGCTCTCCGAGGTCAAGGTCGAGGACGGCACCGTCACGGGCCGCCGCGACGGCGACTCCGCGAGCGAGCAGCTGGAGGCCTCCCTCCCGGCGGTCGTGTCGGTGACGGACCAGTCGGGCGAGGCCCGCTACCCGTCCTTCAAGGGCATCATGGCCGCCAAGAAGAAGCCGGTGGAGTCCTGGGACCTGTCCGACCTGGACCTGGAGGCCGAAGAGGTCGGCCTCGAGGGCGCCTACACCGCGGTCGACTCCGCGGCCCAGCGTCCGGCCCGCACCGCCGGAACGATCGTCAAGGACGAGGGCGAGGGCGGCAAGCAGCTGGCCGAGTTCCTGGCCGGCCAGAAGTTCATCTAAGAGCTTCGGCCACCCCTCTCAAGCCCCCAGACACTTCGCAACAGCAGGAGAGACAGTCCCATGGCTGAAGTTCTCGTCTACGTCGACCACGTGGACGGTGCCGTCCGCAAGCCCACCCTCGAGCTGCTGACGCTGGCCCGCCGCGTCGGCGAGCCCGTCGCCGTCGCCCTGGGCGCCGGTGCCGAGGCCACCGCCGCGGTGCTCGCCGAGCACGGTGCCGTCAAGGTCCTCACCGCCGACGCCCCCGAGTTCACCGAGTACCTCGTCGTCCCGAAGGTGGACGCGCTGGAGGCCGCGTACAAGGCCGTTTCCCCGGCCGCCGTGCTCGTCCCGTCCTCCGCCGAGGGCAAGGAGATCGCCGCGCGCCTCGCCGTGCGCATCGGCTCCGGCATCATCACCGACGCCATCGACCTGGAGGCCGGTGACGAGGGTCCGGTCGCGACGCAGGCCGCCTTCGCCGCGTCGTTCACCACCAAGTCCCGCGTGTCCAAGGGCACCCCGGTCATCACCGTGAAGCCGAACTCGGCCCCGGTCGAGGCGGCCCCGGCCGCCGGCGCCGTCGAGGCGCTCGCCGTCACCTTCGGCGCCCTGGCCACCGGCACCAAGGTCGTCTCCCGCACCCCGCGCGAGTCGACCGGCCGCCCGGAGCTGACCGAGGCCGCGATCGTGGTCTCCGGCGGCCGCGGCGTCAACGGCGCCGAGAACTTCGCGATCATCGAGGAGCTCGCGGACTCCCTCGGTGCCGCCGTCGGCGCCTCCCGTGCCGCCGTCGACGCCGGCTGGTACCCGCACTCCAACCAGGTCGGCCAGACCGGCAAGTCGGTCTCCCCGCAGCTGTACATCGCCTCCGGCATCTCGGGCGCGATCCAGCACCGGGCCGGCATGCAGACCTCGAAGACCATCGTGGCCATCAACAAGGACGCCGAGGCCCCGATCTTCGACCTGGTCGACTACGGCGTGGTCGGCGACCTCTTCGAGGTCGTCCCGCAGCTGACGGGCGAGATCAAGGCGCGCAAGGGCTGACCCCCGCGCCGGTCCTGACCTGCGCGTCTCTTGGCCTCCGGGGCCGTGTGGTGATTGTCACCGCACGGCCCCGAGTCGTTTGTCCCACGCGGCGGAGGGACCATTGACGGAGCGGAACCCCGTGGCTAAATTCTGCTATGCGGATCTAAGCTTCCGTGAAGCGGAAAAGAGGAGAGTGCACGATGGGTCAGCAGGAGAAGGTGGCGACGAGCCTCGCAGGCGCGGTCAGCGAGGGCATCAGCGCCTCCCTGGCGCCGGTGGACGCGGAACTCGCGCGTCACTACCCGGGCGACCCCGGCACCCGCCAGCCCATCCACACCGTCTACGTCCCCGGTGACGTCTTCGCCGCCGACACCATCCGCTCCTGGGGCGACCAGGCCCTCGCGGCCCTCGACGAGCACGCCCCGGACGCCGCCACCTTCGCCAAGGTACTCGGCATCTCCGACGAGCTGGCCGTACCCGTCTACGACCGCGTCCGCGCCAAGCTCGCCACCGAGCCCGTCGAGGACCTCCGCGTCGACTTCGAGGACGGCTTCGGCGTCCGCTCCGACGAGGAGGAGGACCAGGCCGCGGCCCGCGCTGCCCGCCTCGTCTCGGAGGCCTTCTCCAACGGCACGAACGCCCCGTACATGGGCATCCGCATGAAGTGCATGGAGGCCAACGTCCGCGACCGGGGCATCCGCACCACGGACATCTTCCTCTCCGGCCTGCTGGAGCACGGCGGCCTGCCCGACGGCCTCGTCCTCACCCTGCCCAAGGTCACCTACGCCGAGCAGGTCAGCGCCTTCGTCGGGCTGCTGGAGGCCTTCGAGTCCACCCGGGGCCTGCGCACGGGCCGCATCGGCTTCGAGATCCAGATCGAGACCAGCCAGTCCATCCTGGCCTCCGACGGCACCGCCACCGTGGCCCGCATGATCGAGGCCTCCAAGGGCCGCGCCACCGGCCTGCACTACGGCACGTTCGACTACAGCGCCTGCGTCGGCGTCTCCGCCGCGTACCAGGCCAGCGACCACCCCGCCGCCGACCACGCGAAGGCGATCATGCAGGTCGCCGCCGCCGGGACCGGCGTACGCGTCTCCGACGGCTCGACGAACGTGCTGCCCATCGGCACGACGGCGAAGGTCCACGAGGGCTGGAAGCTGCACTACGGCCTCACCCGCCGCGCCCTGGCCCGCGCCTACTACCAGGGCTGGGACATGCACCCGGCGCACCTGCCGACCCGCTACGCGGCCGTCTTCACCTTCTACCGCGAGGGCCTGGAGGCAGCGGCCGCGCGCCTGAAGGCGTACGTCGCCAAGATCGAGGGCGACGTCATGGACGAGCCCGCCACCGCCAAGGCCCTGGCCGGCTACTTGGTCCGCGGCCTCGACTGCGGCGCGGTCGGCCCCGAGGAGGTCACCGCCCTCACCGGCCTGACCCGCGCCGAACTGGACGCCTTCGCCATCCCCCGCCGCTCGGCGACCCTGACGGCGACCGCCTGACCCACCCGCCGACGGCCGGCCCGGGATCACCGGGGCCGGGCCGTCGCTGCGTGCGGGGCCGGCAGGAACCAGCGGCGGAGGGTGCCGTCGTCCCCGGCGGAGGCCAGCAGGCTCGCGTCGGGGGAGAAGGCGACACCCCGGACGGAGCCGGTGTGGCCGGTCAGCGGCAAGCCGGTGGCGGCCCCGCCCGTGGCGGTGTCCCAGAGCCGCACGGTGCCGTCCGAGCCGGCACTGGCGAGCCGGTTCCCCTGCGGGGAGAACGCCAGGTCGTACACGGGGCCGGTGTGCCCGGAGAGAGGGTGGAGGGGGGCGGCGGGGGCGCGTACGTCCCACAGCAGGATGCGTCCATCGGCGTCGCCGGTCGCCAGGAGCTGCCCGTCCGGGGCGAAGGCCATGGCGCCGACGGTGCTCAAGTGGGCCGCCAGCTCCAGGCACGGCTCTTCCGGGGCGGAGGCGTCCCACAGCACCACCCGCTCGCCCATGGCGGCGGCCACCAGGGTCCCGTCCGGAGCGGCGGCGAGGGCGAAGGCGTCCCAAACGCCGTCCGGAACGTATCCGGTCCTGCGGCCGTCAGCCGTGCTCTGCACGGACACCCGCCCCTCAGCACCGATCACGGCCATCTGACGGGTGGCGCCGCAGAACGCGAGGTGCTGCACCAGGGACACGGGGCGGCGGGGCGGCCCGCCGGGGGTCCACAGCTCGGCCGGCCCGCCATCGGCGGGGAAGTTCAGCCCCCACGGGAGCATGCCGGCCGGCGCGGGCAGGCTCTCGGACAGCATGAGGCCTGACACCGGGTCCCAGGTGAGGACCCGGCCGTTGTCGGCGCGGACCAGAAGACGGCTGCCGTCCGGGGAGAAGGCGAGCCTGCGCAGAGCGGCTCCCTTCGAGCTCAGCAGGGGAGGCAGGGCCACGGCCTGATGCTTGCGCAAGGCGGTGTCGAGGGCTCGTGCCGCGAGCGACGGAGGAGGCGACGGCGCCGCGTGCGGCTCGTCGTGGTACACGACCAGACTGTCGGCCTCGCCGCAGAGAGCGAGCATGCGGCCGTCGGGGGACATGGCCAGTCGGTCGAACGGACCTTTGTGCTCCGCCAGGGGCGGGCCCAGCACGGCTCCGGTCGAAGGTTCCCACAGTCGTACGGTGCCGTGGTCGCTCAGGGTGGCCAGCAGGCGGCCGTCCCGGGAGAAGGCCATGGTGGCCCCGCTGCCGGCCGCTTCGGGCAGGCCGCACGCGAGGCCGCCGGTCGCGGTGTCCCACAGCAGGGTCTCTCCGCCGCAGGTCGTGGCCAGCAGGGCGCCGTCGGGGGAGAACGCGGCCTCGACAGGTCCGTCGATGTCCTCGATGAGGGCTCTGCCGACGCTCCCACCCGTCGCGAGGTCCCACAGGCGCAGTGTCCGCGTGGTCCTGAGCGCGGCCAGGACACTGCCGTCGGGGCGGCAGAACGCCGCCTCGATCTCGCCGATCAGAGGTGATCCGACGGGCTCTCCCGTCGCCGTGTCCCACCGGTGGACGATCTCGTCGTCGGCCGTGACCAATGTCCGGCCGTCCGCGGCGAAGACGACCACGTCGACGGAGCCGTGGTGGCCGAGCAAGGGCGGCCCGGCCCGCTTGAGGGTCGCGGTTTCCCACAGGGTCACCGCCCCCTCGCATTCTCCGACGGCCAAGAGGTGGCCGCTGGGGGAGAACGCCAGCGAAAAGGCAAGGGGCCTGTCCAGGAGCTCGCCCACGGGAACACCCCTTACGGGATCCCACAGTTGAACCACTGCCTCGGTGTCGTCCTGCCCGGACACGGCGAGGATCCGGCCGTCGGGGGAGAAGGCCGCGCACCAGTTGTTGTTCGCCCGCAGGGCGAGCACGTGGGCCAGGGTGAAGGCGGGCCTGCTGACGGGGACGGGCGCGTGCTCCTTCGCGACGGGCTCGTGCACCCGGGAGCGCCGGACCGGCCCCAGGGCGGCCAGGTCGCGCCAGCGTCGGCGCCAGGGTTCCAACTCGGGGGAGTTGTGGGGCGGCACGGCGGGCCGCTCCTGGCCGAACTCGTCGTAGGAGTGCAGGATCCGGACCAGGCCCATCAGGCTGTCCAGTTTCGGAAGGCGGTCCCCGCGGAACGCGTCGCTCTGCGTGGACACCGGAAGCCGGATCCCGGTCCGTGATTTCGCCGCACGCGCGGCGAGCTCGCGGTACGACCGATTGCCCCGGTCGAGCCGCAGCCGACGCAAGTCCGCCG
Source organism: Streptomyces sp. NPDC029122 (assembly GCF_055569445.1). Classification (NCBI taxonomy): domain Bacteria; kingdom Bacillati; phylum Actinomycetota; class Actinomycetes; order Kitasatosporales; family Streptomycetaceae; genus Streptomyces; species Streptomyces sp. NPDC029122. The sequence continues at coordinate 454,246 of NZ_JBVHWK010000001.1, read as the reverse complement.
CGAACGAATCCAGTTCTTCGCTGAATGCACGCACGCTGTCCATCACCGCACAGGTTAGGGCCGTGCCGGGCGCTCCGCCGGACAATCCCGAACAGTGCCGGTCAGCGACGGGATACGGCGCTGTCCGGCGGCGTCCGCAGGCGGTACGGGTTCGTCCGGTGGGAGCGGCGTGCGGGAAGGAACGGCGGTGGAATCACGGCATGACCACATCCCACGACACCGATCCGCCCCTCCTGACCCTGCACGCCGCCGTCGTGCTCCTCGGCGCCCTGTTCGCCGGCTCCGTCACCGGCGGGCTGAGTTACCTCGGCGGGGTGCCGGCTCCGCTCGCCGTCCTCGCCGGGCTCACCGCCACCGGCGGAGCGGTGCCCGGGCTGCGGGCGCTCATCCGGTGACCGGCGGGATCTCGCCCGAGCCGCGGGGGATGAGGCGGGTGGGGAGTTCGATGCGGGTCGGGGGGAGGTTGCTGCCCGCCAGGCGTTGGAAGAGGCGGTCCGTGGCCACCCGGCCCAGGGCGGCCGGGTCCTGGGCGACGACCGTGACGCCCGGGCGCAGCAGGTCGGCGAGCTCGAAGTCGTCGAAGCCGACCAGCGCCACCGGCCGGGGAAGCGCCGCGAGGGCCCGTACGACGGTGACGGTGACCCGGTTGTTGCCCGCGAAGACGGCGGTGACCGGCTCCGGGCCCGCCAGCATCGCCCCGGCCGCCGCCGCCACCCGGTCCGGTGCGGTGGAGCCGAGGGAGACCCAGGCCCCGGCCACCGGCAGGCCCGCCTGCTCCATCGCCTCGCGGTAGCCGCGCAGGCGTTCCGTGGCGGTGTGGATGCGGGGGTGGTCGCCGATGAACCCGATCCGCCGGTGCCCGGCGGCGATCAGGTGCGCCACCCCGTCCCGGGCGCCGCCGAAGCTGTCCGACAGGACGACGTCGGCCTCGATCCGGCCCGCCGGGCGGTCCACGAACACGGTGGCCACACCCGCGCGGATCTCGGGCTCCAGGTAGCGGTGGTCGTCCCCGGCGGGGATCACGATCAGCCCGTCCACCCGGCGGGCGCACAGCGCGAGGGCCAACTCCCGCTCCCGGTCCGGGTCCTCGGCGCTGGAGCCGTTGATGAGCAGGGCGCCGTGGGTGCGGGCCACCTCCTCCACGGCCCGGTTGAGCGGACCGTAGAAGGGGTCGGCGAGGTCCTCCAGGACCAGCCCGACGGTGGCGGTACGGCCCTTGCGGAGCACCCGCGCGCTGTCGTTGCGCCGGAACCCGAGCTCCTCGATGGCCTCCTGCACCCGGCGCTCGGTGTCGGGGGTCACCCCCGGCTCGCCGTTGACGACCCGTGAGACCGTCTTGAGGCCGACGCCCGCCCTGGCCGCCACGTCCTTCATGGTCGGCCGGTTGCCGTAGCGGGGCTCGGACGGGGGGCGGGTCTGCGGCACGGTGGGGAAACCTCCGGAGGTGGCGGCGGCACGGAAGGGCTCCGACCTCGGCTGTGATCTCGGCCCCGCCCCCGAGCATAAGCACTCGGCCGGCGGGTGGGTTTCCGTGGCAGGGTGGGGCGGGCAAGCACCGGGGGGTTCGGAGGCGAGCCATAGGGAGAGGGGTAGACGTGATTGTCTGGATCAACGGCACTTTCGGTGCCGGGAAGACCAGCACGGCCCGCGAACTGGCCGGACTCCTGCCGGACAGCAGCCTGTACGACCCGGAGCTCATCGGTGACGCGCTGCGTCGGCTCCTGCCGGCCAAACGCCTCGCGGAGGTCGACGACTACCAGGACCTGCCGAGCTGGCGGCGGCTCGTCGTGGACACGGCGGCGGCGATGCTGGCGGAGCTCGGCGGGATCCTGGTCGTGCCGATGACGCTGCTGCGGCAGGAGTACCGCGACGAGATCTTCGGCGGTCTCGCCGCGCGCCGGATCGCGGTGCGGCACGTAGTGCTCACCCCGGAGGAAACGATCCTGCGTCAGCGCATCGCCACCCGTCAGGAGCCGGGGGCGCCGCAGGAGGTGGACGTACGGGTCCGCCAGTGGGCGTACGACCACATCCCGGCGTACCGGCAGGCGCTGGGGTGGCTCGCGGCCGACGCGCACCTCATCGACAACGGGCACCTGACGGTACGGGAGACGGCGCAGCGGATCGCCGACGCCGTACGCACCGACACGGCGGCCGTCTGCGACATCGTGCAGACCCCGGAGCCGACGCGGGAGACGGTGGCGGCGGGGGTGCTGCTCTTCGACGACCGGGACCGGGTCCTCCTGGTGGATCCGACGTACAAGCCGGGCTGGGAGTTCCCGGGCGGGGTGGTCGAGGCGGGCGAGGCTCCGGCGCGGGCGGGCGTACGGGAGGTCGCGGAGGAGCTGGGCCTGACGCTGGAGCGGGTCCCGGGACTGCTGGTGGTCGACTGGGAGCCGCCCCGCTCCCCGGCGTACGGGGGCCTGCGGCTGCTGTTCGACGGCGGGCGGCTGCCGGAGGCGGAGGCCGCCCGGCTGCGGCTGCCCGGACCGGAACTGCGGGCCTGGCGCTTCGTCACGGAAGAGGAGGCCGCCGGACTCCTGCCGCCGCAGCGCTACGAACGGCTGCGCTGGGCCCTGCGCGCCCGCGAGCGCGGCCACCCGCTCTACCTGGAGTCCGGCCGCCCCACCCCGTGACACCGGGACCGGCCGCGTGGCGGTCCCGGCGGCGGTCCCGGCGGGCGGGGCTCAGACCGTGGCCGCCTCCGCCGCCGCGTGGAGCGCCTTCGCGGTGTCCTCGGTCCAGGGGTCACCGTGGCCGAAGCAGGCCACGGACGGGGCGAGGGCGGCCAGCCGGCGGAAGGAGGCGACCGCCCCGGCCCGGTCGGCGTTGAAGACGCCCAGCATCACCTGGCCCACCCCGGCCGCGCAGTCCCCCGTGAACAGCACCCCGTGCGCCGGCAGGTGCACCCCGATACTGCCCGGCGTGTGGCCCGGGGCGTGGACCACCACCGCCCCGCCGCCGAAGTCCAGCACCTCGCCGTCCTCCAGCTCCCCGTCGACCCGGGTCGGCGGCGCCGGCGGGGCCGTCAGCCCGTGCGCGTACAGCGGGACTTCCCAGTCCAGCAGCACCGGTTCGGGGACCGGCCGCTCGCCGCGCACCACCGGGGCGTCCAGCCGGTGGGCCAGCACCCGCGCACCCCAGCGGGCGGCGAGCTCACCGGCGGCGCCGACGTGATCGCGGTGGCAGTGCGTCAGCACGATCCGCTCCAGCCGCTCGGGCGCCAGCCCGAGGGAACGTATCGCCTGCTCGATGGCGTCGGCGGATCCGGCATGGCCGGCGTCGATCAGGGTGAGCACCCCGCCGTCCTGCCAGAGATAGGCCTGGCCGATGGAGAAGCGCAGCATGTGGAGCCGGTCCGGGAGTACCTCTACGAGATCCATGACGACGACCGTAGACAGCCGGGCCGCCGCGGGCACGCGACTTAGCCGCAAGCAGAGCACGCCCGGGGCGCACCGCGCCCCGGGCGTACGAAGGGTCACGCCCGCCGGCGTCAGACGGCCTTGGACGCCGCGTAGTTCACCAGGAACAGGGCCTCGGCGACCGACAGCCGCTCCAGCTCCTCGGGGGAGACGCTCTCGTTCACCGCGTGGATCTGCGCCTCCGGCTCGCTCAGCCCGATGAGCAGCATCTCCGCCCGCGGGTACAGCGAGGTCAGCGTGTTGCACAGCGGGATCGACCCGCCCATGCCGCTGATCTGCATCTCCTGGCCGTCGTACGCTTCCCGCAGGGCCGCCGCCATCGACGCGTACGCCGGGCTGCTCGTGTCCGCCTGGAAGGGCTGGCCCTGGCCCACGACCTCCAGCTCCAGGCGGGCCTTCCACGGGGTGTGCGCCACCAGGTGCGCCTCCAGCAGCTTGATGGCCTCGGAGGTGTCCACGCCCGGCGGCACGCGCAGGCTGATCAGGGCGCCCGCGCTCGCGTGCACCGAGGGGGTCGCGCCGACCACCGGCGGGCAGTCGATGCCGAGCACGGTGACGGCGGGACGGGCCCACAGCCGGTCGGCGATCGTGCCCTCACCGATCAGCTCGACACCGTCCAGCACCCTCGCGTCGGCGCGGAAGTCCGCCTCCGGGTACTGCAGGCCCTCCCACACCGCGTCCGAGGCCAGACCGTCCACGGTCGTCGAACCGTCCTCGGAGCGCAGCGAGTCCAGCAGGCGGATCAGTGCGGCGAGCGCGTCGGGGGCGACACCGCCGAACATGCCGGAGTGCAGGTTGCCGCCCAGGGTGTCGATCCTGACCTTGATCAGGGTCATCCCGCGCAGCGTGGCCGTCACCGTCGGCAGCCCGAGGCGGAAGTTGCCCGCGTCGCCGATGACGATGGTGTCGGCGGCCAGCAGCTCGGGGTTGGCCTCGGCGTACTGCTGGAGGCCGCCGGTGCCCTGCTCCTCCGAGCCCTCGACGATCACCTTCACGTTCACCGGCACCCCGCCGTGGGCCTTCAGGGCGCGCAGCGCGAGCAGGTGCATGATGAACCCGCCCTTGCAGTCCGCGGCACCGCGCCCGTACCAGCGGCCGTCGCGCTCGGTCAGCTCGAAGGCGGGGGAGATCCAGGCGGCGTCGTCCAGCGGCGGCTGCACGTCGTAGTGCGCGTACAGCAGAACGGTCGGGGCGCCCTCGGGACCGGGCAGGAATCCGTACACGGACTGCGTGCCGTCCGGGGTGTCGAGCAGCGCCACGTCCTGGAACCCCTCGGCGCGCAGGGCGTCGGCCACCCAGTTCGCGGCGGCGTGGCTCTCGCTCTGCGGGAACTGGGCCCAGTCCGCGACCGACTGGAAGGCCACCAGCTCGGTCAGCTCCGCCTTGGCGCGGGGCATGAGCGAGGCGACGGTCTCGGCGATCGGATTCTGGGACATGGGCACGCTCCTCGTGGGTGCGACGTTGTGATGAGTGCCGGGGTACGGCGAATGCAAGGCGAAAGACTGTCACGATCCTCGCACAGAGGGACGAGGCGGCGGCTCGCCGTAGGATTTCCACGGCATCGGAGCAACCGGGTGATCAGGAGCAGACGCACATCGTGAGCAGCGACGACGACGTGAACGGCGCAAGCGCAGAGCAGGCCGCTCGGGGGGCGGACGAGGGCACCCCGGCAGAGACGGCCGGGGAGACGGCCGAAGGGGCGGCCGCGGAGGCCGCCGAGGGCGCCGGAGAGGTGTGGGACGTCGTCGTGGTCGGCGCCGGACCGGCCGGAGCGTCGGCGGCGCGCGCCGCGGCCGCGGCGGGGCGGAGCGTCCTGCTGCTGGAGAAGGCGGAGCTGCCCCGGTACAAGACCTGCGGCGGCGGCATCATCGGCCCCTCGCGCGACGCCCTTCCCCCGGGCTTCGCCCTGCCCCTCGAGGACCGCATCCACGCGGTCACCTTCTCCCTCAACGGCAGGCTGGCCCGGACCCGCCGCTCGAAGCACATGCTGTTCGGGCTCATCAACCGGCCCGAGTTCGACGCGGCCCTGGTCGCGGAGGCCGAGAAGGCCGGCGCGACCCTCCGCACGGGCACGGCCGTGTCCCGGGTCGAGCAGCACGGCGCGGCCGTGCCGGACCGCCGCACGGTCGCCGTGGTGCTCGCCGACGGCGAGACCGTCCTGGCGCGGGCCGTGGTCGGCGCCGACGGCAGTGCCAGCCGGATCGGCGCCCACGTCGGTGTGGAGACGGACCAGGTCGACCTCGGCCTGGAGGCGGAGATCCCGGTACCGGAGACGGTGGCCGAGGACTGGAAGGGCCGCGTCCTGATCGACTGGGGTCCGCTGCCCGGCAGTTACGGCTGGGTCTTCCCCAAGGGCGACACGCTCACCGTCGGGGTCATCTCGGCGAAGGGCGAGGGCGCCGCCACCAAGCGGTACCTCGACGACTTCATCGCCCGGCTGGGTCTGGCCGGCTTCGAACCGGCCGTCTCCTCCGGTCACCTGACCCGCTGCCGCAAGCCCGACTCCCCGCTCTCGCGCGGCCGGGTGCTGGTGGCCGGTGACGCGGCCGGTCTCCTGGAGCCGTGGACGCGGGAGGGCATCTCCTTCGCGCTGCGCTCGGGACGGCTCGCGGGGGAGTGGGCGGTCAAGATCTCCGAGGCGCAGGACGCGGTGGACGCGCGCCGCCAGGCGCTCAACTACGCCTTCGCGGTCAAGGCCGGGCTGGGTGTCGAAATGGCCGTCGGCAAGCGGATGCTGGCCGTCTTCGAGGCCCGCCCGGGGCTGCTCCACGCCGCGCTCACGGGCCTGCGGCCCGCCTGGACGGCCTTCGCCCGCATCACCCGCGGCTCGACGACCCTGCCCGATCTGGTCCGTACGCACCCGCTGGCGCGCAAGGCACTGCAGCTGGTGGACGACCGTCACGCGCGGGGCCGCCGCGGGTAGGCGCGGGGAGACTGCTACGCCGAGGCGCCGGTACCCGGCGACGTCCGCGTACGCCGGGGGCACCGAGGAGGTGCGCTCCGCCGCGCGGGGTCCGTCGGGGCCGGCGCTTCGGCACGTCCGGGAGCGGGGATCCCGGCCGGGCGTGCCGGCGGGGTCCGGCGGGGGCCGGGCGGCTCAGTGGGACACCGTGACGCGGAAGACCGGGTGGTCCCCGGCGGCCGCCCTGAGCTCGGCGTCAGTGGACTTCGCGGTGACGCCCTGGAAGAACCGGTTGACCTCCCAGCCCCACTTCTCCAGGTAGGTGCGCAGGACGGCCGCCTTCTCCGCCGGGTCGGTCAGCTCCAGGGCGGTGAAGCTACGGACCTTGCGGCCCACGCGCAGCTCACCGCCGCCCGCCGCGCGCATGTTGCGGACCCACTGGGAGTGGCCGCGGGCCGAGACGAGGTACTGGTCGCCCTCGTGGGTGTGCGGGTTGACGGGGACGCGCTGCATCCGGCCGGAGGTACGGCCGCGCACCGACAGCTCGGCCGAGCCGGCCAGGCTGAGGCCGAGACGGGCGAGCTTGCCGAACAGGGCGTTGAAGCGGACGGCGAAGCGGCCGGCCTGGGCGTAGTACGGGGCGGGCGCGTTCATGGTGGCCTCCGGGACGCATTGAGAGAGCACTGCTCTCGCTTGAGATCAGTGTGCACGGATCAGAGCGCCAAAACAAGAGCGGTGCTCTCTACGATGAGCACCGCTCTGCTTTTCGTGCACCGCTCTGCTCGCGTGGCACACTGATCCGCATGAGCACCGTGCGAGGAGCCAGGGAACGGGCCCGTGTCGAGGTCACCGCCGCCATCAAGGCCGAGGCCCGCCGCAGGCTCGCGGCCGAGGGCGCCGCCAAACTCTCGCTGCGCGCCGTCGCCCGCGAGCTGGGCATGGTGTCCTCGGCCCTCTACCGCTACTTCCCCAGCCGCGACGAGCTGCTCACCGCGCTGATCATCGACGCCTACGACAGCCTGGGCTCCGCCGCGGAAGCCGCCGACGCCACCGCCCTCGCCGCCGGCGCCCCGCCCCGCTCCCGCTGGACCGCGGTCTGCGCGGCCGTCCGTACCTGGGCACTGGCCCACCCGCACGAGTACGCCCTCATCTACGGCTCGCCGGTCCCCGGCTACACCGCCCCCCTCGACACGGTCGGCCCCGCCGCCCGCGTGGCCAACGTCCTCATCGGCATCCTCCGCACCGCCTACGAAGGCCGCGGCCTCGCCCTGCCGCCCCTGCCCGCCGCCCTGCGCGCCGAAGCCCACCGGATGACCGCCGACTTCGCCGAAGGCCTGCCCCCGGAAGTGACGGCCGCCCTGGTCGCGGCCTGCGCGCAGCTCGTCGGCCTCGTCTCCTTCGAGCTGTTCGGCCAGTTCGACAGGGTCGTCGAGGAGCGGGAGGCCTTCTTCGCGCACGCCACCGGGCAGCTGGCGCACTCCGTGGGACTGCCCGCCGTATGACAGGGCCGTGGTGACAAGTCGCTTGTCTGTTCCTCATACCGATCCGGGTGGTTCGCCGTTGACCGGGATTCCGCGCGTCTAGTGTTCCTGGGGTCCCGCACCGCCGCAGCCGGAGGAACAGCCGTGACCCCCGCCCGCGTACTGAGGTCCCTGTGCGCCGTCGCCGTGACCGTGCTGCTCGCCGCACCGGCGCCGGCGGTGACCGCCTCCGCGAGACAGACAGCCCCGTCGGCCACGCCCGCTCCCCGGATACCCGGCGTGCGCGGCCTGGAGATCGGCGTACCCGCCTACGTCCGGGCCGACGCCCCGATGCTGGCCGCGCTCACCGCCACCACCCCCGCCGCCTCCGTGGTCGTCCTCAACCCCGGCAACGGCGACGCCCCCTTCGACGGCCGCTGGCGCGCCCGCGCCGACGCCCTGCGGGCCAGGACCACCGCCACCGGCGAGAGAACCAAGGTCCTCGGCTACGTCCACACCGACCACGGCAGGCGGGACCCGGCGGCCGTCAGGGCCTCCATCGACAACTACCTGCGGCCTTCCGGCGCCGGGGACGGCCGGCTGCACGTCGACGGCATCTTCTTCGACGTGGTGAGCCGCGACTGCGGCCCCGGCAACGCCACCCGCGACCACTACGCGGCACTGCGCCGCTACGTCCAGGACACCATGCACGCCGCCGACCCGGACGTGGACGACCTCGTCGTCAACAACCCCGGCACCGCCATCGCCGACTGCTACCTGGAGCCGGGTCACCGCACCGCCGACGTCTTCGTCACCTACGAGAACACGTACGCGGCTTACACGGCGGGCGGATGGCCGGGCAACGTCTTCGACGCCCACGGTGCCTACCGCCAGGGCGCCGAACTCGACCCGACCGGCACCGCGTTCTGGCACCTCGTGCACGAGGTGCCCGACACCACCGCCATGCGCGCCGCCCTCCGCACCGCCTTCATCCGCGGCGCCGGCTACGCGTACGCGACGAGCGTGGCCATGCCCAACCCGTGGAACACCAGCCCCGGCTGGAAGTACGGACCCCAGACCGCCTACGCGGCAACCCTGGGCGGAACGGACCCGGCCGGCTGACCCGTCCCGCGGGTACGCCGGCCACTCCTGCGGGGTGAAGCCGCGGCCGACGGCCCGGCCGGTCCGGACCGGGGGCCGGGCCACGCCGGAAACGTCCAGGGGATCAGCCCGGCCGCTCGTCCTCGGCCCGACGGCCCGGCGCGTCCCGCTCCCAGGTCATGGTCACCCTCAGGTGACAGTTGGCCGTGCTCTTGGTGATCACGACCCCGGCCTCGAACGCGAGGTCGACACCGAACTCGAACGAGATCCCGTCAGGCCCGGCCTTGCGCAGCTGCTCGAGGGTGACGCGCGCCGCCTCCCTGACCGACCCCAGGGCCTCCTGAAGTGTCTGGGGCAGCTGGTGAACGGCATCGCCGAAGCGCCCCGCCCTGACGGGTCCCCCCACCGTGGCCGGAGCCTCGACGAGGAGGGTGCCGCCGCCCGCCAGGGGAATCCGGGCCAGTTCCGTCAAGGCTCCTCCTCCGGTCGCCCGCCCCCTCGACCATCCCCGGCACCGGCCCGGGCCGCACGCGCGGTGGGCCGTACGGATGACCCCGCCTCATGCTCCAGTGCGGTTTCGTGATCTATCCGGGGGGTTCGTCAGCCGACCGTCGTCGGTAGTGGCTGCGGCGGGCTGTTGCCTGGTGGTGTCTGCGTCAGGCAGACCAGTGCAGAAGCCTGGCAGCTGTCAGGGGCGGTGGGCCGAAGACAGCGGTTTTCCGCTCCACTTGCGACAGCAGCCCGAGCAGGTAGGCGCGGGCAGTGGCCCCTGGCTCAACTCGGCTGAACCGTCCCGCGATCCGGTCCATGGCCTGGTCGAACATCGCCTGCGAGCGGGCGGGGTTCACACTATGGCCAGTGGCCATCGCACGATCGTCGTTTGTCCACACACCAACCGATGACTATGCCGTGGCCGTGCTCGTTCCCAGCCGGGGCGGCACAAGATCGCGTCATCAGGACGGACTGCCCGGAGCCCCGTCGCCCTCGACGTTGGCCACCATCTTGCGCAGTACCTTGAGCGTGGCCACGTACTCCTCGTCGCTGATGCCCTGGTGGACTACGGCGCGTACCTCGGCCGCCGGCTCACGGAGCCGCGTTCTGGCGGCCTCCCCGGCACCCGTGAGGTGCAGGCGCTGCCCGTCATCGGTCCTGAGCCACTCATGGTGGAGCAACTGGTCCACGACTCTGGCAATCTCATGCGGCCCGTCGGCGAGGTGCGTGAGAGAAGTGACGACTTCCTCGCGGCTCGGCGCCACGGGGCCGCCGTTCACGCGGTTGAGCACGCAGTACTGCGGCTGCGTGACATCGATCCTGGCCATCGCATCACGCAGATGTCGCGTGACGGTCGCATGGGCCAGGCCGCTCCAGTAGCCGACCGGCTGAGTGGCCAGCATGTCGTCGGTGGCGGCCGGGTTCGCCGGCGCCTGGTCAGTGGCGTTTCCGATCAGTGTCATGATCGCGCGCTACATTTCCCCTGCGCACCAAACAATCGGGATGAGGCATTCACTGCCACTCGCCCTGGCGCACGTCGGCAACGTCGGCCACCGTCATCTTCGGATGCGTCGCAGCCTCGCGCGCCACCATGCCTGACCCGGAGCAGCCACCGCCGGCGACGGCTCGCTTGCTCAGTCAGCGGGTGGATCACGAAACCGCACTGGAGTACTAAGGCGTCGGTGATCAGCGGACCTTCGAGCCGTGCTGCTACCGAAGGTGGAGCGTCGGCCCCGGCGCCCCGGATGAAGGCGGCATCCGGACCGGCTGGTGTTCCAGGGCATCCTGTTCGTCCTGCACACCGGGGTCGCCTGGGAGCATAGGCCGCAGGAGCTCGGGAACATTCGCTCACCTGCGCTGGTTCCGCCGCCTGCGGATCCGCTGGGAGATCCGCGACGACATCCACGAAGCCTTCCTCACCCTCGGATGCGCACCGATCTGCTGGCGACGCCTGACCTCCCGATAGAAGTTCAAGACCGACACGACCGACGTTGACGGCCCGGTGGCCGACCTCAGGCCGGCTTGCGCCACACGGAGACGTGCTTCGCGGAGTCCTGGGTGAACGGCGCCCCGTCCCAGTCCGCAACGCGACGTTCCAGCTCGAGCCCGGCGATCCGTGCCATCAGGTCGAGCTCCGCCGGCCAGGCGTACCGGTGCCGGGAGTTTTCGCGGCGGTAATGGCCGTCGTCGCCGTCGCGGGTGAAGTGGTGCGAGACGAGGATCTGCTCGACCAGGTCGAAGGTGTCGAAGCCGAGATGCTGCTGGGAGACATCGAACGGCACCGCGACCTGGCCGGGCGGCAGGAGCCGCAGCGGCGGCACACCCAGCTCGATGACGAATCGGCCGCCGGGCTCCAGATGCCGTGCGGCGTTGCGGAAGCACTCGACCTGCTCGTCCTGCGTGAGCAGGTTCGTGATGGTGTTGTAGACGAGATAGACCAGGGTGAACCCGCCCGGAACGACAGTGGTGGCCATGTCCCCGATGGCCACCGGGAGGGTGTCCTCGTCGATCTTGCGCCGCAGCACCGCCGCCATGTGCTCGGACAGTTCGATGCCCACCACCGGCACGCCGCGTTCCCGGAGCGGGACGCCCACGCGTCCGGTCCCGATGGCGAACTCCAGTGCCCGGCCGTCTCCGGCGAGCTCGGCGAGGAAGGCGAGGGTCGGTCCGAGAACGGCAGCCGAGGACGCTGCGGCCTCCTCGGCGTCGTAGCGGTCGGCGGTCGCGCGGGTCCACAGTTCACTGCTCGTCACGGGTGGCCACTTTGCCCGGTGCCGAGAGGCGCTGTCGACGCATTTTGAGTTCTCCGCGGCGCAGCGTGTACCGCCCACAACTCGTCGTCGTCTTGGCAGGGCTTCGACCGAACCACCCCGCACCTCGGACCATCAGTTCCGAAGTCAACCACCGTGGAGATCATTTCGTTGCGAGTTCTAAGCGCCCCGAGTGCGTTGGGCGCAGCCTCATCTGCTGGCGGTGGCTGACGAGGGCCGCATCGTGGACCGTGAGTGAGATGATCCCTTCACCAGAGGTCATCCGAACAGGCTCGGGGGATCGAGTGAGTGCGACGGGGCGGCAGGAAGCCGGGGGACAGGCGGCACACGGGCAGCGCATTGGTCCCTACGTGATCGAGCGCCGGCTCGGCGAGGGCGGCATGGGGATCGTGTATCTGGCCCGGTCGCGCGGGGGGCGTGCCGTCGCGGTCAAGGTCGCGCGGGCTGAACTCGCCTCCGATGTCCACTTCCGTGCCCGGTTCCGGGCGGAGGTGACCGCGGCGCGGGCTGTCGGCGGCTTCCACACGGCGCCGGTCGTCGACGCCGACCCGGACGCGAACCCTCCCTGGCTGGCCACCGCATATGTACCGGGGCCAACGCTCGCGGAACACATTCACTCCCAAGGCCCCATGGACGCACTGGAGCTGAAGGGACTCGGTGCGGCACTCGCAGAAGCCCTGGCGGCGATCCATGACTGTGGCCTGGTCCACCGCGACTTGAAGCCCGGCAACATCATCATGGCCGCCGACGGGCCCCGTGTCCTCGACTTCGGGATCGCCCGGGCGGTGGAATCCACGCGTCTGACGGCGACGGGCCACGCCTCTGGAACGCCGGGCTTCCTCGCACCCGAGCAGGCGATGGGCGCCGACGTCACGGGCGCGGCCGACGTATTCGCGCTGGGCGCGGTCCTGGTGGCAGCGTCAGGTGGCAGCGCGTTCGGCGAGGGGACACCGATGGGACTGATGTACCGCTCGGTGCACGAGGCGCCCGATCTGAGCACCGTCCCGGCCCTACTGCGGGAAGCGGTGGCGTCCTGCCTGGAGAAGAACCCGGATCGCCGGCCGGATCCGGCCCAGCTCCTCGACTACTTCGACGAGTCAACAGGAACAGCGACGTCATACCGGCTTGTGCCTCCAGGGCCGCCCACGCCCCCGTACGTGCCCACCGTCGCCGCGGTGGGGACGGAGCGGGGATCCGGACAGGTGCCTGTGCCGGACGATGAGGTGTTCATCGCGGCGGACAGGGATTCCAACATCGTGGTTGATGCCGACGGGGTACTGCTGACACTCCATGGACGCGGGCTGCCGGTGGATCAGATCGAGACCGATGAGGACCTCGATCAGAGAGGCACGGAGAGCGAGTTGTCCTGGTCAGAGATCGCCGACATCACCCATGACACCGTCCGCAGGTCCCGGCTGCATGTCACGGTCACGCTGCACGACGGCTCGACCGTCGAGGGCGAGGTCAATGCCCGCCGCAATTCCCGCGTTCAGCAGTGGCATCGGGACCTGGCGAAGACGGTCTCGCGCTACCTGATTCGCTGACGACCCAGCCACCACAGCTCAGCACGGTCGTGTTACGAGCTCCAAGGCTGACGACCGGGGGCGAAGGGGCCTTCCGGGGCGAAGGCGTGGGCTGCGAAGCGGTCGGCGATGAGCTGGTGGGCGGCCGGGGCCGGGTGGAGGCCGTCGGGGAGGGGGAGAGCGGCGAAGTCGGCCTCGCCGTAGAGGCCGAGCCCGTCGAGGTGGTGCAGGTTCGGGTCGTCGGCCGCGCGTTCCCGCACGATGCGGGCCAGTTCCTCCCGCACGACCCTGAGGGTCAGCTTGCCCGCGGGGACCTCCGCCGGATCGCCCGCGGCCCGGAACCGGAGCCTGCCCGCGGAGAGTTCGCCGAGGTCGGGGGCGGTGGGTCCGGGCGTGTCCTCGTGGATCGGGCAGAGGACCGGTGAGACCAGCAGCAGCGGGGTGACGGGGTGGCCCTCGCGGATGGTGTCGAGGAAGCCGTGGACGGCGGGGCCGAAGGCACGCAGGCGCATCAGGTCGTGGTTGACCAGATTGATGCCGATCTTGACGCTGATCAGGTCGGCGGGGGTGTCCCGCAGGACGCGCGCGGTGAAGGGGTCGAGCAGCGCGCTGCCGCCGAAGCCCAGGTTGACCAGCTCCACCCCGCCCCGGGCGGCGGCCAGGGCCGGCCAGGTCGTGCTGGGACTCGCCGCGTCGGAGCCGTGGCTGATCGAACTCCCGTGGTGGACCCAGACCCGGCGGCCCCGGTCCGGGGAAGGCTCGACGGGGGCGTCGGTCCGCAGGGCCACCAGCTCGGTGACCTCGTTGTGCGGCAGCCAGATCTCCACGTCCTTGAGCCGGTCGGGCAGACCGGAGAAGCGGACCGTGCCGGCCGGGCCGGGGACGCGCTCCGCCGACCCGGTGGCCATGTCCACCATGAGGACGTGACCACCGGTCACCGAGCCCCGGCCGGTCAGCCGGCCGTCGACGAGCAGGTCGTACACGCCGTCGGGGCGCGGCGGGGCACCCCGGTAGGCCGTCCTGGTGCGCACCGCGTCCAGTTCGACGGCCGTCGCCCGGGTGCGGAACACCAGCCGCACCCCGGAGGGCTGCGCCTCGGCCATGGCCAGCTGCCCGTCGGCGCACTGGGCGCGGGCCCGGGCGGGCAGCCGGTGCGGGAGCAGCCCGAGCGGGGTGCGTTCGAGCTCCAGGGCGCCGCGCAGGAAGCGCTCGTGCACCGGGGTGGTGATCCAGTCGGGGGAGGTCGGGGAGCCGGGGGAGGTATGGGAAGCCATGGGGCCCAGCCTGCCAAGCCGGTGTCCCGTCCGCACGGGGAATTTCCGCCGCGCCGGGGCCCGCGCGCCGGCACCGGGCCCGGCCGGCACCGGAGCCGCCGGCACCGGAGCCGCCGGCACCGGGCCGGGCCCGGCGTCGCAGGCACCCCGGCAGGCCGCCCCGGCCGGCCTCCCCGGGCCGCACCGTCCCGGCGTCAGATCCCCGCCGTCTCCTGCCACAGCCGTGCCAGCGACTCGTCGCCGCGTACGCCCGGGCCGGCGAGCGGGACGCGGTTCCACAGGGCCGCGTACAGCCAGGACGCCTCCCCGGTCACCTCGCAGTCCGCCCCCTCGCCGGTGTCGCCGCGTACCGTACGGGCCGGCTCCTTGGACAGGCGGACCGTCCACACCGCGCCCGTGTCCGCCGCACGGACCCGCAGCACCCGCGGCTCCTCGGTCCGTACCCGGCTGCGCGGCCGGGCGTGGAAGCCGGTCAGCAGCTCGTCCACCCCGTCCTCCGCGAAGGCCGGGTCCACCGCCGAGAGGGCGACACCCCGCGCGGACTCGGCGTCGAAGCGGTGCACGGTCGTCTCGTGCGCCTGCCGCCGTGCCCAGAAGGCCAGCGGCGACGGCGGCGCCGTCGGCAGGAAGGTCCAGCACGCCAGCCCGGCCGGGGCCTCGGACAGGGAGCGGACCAGTTCCGCGTGCCCCTCCCGGAACCAGGCGAGCAGCTCCGCCCCGGCCAGCTCCGGAGGCTCCGGGAACGGCACCGGCTCCACCAGCCCGTCCCGCACGTACCCGGCGGCCCAGCGGTGCACCGAGCCGGTGTGCCGCAGCAGGTCGGCGACCCGCCACTCGGGACAGGTCGGCACCAGGACGTCCGTACCGGCGCGCTCGGCCTGATCGGCGAGCAGTTCGCCCTCCCGGGCCAGGCTCTCCGTGTATTCGGTGATCTTCATGCCGCGAGTCTGCCAGCAGCCCCCGACAATGGGAGGGTGGACGGGGAACTCTTCCCGCGCGAGCGGACCGAGATCGCACCCGGCGCGGTGCACCTGCCCGACTGGCTCGCGCCCCGGCGCCAGCGGGAACTCCTCGCCGCGTGCCGTGCGTGGGCCCGCCCGCCCGCCGGACTGCGCACCGTACGCACTCCCGGGGGCGGGACGATGACCGCCCGGCAGGTGTGCCTGGGCCTGCACTGGTACCCGTACGCCTACGCGCGCACCGCCGTCGACGGGGACGGCGCGCCGGTCAAGCCGATGCCGGGGTGGCTCGCCGAGCTGGGACGGCAGGCGGTCACCGCCGCGTACGGATCGCCCCCGCCGGACGCGGAGGCGTACGACATCGCCCTGGTCAACTTCTACGACGGCGACTCCCGGATGGGCATGCACCGGGACGCGGAGGAACGGTCCGGGGCCCCGGTCGTCTCCCTCAGCCTGGGTGATTCCTGCCTCTTCCGCTTCGGCAACACCGTCTCGCGGGGGCGCCCGTACCGGGACGTGGAGCTGCGCAGCGGAGACCTGTTCGTGTTCGGCGGACCGAGCCGGCTCGCCTACCACGGGGTGCCGAAGGTGCTGCCCGGGACCGCCCCGCCGGGTCTGGGCCTGAAGGGACGCCTCAACATCACCCTGCGGGTCGGTGGCCTGGACGTATAGCCGGGGCGGGCACCGCCGCCCGGTCGTGCGAGGATCCCCTCATGAACGGCAACGGGGCCCCGCCGGGGGCGGGGGACGCGACCACGGCGTCGGCGGCGTCCGCGAGGACCAAGCTGGAACGGGGCCGCGGCGCACTCGGCCCGGCGCTGGAGCTCGTCCACACCGGCCGGGCCCCCACCCGGGCGGTGCTGACGGCCGAGCTCGGCGTGACGCGTGCCACCGCCGGAGCCGTCGCCGCCGAGCTGGAGGCGCTCGGCCTGATCCGCGTCGATTCCCGCCCCGGCGGTGCCGGCGGCACCCAGGGCCGCCCCTCGCACCGGCTCGCCGTCGACGAGAACGGCCCCGTGGCGCTGGCCGCACAGGTCCACCCCGACGGGTTCCGGGCCGCGCTGGTGGGTCTCGGCGGGCGGATCGTGGCCACCGCGCCCGGCAAGCTCACCGTCTCCGCCGACCCCGCGCAGGTGCTCGGCGCGGTCGTCGACGCGGGCGCCCGGCTGCTCGCCGAGTCGGGGCGCCGGTGCGTCGGCGCGGGCCTCGCGGTGCCCTCGGCGGTCGCGGAGCCCGAGGGCACCGCCCTCAACCCGCTGCACCTGGCCTGGCCGCCCGGCTCTCCGGTACGGGCCCTGTTCGCCGAGTGCGTGAAGGCGGCCGGCATCGACGGGCCGGCCCTGACCGGCAACGACGTGAACCTCGCCGCGCTCGCCGAGCACCGGCACGGCGCGGGCCGCAGCGCCCAGCACCTGCTCTGCGTGGCCACCGGACACCGCGGGGTGGGCGGGGCCCTGGTGCTCGACGGCCGGCTGCACAGCGGGAGCGCGGGCCTGGCCCTGGAGGTCGGCCACCTCACCGTCAATCCCGAGGGGCGGGCCTGCCACTGCGGCAGCCGGGGCTGCCTGGACGTGGAGGCCGACCCGCTGGCCTTCCTGACCGCGGCCGGCCGTACGCCGGGGCCCGAGGTGTCGCTGCTGGCGCAGGCCCGTGACCTGCTCCGCGCCGAGTACGCGCAGCCGTCGGTCCGGGCGGCCGCCGAGGAGCTCATCGACCGGCTCGGGCTGGGCCTCGCGGGCCTGGTCAACATCCTGAACCCGGACCGGATCATCCTCGGCGGACTGCACCGGGAGCTGCTGTACGCCGACCCGGAGCGGCTGCGGGCGGTGGTCGCCGACCGCAGCCTGTGGGGGCGCAGCGGGGGCGTGCCGATCCTGCCGTGCACCCTCGACCACAACAGCCTGGTCGGGGCGGCGGAGCTGGCGTGGCAGCCCGTCCTGGACGATCCGCTGGGGGCGTTGGGCGCCGCCGCCTGAGCCGTGGGCCGGGCCGTCCCCTGAGCCGGGCGGCCGGGCCGGTGCGCCCCTGCGGGGGCCGGGTGTCCGGGCCGGGGTCCGGGGGTGGGGCCGGGGCCCGCGGGGGAGTCAGCCGGGCCCGGTGCCGGCCGTGACCGACGCGGGCACGCCGGTCCCGACGGCCCGGGCGTCGACGGCGGCGAGCACCGGGCGAGCGGGTCCGCGTACGGTCTTCTTCACCCCGATACTGACCGTGCGCGTCGGCGTCGCCGGTGCGGGGGCCGCCCGCATCGAGAACCACACCACCTTGCCGGGCCCGTCCGGCCGGTGCCGGGCCCCCCAGGCCTCGCTGACCGCCTCGACGAGCGCCAGTCCGCGCCCGCAGGTCTCCAGGCCGTCGGCCGTCCGGCGGACGGGCAGCCGGGGATCGCTGTCGTGGACGGAGACGGTCAGCCGCCCGAGGCGGAGCTCGATCTCGACCGTGCACGCCTTGTCCGGCTGCGCATGGCGGTGGACGTTGCTGAGCAGCTCCGTCACGCCGAGCGCAGCCCGGTCTATGAGCGGGTCGAGCTGCCAGTGGCGCAGTTGTGCGGAGACGATCCTGCGGACCTGACCGATCCGCGCTGGCAAGGCCTGCAGTTCGACGACGCAGTGCCTGCGGGAATGACTGATCACGGCTGCGACTCCCCGACATCATTGTTACGGGTGCTGCACCCTCGGTGACGCGAGTACCAGGGTCACCCACGGTGGCGCCGCCTGCAACCGAACGCGGCGGAATAGGGCCGAAAGCGATCCGCATGGAAACCCAAAGCAATCATTTGCGCAGGTGAGGAGGGTACATTGCGAAAGGAGGGGGCCCTGGAACCGACAAAGGAGCAAGGCGCATGAGCACCACCGGCACCACCGGTACACCGGCCTCGAACACGGCCGGAAGCACGGTGACGACGACGGTCGACGTCGACCGCAGCGACGCCGACTACCGCGCCTGGCTCAAGGAGGCCGTGCGCAAGGTCCAGGCGGACGCCAACCGCTCCGCCGACACCCACCTGCTGCGCTTCCCGCTGCCCGAGGCGTGGGGCATCGACCTGTACCTGAAGGACGAGTCCACCCACCCGACGGGCTCCCTGAAGCACCGCCTCGCCCGCTCGCTGTTCCTCTACGCGCTCTGCAACGGCTGGATCCGCCCCGGCCGCCCGGTCATCGAGGCCTCCAGCGGCTCCACCGCGGTCTCGGAGGCGTACTTCGCCAAGCTGATCGGCGTCCCGTTCATCGCGGTGATGCCGAGGACCACCAGCCCGGAGAAGTGCCGCCTCATCGAATTCCACGGCGGCGAGTGCCACTTCGTCGACGACTCGATGAAGATGTACGAGGAGTCGGCCGACCTGGCGGCCCGCACCGGCGGCCACTACATGGACCAGTTCACCTACGCCGAGCGCGCCACCGACTGGCGCGGCAACAACAACATCGCCGAGTCGATGTACCAGCAACTGCGTCTGGAGCGGTACCCCGAGCCCGCCTGGATCGTGGCCACGGCCGGCACCGGCGGCACCTCCGCGACCATCGCGCGCTACGTCCACTACATGCAGCACGACACCCGCATCTGCGTCCCGGACCCGGAGAACTCCTGCTTCTTCGACGGGTGGACCAACAACGACCCGCACGCGAGCAGCGACTGCGGCTCGCGCATCGAGGGCATCGGCCGGCCGCGGATGGAGCCGAGCTTCGTGCCGGGCGCCATCGACCGCATGATGAAGGTGCCGGACGCGGCGTCCGTCGCCGCCTGCCGCGCCCTGGAACAGGCCATAGGACGCAAGGCCGGCGGCTCCACCGGCACCGGCCTGTGGAGCGCCCTGAAGATCGTCTCCGAGATGGTGGCGGAGGGCCGCACGGGCAGCGTCGTGACCCTGCTCTGCGACCCGGGCGACCGCTACCTCGACAAGTACTACTCGGACGAGTGGCTGGCGGCCCAGAGCCTCGACATCGCCCCGTACTCCAAGACGATCCGGACCCTGCTGGAGACCGGCGACTGGCGCGAGCCCGAGGCCTGAGCCCGGCGGCGGGGCCTCAGCCGCGGGTACGGGCCGCCAGCCGGGCGTCCAGGGCGCGCACCGCCGTACGGAAGGACCGGCGGAGGCCCGGGCGGGCCGCGGCCAGCGCCAGGCGGAAGGGGGCCGGGCCGTCGGCCGCGAAGGTCCAGCGGACGAAGGTGCCCGGGGCGTCGGGCAGCGCGCCCGGCAGGGGGGCCAGCAGCCACTCCTCCACCAGGGCGCTCACGCCCGGCGCGTTGGTCTCGTCGACCCGGTAGGCGTAGCGCAGCCCGGGGTCGGCGGCCACGACCGTCTCCCGGAAGCGGACCCCGCCCACCAGCCGTATCTCCCGGCCCGTCCCGCCCCCCGTCGGCCGGGCCACGGTGACCGCCCGGAACCACGCCGGCCAGGCCGTCACCTCCTCCGCGAGCGCCCGGTACACGGCGCCGGGCGGGGCCGCGGTCCGGGCCGTGAAGGCCAGGCGGACCGGGGCGCGGTCGACGAAGTCGAGCCCCGCGGGACGGAGTCGGCGGGCCATGCGTTACCCCCTGCGGTGAGACGTACGGCGTACGGCTGTGGCTTACGGCTACGGCGTACGGCCGAGGCCTGCGGCGCCGGACGCGCCGCGCGCGTGCCGCGCACCATAGCCGACCGCCCGTCAGATGTCCCCGTGCAAGGGGTCAGCACGAGGACGGCAGGGCCGGCAGGTCCTCCGGGAACAGCAGGGTGAGTTCGTCCTTGTCCGGGTCCGCCAGCTGCGCGACCCGTCCCGCGTGCCGCTCCACCATCGCCTCGAAGGTCTGGCGCGCGGTCCGGCCGTTGCCGAAGGCCGGGCCCTTGGGCAGCTCCGTGAAGTACTTCAGCAGCGCCTCCCCGGTGCCCTCGCCGAGCCGGTACTCGTGCTCCTCCGCCTGCTGCTCCACGATCCGCAGCAGCTCCGACGGCCCGTAGTCCCCGAAGGTGATGGTGCGGGAGAAACGCGACGCCACCCCGGGGTTGACCGTCAGGAAGCGCTCCATCTCCTCCGTGTACCCGGCGACGATCACCACCACCGCGTCCCGGTGGTCCTCCATCAGCTTCACCAGGGTGTCGATCGCCTCGCGCCCGAAATCCCGGCCCGAGTCCTCCGGGGCCAGCGCGTACGCCTCGTCGATGAACAGCACCCCGCCCCGCGCCCGGTCGAAGGCCTCCTGCGTACGGATCGCCGTGGACCCGATGTGCTCGCCGACCAGGTCCACCCTGGACACCTCGACCAGGTGGCCGCGCTCCAGCACCCCCAGAGAGGCCAGGATCTCCCCGTAGAGGCGTGCGACCGTGGTCTTGCCCGTACCGGGGGAGCCCGTGAAGACCAGGTGCCGGCGCACCGAGGCCGCCTTCAGGCCCGCCTGCTGCCGCCTGCGCCCGACCTCGATCATGTCGGTGAGGGCCCGCACCTCGCGCTTGACGCTGTCCAGCCCGACCAGCGCGTCGAGCTGCCCCAGCACCTCGCCCGAGCCGCGGGGGACCTGCCCCGCGGCCGGCGTCCCGGCCGGATCCGGCACCTCCCCGGCCCGGGAGGCCGGTACCCGGTCCGCGGGCTGCCCCGCCGGGCCCTGTACCACCGTGGCCGTACGCTGCCCCCCGCCCGCCTGCCGCGCCCCGGCGAGCGCCCCGCCCGCCGCCCGCGCCGCGGGCCCCGTACCGGCCTCGTCGCCGGTGCACCCCTCGGCGAGCGGGCCGTCCTCCGCGAACTCGTAGCCGCCGCGCGCGCAGCGCTCGGTGTGGCACCGGGTGAGCGTGGTGCGGCAGCCGTCGATGACGTGGAAGCCGAAACCGGAACTGCCCGTCACCCGGCAGGCCGTGAAGGTGCCCCGGCCGCCCGCCGACACGTAGAACCCGGCCTCGGCGGCGGAGGTCACCGTGCACCGCTCCAGGGTGGGATCGGCGCCCTTCGTGACGATCACGCCCGTCTGCACGGCGTCGATGGTGCAGTTGGCCAGGGCGCCACCGCTGCCGTGGTCGCGGAACCACGCCCCGGTGCCCGCCTCCCGGATCCGGCAGTCGTCGAGCTGCACGCTCGCTCCGTCGCTCACCGAGACGGCCGTGTTGCGGACTTGCGACAGATCACTGTCGACCACGTCCACGCGCGAGCCCCGGTCCAGGACGAACAGCGCGTCGGGCACGTCGTGCAGGCGGCAGGAGTCCAGCGAGGCGGTGGCCCCGTCGCTCACCCACACCGCCGGATAGTCGCCCGTACTCTCGTGGATCTCGCAGGACTCGGCATCCACCCTGGTCCCGGGGTCCCACACCGACAGGCCGTTGCGCCCGAACCGGCGCACCGTGGTGCGGCTGAGGGTGAGCACCGAACGCGAGCGCAGGTCGACGGCGTTCTCCGGGATGTCGTGGATGTCGCAGCCGGTGAGCGTCAGCACCGCGTCGGTGTCGAGGGTGACCCCGTCGGCGGACGTACGGTGCACGGCGCAGTCGGTGAGGCGGGCCGCCGCGCGCGCCGCGACCTGCACACCGGCGCCCTTGACCTCGTACACCTCACAGCCCAGCGCCTCCAGGCCCGAGCCCTCACCGGTGACCGAGATGCCCGCGCCGACGGCGTGGTGGATCCGGCAGCGCTCCAGGCGCGGGTGCCCGCCGCGCACCGAGACGCCGGCCTGACCGGCGGCGACCACCTCGCACTCCTCGAACACCCCGCCCCCACCGTCCACGACGGAGATCCCGACCCCGGCCGGATTCTCCACCGTGCACCGACGCACCAGGGGCCTGGCCCCGCTCCGCACCTCGATGCCGGACGCCGAACGGGTGTGCACGCGCAGGCCCGTGAGCTCCGGCGAGCCCTCCTCGACGAGCAGGGCGGGCGCCGTCCGGTCGGCTCCCTCCAGGTACAGGTCCTGGACCACGGCCGAGGCGCGAACGGTCAGCGCGACCCCGTCGAGCGGGGCGATGCGCACCGACCCGGCCACCGCCCCCTCGGGCCCGCGCAGGGTGACGGCATGACGCAGGACCAGGTTCTCCCGGTAGGTGCCGGGGGCGATGGACAGCACGTCGCCGTCGCCCGCCACGGCGAGCGCGGCGGTCAGCGTCGGATACTCACCGGAGCGCCGCCGCCACCGCGAGGCCCCGCCGTGCGTCACCTGGACCGTGCCCTGAGCCATCGTGCTGTCGTGCCCCCACCCGTGTACTCGCGCTGCCGGACCGGCGGAAGCGACTGAAGCGACTGAAACGACCGGAGCGGTCGAAGTGGTCCGAGCGCCCCGGGAGTTCCACGGCTGCCGGAGCCGCTCACGCCGACCGGACCGGCCTCCGGCACCACCGTAGCGCGCGTGGGGCCGGTGAGTGACCAGGTCAGCTGCCCGCGCCCGCCCGGCCCCAGTCGGGCCACGCCGCCGCCCACGCCCGGTCCAGCCGTATGTACCGCCGATGCATGAGCCGGCGTACGACCAGCCGGCGGACCGTCTCCGCCAGCGCGGCGGCGGTGAGCGCGGCGGCCAGACCGGCGGTTCCCGCGTGGAAGGAGGCGGCGGAAGGGTCGAGCGGCTGCCCCACCAGCCGGCCGCGGATGTCGGTCCATATCCGGAACCGGTCGCCCGCGCGCGGCGGTTCCTCCGCCGCCGGAACCGTGCCCTCGTGGCGGCTGCCGTCGGGCGCGGTCCAGGAGGCCACGATCCGGGTCCGCTCGGGCGCCTGCCGCTGCGCCGACGGATCGGCGGCCGCGCCCGGCGCGGACCGGACCACCACCGCCGGGACCAGGTACCGCTCGTGCCGCTGCTCGCGCGCGGCCCGCTGCAAGGTCCCGTCCACCTGGAGGCCCGCCGCCCAGCCGACGGCCGGGGCCACCAGCAGGACGCACACCAGCGCGGCGAACGCCACCCACGCCTCGAAGAGATCGGTCGGCCTGCGCAGCGGATTGCGCCGCCAGCGCCACACACCCATTGCTGTCCGCACGGTCCGGCTCCCCCTGCCCCATGCCCGGTCTTCGTCTTCCTCTGCCGTCCTGAATGCTCCAACGGCCCCGTGCGGCCCGTTGGTTCCAGTGGATGCCAGGAGCCCCTCGAAGGTGTCATTCCGTCGGCCCGCCGTGGTCAGCGGCGGGGTCGGGGGCTCCGGGCGCGGCGGCGCGGTCACTCCAGGACGCGCACCTCGTCGCCCACGCGCACCGTGCCCGTGACGACCGGCACCAGCTGGCGTCCGAAGGCCAGCGACTTCCCGATCCGGCGGTGCTTCGCCAGGGTCTTCAGCGGTTCACGCCCGCGCTCCGCGGTCCGCTGGTCGGTGGTGGTCACGATGCAGCGTCCGCATTCGCGCACCCCGCGGAACACGGCGTCGCCGATCGCGATGCGCCGCCAGTCGTCCTCGGCCCACGCCGCGGCGGGTCCGCCGACCACCAGGTTGGGCCGGAAACGGTTCATGGGCAGCGGCCCCTCCTCCGGGTGGTCGCCCTGGGCGATCAGCGCGTTGAGGGCGTCCAGCGAGGCGTTCGTGGCCAGGAGGAGGGGATAGGCGTCGGCGAGGCTGACCGTCTCCCCGGGCAGTGCGTAGTCGGGGTCCACGGGCCGGCGGACGGCCGGGTCGTCCAGGTGCACGAGGCGCGCGTCCTGGCCGAGGTAGGCGGTGAACCACTCGGCGGCGGCGGTCGCCGCGACCACCGTCTCGATCTTCTTGCCGAAGAGCACGACCGGCTCCAGCGGGCCGGAGCGCGGCACCTCCACGACGAGGGCGGGCATGCCCGGTCCCGACAGCTCGACCCGCCCGCCCGGCAGCGGCCGCGCCGAGGCCAGCGCCAGCCGCGCCTGCTGGCGCTGGGTGATGACCGCGCCGGTCGTGTCGATCACGGCCCAGCGGCGGTCCCCGGCCGGTCCCCAGGGCTCCACGGCTATCTCGTCGGGCGCGGCCCCCGCCACCGACTTGACGGGATGGACGTGGAGTGACTGGACGTACAAATTCGACATGGGGGCATTGTGACAGCTGCCCCCGCCGGCCCCCCCCAGGGACCGTGTGCACGGCACGCGGCACACGGTGCGCGGGACGCCGGCTCGCGGTCGGCGGCCGCCCGGTCAGTAGCCCCGCTGCTGGTATTGGCGGCCGTACGGGTCCTCGTACGAGGGGACGGCCGCCGCGGACATCACCGGGGCCATGGGGGCCGCGGGGGCCATCGGAGCCATCGGGGCCATCGGGCGCGGAGCCGCCGGGCGCATGGCCTCGTACCCGGTGCCCATGGCCGCCGGGCGCGGCTGCTGCGGCTGGGGCTGCGGCGCGTAACCGCCCCGGCCCGCGAACTGCTGCTGCTGCGGGATGTACGGGGCCGGCGCGTGCTGAAGCGGAACCGGCATCTGCTGGGGCTGGGGCATGGCCTGCTGCGGGTACCCGTAGCCGTACGCCGGGGTCGGCGGCTGGGGCGCCGCGGGCGGCAGGGCGGGCATGGAAGAGGCGAGGGCCGGCAGGTAACCACCGCTCGAGTAACCGGCACTGGGGGACTCGTACGCGGCGGGAACGCGGATCGGGGCGATCTGCGGAGTGCCGCGTTCGGCGACGAGGGAGTCGTAGATGGGGGTGTCCGGGAAGGAGGGCGCGGAGTAGTAACCGCCGCCATAAGTGGAGCGGGGGGAGGTCATGGGAGACAAGTTAAGCCCACGGCTTCACCGGGTCCATAGCCAGGCTCCGTCAACACCGCCCTGACCTGCATATTCCCAGGTCAGGGCCACAGCTTTGCTATGACGTTCACCTGCACGATTCGTCACTTGCGCCCCGGCTTGATGCTACTCGTACTCGCCGGTTGGCCTTTGCACGCACTTGGAGCTGACGGAGAGTCACGACGCGATGACCTCGGATGACGCTTCCTCAGGAGGGGGATTTTTCCGTTTCCGCCCCCAGGCGCTTCAGGCGTCGCTCGGCCGGGCGTAGGTGCGGCCCTTCCAGGCGGCGCCACGCCCCCGGTAGTGCTGGACGGCCGAGTCCACGGTCATCAGGAGGTACAGCAGCGCGGTGAGCGGCAGCAGTGGAGCCAGCACGGCCGACTGCCGGTAGTAGCGCAGCATCGGCAGGTACGTCCCCGCCATCAGCAGCCACGCGAGCCCCCCGGCCCAGGCCGTCGCGGCGCTCACCGCCGAGGCCGGGCCCACCAGACCCGCGAACAGGGCCGCCGGGGGAACCAGGTACACCAGCGCCAGCCCGGCGACCGTCCCGGCCAGCAGCAGCGGCTGATGGCGCAGTTGGGCGTAAGCACTGCGGGACACCATCCGCCACAGGTCCCCCAGCGCGGGGTACGGGCGCACGCTGTCCACCCGCTCCGCCAGCCCAAGCCAGATCCGCCCGCCGGAACGCTGGACGGCGCGGGCCAGGGAGACGTCGTCGATGACGGCCTGCCGGATCGAATCCGGGATCCCCGCGCGGACGGCGGCCTCCGTCCTCAGCAGCACGCAGCCGCCGGCGGCCGCGGCGGTCCGGGCGGTGGGGCGGTTGACCCGGCGGAAGGGGTACAGCTGCGCGAAGAAGTACACGAAGGCCGGTACGAGGAGCCGCTCCCAGAAGCCGGCCACGCGCAGCCGGGCCATCAGGGAGACGAGGTCGAGGCCGCCGCTGGTCGCCGCGGCGACCAGTTCGCGCAGGCTGTCGGGCTCGTGGGCGATGTCGGCGTCGGTGAGCAGGAGGAACTCGGGCTCCCGGTCCGGGCCGGTACGGGCCTGGGCGATGCCGTGGCGCAGCGCCCAGAGCTTGCCGGTCCAGCCGGGAGGGGGGTCCACGGGGGTGACGACGGCGAGCGGCAGTCCGGGCTGCTCGGCGGCCAGCCCGCGGGCGAGGTCCGCCGTGCCGTCGGTGCTGCCGTCGTCGACCAGGACGATCCGCGCCTCGCCGGGATAGTCCTGGGCGAGGAGGGAGGGCAGGCTCCGGGGGAGCACCTCGGACTCGTCCCTGGCCGGGACGACGATGGCCACGGAGGGCCAGCGGGCGGGGGCGGTGCGCGGGGGGAGGCGGACGTCGGTGCGCCAGAACATGCCCTGGGCGAGGGTCAGCCAGAGCCAGGCGGCGAGGGACGCGTAGGCGGCGATGAGGAGGCCCATGGCGGCAGTGTTGCCGAAGCGGCGCCGGTGCGGGGCCGTCTTCCGGGCAAGCCGGATCCCGGGCGAGTCGGGGCCGGGACCGGCCGGGCCGGCGCGGCAGGCGGCGGCCGGCTTCGGCGCGGCGCGGCCGGCACCGGCGCGGGACGCCCCGGCGCGCCTTCCGCGGCCCGGCCCGGAAGCCGGCCCCGCACCGCCCGGCCGGTCCCGCCGGCCGGAAACCCTGCCGGGCGCGGCCCTGCCCCGCCGGCCGGGAAGCCTGCCCGGCCTCGTCCGGCCGGGAACCCGGCGCGGCGCGGCCCTGCCCGGCCCGAAACCCGGACCGGCCCCGTCCGGCCAGCCCCGCCCGGAACCCGGACCGTGCCCCCGCCCCGGTGCGGCCGTGCCCGCCGGGGCCGGACTTCGGCGGGGCCCGTGGAGCGTGGCACGGGGCTCCCGTGCTGGTGAGGGCCCTGGGCGGGGGCCGTGGGGGGTGGGCCTGGGGGCGCCGTGGGCCGGGTTCGCGGGGCGCGGGTTCGCGGGTGTGGTGGGTATGTCGACTAAGGTGACCAGGTGAAGATCGCGCTCATGGACTCGGGAATCGGCCTCCTCGCTGCGGCCGCCGCGACGCGTCGGCTGCGGCCCGACGCCGATCTGCTGCTGTCCTCGGACCCGGACGGGATGCCCTGGGGGCCCCGTACGCCCGCCGACCTCACCGAGCGGGCGCGCGCCGTCGCCCGGGCCGCCGCCGCGTTCGGCCCGGACGCGCTCATCGTGGCCTGCAACACCGCCTCCGTACACTCCCTGCCCGCGCTGCGGGCCGAGCTGGAGCCCGGGATCCCCGTCATCGGCACCGTGCCGGCGATCAAGCCCGCCGCGGCCGCCGGCGGGCGGGTGGCCATCTGGGCCACCCCCGCCACCACCGGAAGCCCGTACCAGCGCGGGCTGATCCGCGACTTCGCCGCGGGGGCCCGCGTCACCGAGGTGCCCTGCCCCGGACTGGCCGACGCCGTCGAGGCCGGTGACGAGGCGGCCATCGCCCGCACCGTCGCCGCCGCCGCGGCGCTCACCCCGGCCGACGTCACGGACGTGGTCCTCGGCTGCACCCACTACGAGCTCGTCGACGAGGCCGTCCGGGCCGCCCTCGCCGCCCGCACCGGGGGAGCGGAGCTCAGGTTCTACGGTTCCGCCGAGGCCGTCGCGGTGCAGGCGCTGCGCCGCATCGGCCTGGAGCCCGCGCCGGAACTGCCCGCCACCGGCGGGCTGACCGTACTGCACAGCGGGCGGACCGCCGCCCTCCCGGACGCCGCCCTCGCCTATGCCGAAGGCCGGCTCCTCGCGGAACTGGAGCGGGTCCACCAGCACTGAGCCCCCGCCGCCCCGACGTCGCGGATCAGGTGCCGGTCCCGCGGTCCGGCAGCGCCGCCTCCAGTTCGGCCAGTTCCGCCGCCTCGAGCTCGATCTCCGTGGCCCGGGCCGAGTCCTGGACCGAAGCCGGACGGCTGGCTCCCGGCACCGGGACGACCCTCGGGGAGCGGGCCAGTAGCCAGGCCAGGGCGATCCGCTGCGGGCTGACGCCGCGTCCGGCCGCGACGCGGTGGAAGGCGGTTCCCGCGGAGGTGGGGCCGGACGGGCCGTCCAGGGAGCTGCGGGAGATGCCGCCCAGCGGGCTCCAGGGCAGGAAGGCCAGGCCGAGCCGGGTGCTCAGCTCCAGCTCGGGTTCGGCGTCGCGGACCGCGGGGGAGTACTGGTTCTGCACGCAGACGAGCGCGTCACCGAGGATGGCGTGGGCCTCACGGATCTGGCCGGTGGTCACGTTGGAGATGCCCGCGCTGCGGATGGTGCCGGCGTCGAGGAGCTCGCGCAGGGCGCCGACCGATTCCGCCCAGGGCACGTCGGGGTCGGGCTTGTGCAGCTGGTACAGGCCGATGGATTCCACCCCCAGGCGCTTGAGGGAGGCCTCGGCGGCGCGCTTGAGGTGGGCGGGGGTGCCGGTGACGGTCCAGCCGCCGTCGCCGGAGCGGCCCCGGCCCCCTTTGGTGGCGACCAGGACGCGGGAGGTGTCGCCGCCGTAGCGGGCCAGGGCGCGGGCGATGAGGAGTTCGTTGTGGCCGCGCTCGTCGGGGTGCCAGTGGTAGCTGTCGGCCGTGTCGATGAGCGTGATGCCGGCGTCGAGGGCGGCGTGGACGGTCGCGACGGCCCGCGCCTCGTCCGGGCGGTTCTCGATGGACAGGGGCATGGCGCCCAGGGCGATCGCGCTGACGGTGGTGCTCCCCAGGGGGCGGTACTTCATGGGCGTCCGTTCTCCGGTGGCGGTGGCGGTGTCGGTGGTGCGCAGGCCGGGGCCACGGAACCGGGGCGCCGGGCTGCGCGGTCCTCATCCTGGGCGGGTGCGGCCGGCGCCGGAAGTGCCGGATCGGTGGACACGCGTGAAGGGAAACTGTCGACCGATGTGCGCCGGCTCCGCCGGCCGGAGCCCCTGACGGGGCGGACGGCAAAAGGCGGTTACGCCGGACGGCCCGGGCTCGCATACTGGGCCTGTGATTGCCTATGCCAAGCACCTTCCCGCCGGGGTCATACCGGCAAGTGATGTGCGGACATGGGGCGTCGAGGAGTCCGAGCGCTGGCGCAAGGCCCGGACCCCGGTCATCTTCGCTCCTTGCGCGGGGAGTTGGATCCTCGCTGTCCTGGTGACCGTCTCACTCGTGCTGGCCCTCCGTGACGGGGGGCCGGCCGGTCCAGTGGGCACGTCGTGGCGGTTCTATCCGGCGGCGGTGCTGCTGGTGGCCCTGCCCCTGTGGTACCGGTTCCTGCCCGGCGCGGCCGCCGTGGCCGCGGCCGTGCTCGTGGCGGAGTCGGCCGCGGCCGTTTCACGGGGCCCCGCGGCCGTCCTCGTGTGTCTCCTGGCCTCGTGGGCGCTGGCCGGTTCGCTGCTGCGGCTGTGGGCCCGGCGCCGGCAGGAGCGGCTGTTCCTCGACGCCGCCGGGGCGGCCCGCTTCCCGCTTCCCGACCGGATGCCGTCCGGGCAGGAGCGGCGCGGCAACAGGCGGATCATCGGCGGGGCCCTCCTCTGCCTGTTCGCCGCCGTCGTCCTCCTGGACGGCCTGCTCGACGACCTCGGGACCGGCCCCGGGGACCACCCCTACGACGCCGTCGGCCAGCAGTGCCTCGCCCTGGCCCTCGTGGTGCTCGGGAGCACCCTCCTGGGCCGGGGCTGGGCCGCCGACCGGGCCACGCGCCGCCTGTACGCCGGGGACCAGCCGGTGCGGGTCGTCGGCGTACGGATCTCCCCCTCGGGGCACTTCTGGCTGCTGCCGGACGCCGACGACACGACGGGCCGGCCCCTGGTCTGCTACCGCCCCCGGGACCGGGACACCCTCGGGGACTCGCGCCTGCTGGCCGCGGGGACGGCGGGCCTGCCCCGGGACGGGCTGCACGACATCGACGCCCGCGCCGAACCCTTCGAGGCGCTGCTCCAAGGGGTGCCGCGAGAGGGCGGCGAGGTCATCCTGGAATACGCCGTGCACGAGGGCTACGGCGGCATCTCCTGCCAGGTCGCGGGCGTGTCCCTGCAGCCCCGCCGCCGGCACGGGCTCGGCCGCTGGCACCCGGCCGGGTCCTCCTACCGCGCGTCCGCCGAGGGAAGGCGGAAGCGGGACGAGGAACGCCGCAGGGAGCAGGAGCAGGTGCTGAAACAGGCCTCCCGCAGTACGACGAAGGCGAAGCGGGCCACGGCCTCCGGGACCGCCGGCACGACCGGGGCGGGCAGCTCCAGCAGCTGCGGGGGCGGCTGCGGAGGTGGCGGCGGCTGCGGGGGCTGCGGCTGCGGCTGACCCCGGCTCCCCGGCGGGACGCCGCCCGTCCGGGGGTGTGGCGGCCGGTCCGCAACCGCCACCCGGCCCCGCCGGACGGGCGGCGGCGGACCTCAGCCCGCTTCCGCGAGCCGCCGGGCCAGGTCACGCAGCGCCTCGGCGTCCAGGACCCGGTCGCCGAAGCCGGGCAGCGGCACGTGCAGCGGACCCGTCCACTGTTCGGGGACCGCCGCCTGCCCGTACACGGCGCCGGCCAGGGTCCCGGTCACGGCGGCGACCGTGTCGGTGTCGCCGCCCAGGTCCACGGCGGCCCGTACGGTCTCCGCGAACCCGCCGGCCGTGCGCAGGGCCCACACCGCCGAGCCCAGGCAGGGCCACACCGCCCCGTTGAACTCGGTGGCCAGCCCCGGATGCCAGTCGGGGGCGAGCACGCGGGCGTACCGGGCGCGGTGGTCCGGGTGCACCGCCTCCAGCGCCTCCGGGAGCGCGGCCAGCGGATCACCGCCGTCCAGGGCCACCCGTACGAGTTCGTGCAGGAGGGCGGTGCCCTCCCAGGCGGCCCGGTCGCCGTGCGTGAGGGCCGCGATCCGCCGGGCCGCGTCCATGGAGGCCTCCCGGCCGGCGGCCGCGAAGTACACCGCCGAGCCGGCGGCCCGCATGAGGGAACCATTGCCCGCGGCCCGGGCGTTGACCCGGAAGTGGTGGGCGGCGGCCAGATCCCAGGGCAGGCCGTTGGACAGCACGTCCTCGGTCTGGAGCCCGATGTCCTTGGGCTGCCCGGCGGCCCACCGCTGGAAGCGGCCGAAGATGTCGGGGAGTTCGAGCCCGCCGTGCTCCAGCAGGGACTCGGCGACGAGGACCGCCATCTGGGTGTCGTCCGTCGCCTCGCCCGGATCCCAGCCGCCGCCCCCGCGCATCTCGGCGCCCCGCGCGCTCAGTTGCCCCGCGGGCCCGAACTCGTACGGAGCCCCCAGCGCGTCGCCCGCGGCCGAGCCCAGTACGGTGCCCACGGCGCGGTCCAGCCGGGTGGTCACCGGGCCTCCTCGTCGCCAGGGCATGCGGTGGCCAGCAGGCCGCGCGTGAAGCCGTCGAGGTCGTCGAGCCCGGCCGCGGCCAGCGCCTCCGGGGTCCCCGCCAGCAGGTGCGGGATCGCGCCGTGCAGGGCGAGGGTGAGGGTGCGGGCCTGCTCCGTCCCGGCCGGGAGGCCGGCTCCGGCCAGCAGGGCCCGGTACGCGGCGAAGTCCCCGGCGGCGATCGGGTCCAGCAGCCCGGCCAGCCAGGGCCGCCGGGTGGCTTCGGTCCGCAGCTCCAGGTAGGCCAGCAGGCGCGGCCGTCCCGGCCCGGCCACGTCCCGCAGCAGCCCGGCCAGCAGCGCCGCCAGCCCCGCCCGGTCCGAGGGCCCCGGCCCGGCTGCCGCCAGTGCGGCGGTCAGGGCCCGGTACTGCTCCAGGCAGCGGTCGGCCACGGCCCGCAGGAGCGCGTCGCGGGTCGGGAAGTAGTTCTTGGCCGTGCCCAGCGGCACGCCCGCGGCCGCGTCGACGGCCCGATGGGTGAGCCCGCGCCCACCCGCCTCGGCCAGCACCGCGACGGCCGCGTCGCGCAGCCGGTCCCTCCGGTCCTGATTCACCTTGCCAGGATAACCACAGCCGTGGTACCACGAATGAGGTACCACGGCTGTGGTGGTGCGGTTTCTGCTCTGCACGTCCGACGGATCCAGGAGCACGTCATGGCGAACGACCGGAACGGCCGCAACGACCGGAACGGCAAGAGCGACCGGAACGGCAAGAGCGACCGGAAGGGCGAGAGCGACCGGAACGGCAAGAACGGGGAGCGCCCCGACAACGCCTCCGGTGACGTCCGGGGCCGCCGGAGCGGCGCCCCCGGCACGGCCGTCGTCGTCGGCGCCGGCGTCGGCGGACTCGCCACCGCGATCGGACTCCGCCGCGCGGGCTGGTCCGTACGCGTCCTGGAAGGCCGCCCCGCCCCGGAGCGCTACGGCACCGCCTTCGGCATCCACCCCACCGCCCAGGCCGCCCTGGACCGGCTCGGCCTGGGCGAAGCCCTCGCGCGGGCGCTGCCCTACCGCCGGGCCCACATCCGGCGTCCGGACGGCAGGGTGCTCGCCGCCCTCCCGCTCGAACGAGTCGAGCGCAAGGCGGGCCGCCCCGAACTGCTCGTATCCCGGCCCCATCTGATCGACGCGCTCCTCGCCGCCCTCGGCCGGCTCGGCGGTGCGGACGTCGAGTACGGGCGGCGCCTCACCGATCCCCGCGCCCTCGACGCCGACCTCGTCGTCGGCGCCGACGGCATCAACAGCACCGTCCGTACCGCCCACTTCGGCACCCGCAGCGGGGTGCGCGCCATCGGCACCGTCGCCTGGATCGGCATCGCGGACTTCGAGACCGGGATCCACGGGGAGACCTGGGGTGACGGGCGCTTCTTCGGAATCACCCCCGTCGAGCCCGGCCGCACCAACTGGTACGCCGCCGTCCCCGAGGCCACCACCGCCGACGGGCTGAGGGCCGCCTTCGAGGGCTGGCACGACCCGGTCCCGCGCCTGCTCGCCGAGACCGACCCCGCCGACTGGCTCCGGTACGAGATGCGCCACCTCCACCCGGCGCTCCCCGCCTTCGTCACCGCCGGCCGGATCGCCCTGGTCGGCGACGCCGCGCACGCCATGACGCCGAACCTGGGCCAGGGCGCCTGCACCGCCCTCCTCGACGCCGAGGCCCTCACCCGAGCCGTCGACGCCCACGGCCGTACCGGTCTGACCACCGCCCTGCGCGCGTACGACGCGGAGCGCCGCCGCAGCGCCCAGCGCGTGGCCCTCGGCTCGAGGGCCCTGCACCGCTTCGTGACCACCCGCCGCCCGGCCCTGCGCGACGCCCTGACCGCCCTGCTGCCCGCTCGGGGCCTGTCTGACGGGGGCCGGGCCGCGAGTACCTGAGGTGCCGAGGTTCCCCTTGGCCGTCCACCTGAGCAGGCGGCCGTGGCCGACGGAATGGGCCGGCGTCGCGGGGCTGATCTTTTCGGGCCGGCCCGCGCGACCCATCGGTACCCGCTCAGGCCGCCGCCGCCCGCGCGGCCAGCTCCTCCCCGGAGACGTCCTCCAGGTGGGTCAGGAACACCCACACGTGCCCGGACGGGTCGCGGAGGACGGCGGTGCGGTCCCCGTGGAACTGGTCCGCCGGTTCCTGGAGCAGTTCCGCGCCGGCCGCCACGGCCGTCCGTACGAGGGCGTCCACGTCCGGGACGTACACGTGCAGGGCCGTCGAGGTGCCGCCGAGCGAGGCGGGAGAGGTGAAGTGGCCCTCGGCGGTGTCGCCGAGCATCAGCACAGCCCCGCCGACCCGGATCTCGGCGTGCAGCACCCCACCGCCCGGGGCGGGGAGACGGAACTCCTCGACGGCCCCGAAGGCCCGCGTGTAGAAGGAGAGGGCCTCGGGCGCGTCGGCGACCATGATGTGCGGGACCACCGACGTGCGGTAGCGCTCGGGAGTCACGGAAGTCGCCTCGTGATGCGTCTGGTTCGTCATGTGCACGACCGTAGAACCTCGAGTTTGGTCGAGGTCAAGAGCGGGCAGGTACCAGCTCTCCCCAGCACGATGCGCCGAGTGGCGCAGAGGCGGTGGCGCACATGCGGAAGCTGAGTACGCTGCTGCTCATGACGGGTCACCCCCCAGGTCCCCTCTGGACGGGCCGGGCTTCCAACCGTGTGCAGTGGCTGCTCGCCGCGGCCGGTGCGGCCTGTCTCGCACTCGGTGTGGGACTGGCCGTCGCCAACTCCTGGACCGCCGGATTCGTTCCCCTGCTGATGGCCGTGGTCGGCTGCATCGCCGGCGGGCTGCTGATCCTCTACGGCACCCTGGCCTTCGTCCACGTGGCGGTCACCGTCGACGCGGAGGCCCTGGAAGTGCGCTGCGGCCACATAGGGCTGCCCCGCCGCAAGATCCGGCTCGCGGAGGTCGCCTCCGCCGAGTTCTGCCCCCGCATCACCCCCCAGCAGTGGGGCGGCTGGGGTTACCGCTGGCGCCCCGAGAAGGGCACCGCCATCATCGTCCGGCGCGGCGAGGGGGTGGAGCTGCGGCTCGGCGACGGCAAGCTGTTCACGGTCACCGTCGACGACGCGGAGAACGCCGTCCGCGTCATCCGCACCCACCTGCGCACCCTCGCCCGCTAGACCCCGCCCCGGCCACCGCCGGGAGGCGCCCCCGGCCGGGTGGCGCACGGTTCCTTACCGGCCCCGGGGGTGCGGGGACGTACACTCCGCCAAATGAGCAGCAGTGTCACCCGCGCCGCCGAGAGCGAGCCCTCGCAGCCCGCCGGACGAGCCGCAGCCGTCGCCCCGCCCGAAGCCGCCGACGGCCCCCGCCCGGGACGGCGCAAGGGCGGCCGGCCGGCGCGGGCCGCCCTGGCCGCACTCGGCGGGGTACTGCTCTACCTCAGCTTCCCGCCCCGCCCCCTGTGGTGGGTGGCGCCCCTCGCCCTCGCGCTGCTCGCCGGGTGCCTGCGCGGGCGCCGCGCCCGGGCCGGCTTCGGCCTCGGCTTCCTCTTCGGCCTCGGCTTCCTGCTGCCGCTCCTGGTGTGGACCGGCGAGGGCGTCGGCCCGGTCCCCTGGATCGCGCTCGTCACCCTCGAGTCCCTCCTCATCGGCCTCACCTGCCTCGGCATCGCCCTCGTCAGCCGGCTGCCCGGCCGGCCCCTGTGGGCCGCCGCCGTCTGGGTCGCCGGAGAGGCCCTGCGCGCCCGGGCCCCCTTCGGCGGCTTCTCCTGGGGCAAGCTCGCCTTCGGCCAGGCCGACGGGGTCTTCACCCCGCTCGCCGCCGTCGGCGGCACCCCGTTGCTCTCCTTCGGCGTCGCCCTGTGCGGTTTCGGCCTGTACGAGGGCCTGCGCATCGCCCGCCGGCACCCGACGCGCGGCGCCGCCGCGCTCGCCGCGCTCGCCGTCGCCGCCCCGGTCGGCGCGGCGCTCGCCGCCCGCCCGCTGGTCTCCGGCGCCGCCGAGGACGGCACGGCCGTGGCCGCCCTCATCCAGGGCAACGTGCCGCGGGCCGGACTCGACTTCAACGCCCAGCGCCGCCAGGTCCTCGACAACCACGCGAACCGCACCCTCCAGCTCGCCGAGG
The DNA here is from genome assembly GCF_055569445.1 of Streptomyces sp. NPDC029122. Taxonomy (NCBI): domain Bacteria; kingdom Bacillati; phylum Actinomycetota; class Actinomycetes; order Kitasatosporales; family Streptomycetaceae; genus Streptomyces; species Streptomyces sp. NPDC029122. The sequence goes on along the minus strand of NZ_JBVHWK010000001.1, from coordinate 418,901 downwards.
ACGTCAAGGCCGGCCGCGTCCCCAAGCCCGACTTCGTCCTGTGGCCGGAGAACTCCTCCGACATCGACCCGTACACCCAGCCCGACGCCTACGCCGTAATCGACAACGCGGTCAAGGCCATCGGCGTGCCCGTCGCGATCGGCTCCGTACTGGCCCCCGAAACCGGACCCCTGCGCAACACGATGATCTTGTGGGACCCCGTCAAGGGCCCCACCGACACCTACGACAAGCGCAAGATCCAGCCCTTCGGCGAGCGCATCCCGATGCGCTCCTTCGTCCGGCTCTTCAGCTCCGACGTGGACCGCGTCCGCCGCGACTTCGGCCCCGGCAAGGAGCCGGGGGTCTTCGACATGGCGGGCAGCGGCATCGGCATGGTCACCTGCTACGAGGCCGCCTTCGACGACGCCGTCCTCTCCACCGTGCGGGCCGGCGCCCAGGTCATCGCGGTGCCCAGCAACAACGCCACCTTCGGCCGGACCCAGATGACCTACCAGCAGCTGGCCATGGACCGGATCCGCGCCGTCGAGCACAGCCGGACCGTGCTCGTCCCCGTCACCAGCGGAGTCAGCGCGGTCATCCAGCCCGACGGGAAGGTCACGCAGCAGACGGAGATGTTCACCGCCGACGCCCTCGTCGCCGAGATCCCGCTGCGCTCCTCGCGGACCCCGGCCACCCGCCTGGGCGCACTGCCCGAGTACGCGCTGCTCCTGGTCGCGGCCGGCGGCCTCGGGGCGGTGCTGACCCGCCGGATCCGCGCCCGCCGGGCCGCATGACGACAGCGGCCTCGGCACGAACCCGTAGGGTCGGGGCATGACCACGCCCGAGTTCATCCGCGAGATCAGGGCGAGCGGCGCCGGCCACCGGCTGCTCCTGCTGCCCGGTGTCACCGCCGTCGTCGTCGACGACCGGGGCCGGGTGCTCCTCGGGCGCAGGGCCGACAACGGCAGGTGGTCGGTGATCGGCGGGATCGCCGAGCCGGGGGAGCAGCCCGCCGGGACGGCCGTGCGCGAGGTGTACGAGGAGACGGCCGTACGGTGCGTCCCCGAACGGGTGGTCCTCGTCCAGATGCTCGCGCCGGTCACCTACCCGAACGGCGACGTCTGCCAGTTCCAGGACATCACCTTCCGCTGCCGGGCCACCGGCGGCGAACCCCGGGCCGCCGACGGGGAGCTGCTGGAGGCGGCCTGGTTCGCCCCGGACGCCCTGCCGCCGCTGGAGCCCTTCGCCCTGGACCGCGTACGGCGCTCCCTGAGCGAGGACCCGACCTGGTTCGAGGCCCCGGCCGCGGGCGGGGATCAGCCGGCCGCCTCGCGGTAGAGCTCCAGGGCCGCACCGCCCAGGACGGCGCTGTACGAGACCTCCGGGACCGTGCCGCCGCCCTCGTGGCCGCCCAGCACCCCGGCCAGGGCCCGTCCACCAGCCAGGGGCTGCCGCTGGTGCCGCCGCTGAGCGCGGGACAGTCGATCCGGCGCTGGGTGGCCGAGAACAGGCTCGTCCCGTTGGTGCAGCGCAGCGGGGCGTCCTCGGTACTGGGGTAGCCGACGACGGTCACCGTCACGTTCCGCGGCTGCCCGGCCGCGACCGGGAAGCCGCCGACCACGTCCTCCACGGCGCCGGTCTCCGCGCCGTCCGCCGGGACGACCCTCGCGAAGGCGACATCCGCGTCGGGGTCCTCGCCCGCCGCCCAGCCCGGGGCCGTGTACACGCCGGTCAGCCGCCACAGCCCGTACGGGGCCTCCCCGTCCCGGTAGCCCGGGGCGAAGACGTGGTGTCCGGGTCGTCCAGGCAGTGCGCGGCGGTGGCGATCAGGTCGCGGCCGGTGCTGCGCACCACGGAAGCGGTGCAGAAGTGCCCGCCGTCCGTCCCGCCCGCGAACAGCGCGCCCACCCGGGCCGCCGTGGCGTCCGCGCCGGCCCGCACGGTGACGCCGAGCGGGGGCAGCGCGCCGGCCTCGGGGAGGTCCAGGCCCAGCAGGGCGGCCATCGTGGTCAGCGCGAGCGGGATCCGCGCCGCCCGACGGGCGCGGGGGCGGCCGGCCGGTCGTGGGAGGGTGCCGGGGATCATGGGTCCGAGCCTCCCCGGTGAACCTGTGCCCGGAGCCCGGTGGCCGCTGTGAATCCGCTGTGAATCCGGGCAGCCCGCGGGGTGTCAGGGCGCCCGCGCCCGCCCCTCGCACCGTGCGCATGTCGGAAGCTCCGAAGGCGGCGGCGTCCCCGGCGGGCCGTTTCGGCGGAAGATCCAGTCTATGGACGCGGCGGCGGACTTCCGGCCCGGCTGTTGTGCACCGCGGTGCGTGAACGCCGGGCCCGCCCGCCCCTAGCCTCGCCGCAGGAGCACGAACGAGGGGCGGTACCCGGTGAACTGGCTCATCCACGACTACCGCGAGAGCGATCTCGCGGCGGTGGTCCATCTCATAGACACCACGGCCGAACTGGGCCAGGAGTCCGTGTTCTCGCTCGCCGAGTGCATCAGCGCGCTGACCGACCGGCAGCCCTGCGTCGTCGCCGTCCACCAGGGCGTCCCGATCGGCGCCGCCCTGGCCTGCGTGACCGGCGAACGCGCCTGGGTGATGCGTATCGCGATCGCCGCCGGATGGCGCGGCCGGGGCCTCGCCAGCGCCCTCCTCGTCGAACTGGAGCGGCGCCTGATCGCCGCCCGCGTCGGCCGGATCGCCTACGTGCTGCCCGAGGAGGACCTGCTCGGCGAGGGCCTGCTCAACGCCGGCTACACCCGGCAGCCCGCCGTCGCCTACTTCGAGAAGACCGAGCCGCTGCACGGACCCGCAGCGGGCCTCCTCGACGACCTCGGCGGCCGCTTCCTGCCCAGCGACCTGTGGGCCAAGGTCGCCGGCATGGAGAAGGAGAAGGAGCTCATCGAGCGGCGCGTGGTGCTCCCGCTCGCCGAGCCGGAGCGGGCCGCCGCCCACGGGGTGCGGCCGCCGCGCGCGATCACCCTCTTCGGGCCGCCCGGCACCGGCAAGACCACCTTCGCCCGGGCCATCGCCTCCCGGCTGGGCTGGCCCTTCGTGGAACTGCTGCCCTCACGCCTCGCCGACGAGGGCAACCTCGCCGCCGCGCTGCGCGTCGCCTTCGCCCGGATCGCCGAGCTGGAGCGGGTCCTCGTCTTCATCGACGAGGTCGAGGAGATCGCGCCCGTCCGCACCGAGCCGGCCCAGCCGGGCGGCATCCACGGGGTGACGAACGAGCTGCTCAAGCTGATCCCCGGCTTCCGGGAGGGCGACGAGCGGCTGCTCGTCTGCGCGACGAACTCCATCCGCTCCCTCGACCCGGCCTTCCTGCGGCCCGGCCGCTTCGACTACCTGATCCCGATCGGCACCCCGGACGCCGGGGCGCGCGCCGCGATCTGGTCGCGCTACACGGCCGGACGGACCGACGTGGACGTGGCGGCGCTGGTGGCGGCGACCGAGCTGTTCACCCCCGCCGACATCGAGCACGCCGCGCGGATCGCCGCGCAGGTGTCCTTCGAGCGGGACCTGGAGGCGGTGGGCGCGCGCGGTGCGGCGGCCGCACGGTTCGGCGCGACGACGGAGGACTACCTGGCGGCGGTGGCGCAGTCCAGGCCGACGGTCACCCCCGCGATCACCGGGGAGTTCCAGGCCGACATCACCGCGCACGCGCGGTTCTAATGACCGTCCGGACGGGGAATCCGTCCGGACCGGGAGCCGTCCGGCGCCGTCCCGCCGGCCGCTTCCCACCGACTCCGTCCCCCGGTTGCGGCGGGGGACGGGAACGCGGAACGGCCCGCGGCGGCTCCCCGGAGCGGCCGCGGGCCTTCCGGGCTCCCCGCTACCGGGGGCACCGGTAGGTGAACTCGGCCGCCGCCGTCCTCCGCTCGGGCGAGAGCAGCTGGAGCTCGGCGCGCGCCGGGTAGCCGCCGGTTCCCCGGAAGGTCCACAGGAGGTGCAGGGTGGCCTCCTCGCGCCCGCCGGGCACCCGCTCCGTGAGCTCCTCCGACCGGGTGCCGTCGCTGCGGACCCAGCGGTACGTGAGGGTTCCCGGGCGCCCGTTGGTGCGTACGACGGCCACCACATCGGCGGTCGCGTCGCACCCGGGCCCCCGCGGGTCGGTGGCCACCGACAGGTCCCGTACCTCGACGGCCGGCCCGAACCGCTGCCAGCCCAGGTAGCCGAGCACCGCGGCCAGCACCACGGCGGCCAGGGTGTACCGGCGCCAGCCGCCGCCCGGCCGCGCGGCCGGCCGGGGCCCGCGGGGCCCGGGGTGGACGGGGAACGGCGGGGCCATCGCCGCCGTCACCCCCGGCCCGAACCGCAGTACGGAACCCTCGACCCGGTCGGGCGCGGCGTCCGCCGGGGGCGGCGGACCACTGAACCAGTGGCTGCCGAGCACGGTGGCGCTGTACTCGTCCTCGGCGGGGCCCCTCGGGGCGCGCGGATCGCTCATCGTGGCGGCTCCTGGGTGGGCTCCTGGGTCTGGCAGCGGGCCATCAGCCGGGAAGCGGAGGCCGAGCCGTTCGCCGCGGCGGGCCGGGTCGTGACCCGCACGCCGCCGTAGCAGCCGTGGCCCCGGCTGAAGGCGTGGGTTCGGACCACCTGGGCGAGGGAGCCGGCCTGCACGACGACGGTGTCGGTGCCGTCGGGAACGGAGTACGCACCCGGCTTGCTGCCGAGGAACCACTCCAGTACGACGGTGACCGGCCCGCTGCCCTGGGCGGCCACCGAGACGGTGGCCTCCCCCCGGTAGACCCCGGGCTCGAGCGTGACGCCGACCTTGGTCACCCTCGGCGTGGGGGAGGGCGTCGGGGCCGGCCGGTGGGTCACCGTCGGCTTGGGCGTCGGGCTCGGCGACGGGCTCGCGCTCACCGGGTGCGAGGGGGTGGGCGTCGGCGTCGGGGTCGGCGGGACACCGGCCGACGGGGACGCCGACGGGCCCGCGGAGGGCGGCGCCGGGGCCGGGGCGGACGGCCCCGGCGCGGGCGACGCGGACCCGGGCGGGGCCGGGCTCGTCGTGGCGAAGTCGCTGAGCGCCGAGGCCGCGGGCGGGGTGCCGCCGATCGCGTCCGTCGTGAGCACCAGCAGCGCGCCCAGCACCAGGGCCAGGCCCGTCGCCAGCCAGCCCCCGCGCCCGGGAGCCCAGCCGGCCCGGCCGATCGTGGTCGTCGCCACCGCCGTGGTGCCCGCCGCCGCGCCGGCCGCGGACGGGAACAGCAGCGGCAGCAGGGCCGCCAGCGCGGCGAGCCTGCGCTGCCCGCGCTCCTCCCACTGGGGCCCGTAGGCCGCCACCGCCACCGCCTCCAGCTCCGCGACGAACGCCTCGGCGTTCTCCGGGCGCTGCTCCGGCCGCTTGGCCAGCCCCCGCCGGATGAGCGGGCGTACCGGCTCGGGGGCCTCGGTCTCCGGCACCGGGGCCTCGATGTGCTGGACGGCGAGCTCCGCGAAGCTCGCCCCGTCATACGGTTTGCGGCCGGTCAGCAGCTCGAAGAAGGTCGCGGTGGCCGCGTACACGTCGGCCGTCGGCGAGGCCGGCCGCCCCTGCCACTGCTCCGGGGCCATGTAGGCGGGGGTGCCCGCCACCCCCGGGGTGGTGTCCCGGCCCGCCGCGATGCCGAAGTCCACCAGTTTGGAGGAGCCGTCGGGCGCTACCAGGACGTTCTCCGGCTTGTAGTCGCGGTGCACGACATCGGCCCGGTGGGCCGCGGCCAGCCCGAGCAGGGAGCCCTTCAGCACCACCAGCGCGGCTTCGGCGTCCGCCGGCCCCGACTCCCGCATCACGGCGCGCAGGGAGATCCCGTCGACCAGCTCCATCACGATCGCCGCGCCGCCCGGTGCCTCCACGTACTCGTACAGGCCCACCACGTACGGCGACACGAGCCCGCCCAGCAGCCGGGCCTCCGAGCGGAATTCCCGTACGAAGGCCGGGTCCTCGCGCATCCGCTCGCTGAGGTACTTCACCGCGACCGCGGTGCCCGTGGCGTCGTGGAGCGCGAGCACGACCCGGCCGCTGCCGCCCGCGCCGAGCTCCCGGACCTCGGTGTAGCCGGGTACCGTCCACCCGTTGCCCATCCTGCGCCCCCGTCCGTGGCGTCGCCGGCCGCCCGCGGCGGCCGGCCGGTCGTCGGACCGGGCCGGCCGCCGACGGTCCGTTCCCTCCGGAGGACGGCTTTCCGCCACGGCCGGTTCCCCACCCCGCCGCGTGTCCCGCAGCGTGGTCAGGCCGCCGCCGCCACCGCCCCGATCATGGCGTGCAGCCGGTCGGCCGCCGCCCGCCCGAAGGACGGGTCGTTGATGTGGGTGTCGTAGTCGTAGAGCCGGGCCGCGCTGCCCCGCAGGCCCTCGCGCAGCGCCGAGAACAGCGCCAGGTCCGCGCCCGGGTCGTGGTACGGGCCGCCCGGCGCGCCGAGCGTGGACAGCCCGCGCAGCGGGAGGCACACCGCCGTCGGCCCGGTCGCCGCACGGAGTTTGCCGGCGACCCTCCGCCCCAGCTCGGCGCACTCGGACTCGGTCGTACGGATCACCGTGATCGACGGGTTGTGGACGCGGACCCGGCGGTAGCGCACCCGCTCGGGCAGGGTCTCCATCGGGCCGAACTTCACCATGTCCAGCGCCCCCAGGCTCACCACCTGCGGAACCCCGGCCCGTCCCGCCGCGCTCAGCCGGTCGGGGCCGGCGCTCAGGATGCCCCCGCACAGGTCGTCGGCGAGTTCGCTCAGGGTCAGGTCCAGCACCCCCGCGAACACCCCCTGCCCGGCCAGCGTCTCCAGGGTGCGGCCGCCGGCGCCGCTGACGTGGAAGACCAGTACCTCGTACCCCAGCTGCTCCAGCCGTTCCCGGGCCGCGTCCACCCCGGTCGTGGTCACCCCCGCCATGCTCGCGGCCACCAGCGGCCGCGAGCCGGCGCCCAGCCGGGCCGGCCGGCTGCGGTCCAGCACGGAGCGGGCGAAGCCCTTCGCCATCCCGGCCATCGCCTCCGCCGCATTGGCCAGCACCGGTTCCGAGACGCTGTTGATCCCGGCGATGTCCACCACGCTGTACATCATGGTGATGTCCGCGGAGCCCACGTAGGGGGACACGTCCCCGGACGCCATCGACGAGACCATCATCTTCGGCACGCCCAGGGGCAGCGCCCGCATCGCCCGCGTCGCGATGGAGGTCCCTCCGCTGCCCCCGATCGCGAGCACGCCGTGCAGGCGGCCCTCGGCGTGCAGGCGCAACAGGGTCGCCTCGGCGCCCCGGGCCATCGTGGTCACGGCCGCGCCCCGGTCGGCGGCCGTGCGCAGTTCCGGCAGTTCCGTGCTCGCCGCCCGCGCCACCGCTTCGCGCGGCACGTCCGCGGGCACCCGGGGCTCTCCCATGATCCCCGTGTCCACCAGCACCACTTCGACGCCGGCGCGCAGCAGCCTCTCGCGCAGCCAGCCGTACTCGACACCCTTGGTGTCCAGGGTTCCCACCAGCACGACGTTCGTCATATGTGCAATGTCCACGGAGGTGGCGTTTATTGGCAAGTAAAGGTCAGGTCAATCCGACAAGAGCACCAGGAGGCGCTCCAGAAAAGGGATTTGACTGACAATCAGCTTGCTGCGGGCGAGCGGGGGCGCGAACCAGGCCACCCGGTCCAGCTCGGGGAACTCCCGCTCGACGCCCGAGTGCGGCGGCCACTCCATGGTGAAGGTGCCCGGCACGGTCAGCGCGGGGTCGAGGTCCGCCTCCACCGCCCAGATGATCACGAGCTTCCCGCTGCTCAGCCGCACGTCGCCCAGCGGCAGGTACTCCCCCTCCGGCGGAGGCAGCCCCAGCTCCTCGGTGAACTCCCGGCGGGCCGCGTCCCGGGGCGTCTCGTCCGGCCCGTACTCGCCCTTCGGGATCGCCCAGCCCCCGGCGTCCCGCCCGGCCCAGAGCGGGCCGCCCATATGGCCGAGCAGCACCTCCACCCCGTGCCCGGCGGTCCGGCGGAACAGCAGCAGGCCGGCGCTCCGCCGGTACCTCTTCACATCCGTCACGGGGCCATACATGCCCCGCCGGAGCCCCGCTCAGTGCCCGGGCGCCGCCGGCCGGCCGCCGGCCCGTGGCGCCGGCCGGCCGTCAGTGCGCGTGCGGCCCCTCGCGGTGCACCGGGCCGTGGGCGTCCGCGCAGTGCGGGTCCGCGCCGCCCGGAGCCTCGCCCGCCCGGCCGACCGACAGCAGGGCGTCCTGCACGTGGTCCACTTGCAAGGTGGTGTGGGTGATCCCGTACTCCTTCGCCAGGAGCAGCTCCAGCTCCCGCCGTACCGCGTGGCAGTCGCCCGCCGGCTCCACCAGCACGTGCGCGGACAGGGCCGCCTGACCGGAGGTGATCGTCCAGATGTGCAGGTCGTGCACCTCGGTGACGGGCGCGTGGTGCACCAGACGGTCGCCGACCGCGTCCGGGTCCACGTGCGCCGGCGCGGCCTCCAGGAAGATCCGCCCCGAATCGCGGACCAGCCCGTAGCCCGCCTTGACCATCAGCACCACCACGACCAGCGTGGCGATCGCGTCGGCCTGCACGAAACCGGTCGTGAGCACGATCAGACCGGACACGGCCGTCCCGATGAAGGCGAACAGGTCGTTCAGGATGTGCTGGTAGGCGCCCTCCACCGCGAGCGAGGACCGGTTCGCCCGCGAGATGCACCAGGCCGCGCCGATGTTCACCACGATCCCGGCCAGCGCCGTCACCAGCACCAGCCCGCCCTCCACCGGAGGCGGATCCAGCAGCCGCCGCACCGCCTCGTACGCCAGCCAGACCGCCAGCAGCAGCAGGGTCAGCCCGTTGGCCTGCGCGGAGAGTATCTCCGCGCGCTTGAGGCCGTACGTGAAACCGCCCCGCGCCGGGCGCGCCGCCAGCCGCATCGCGATCAGCGCGAGGACGATCGAGACGGCGTCCGTCAGCATGTGCGCGGCATCGGAGATCAAGGCCAGGGAGTGGGCCATCACGCCGATGACCACCTCCACGGCCATGAAGCCGCCGATCAGCCCGAGCGCGATCGCCAGCCAGCGGCGGTCCGCGTCCGCGCCCACGCCGTGACTGTGCCCGGCGTGCCCGTGGCCCGCGTGCCCGTGTCCGGTGTGGTCCGCCCCGGTTTCCTCGTACGCGTGGTCGTGCCGGCTCATGGCTTCCCCCGTTTGTTCGGTTCCGACGCGTGAAGTGAAGCGCACCGCGACGAGATCGGCAAAGGCTGCAACGGGGACCGTTGTCATTCTCCTTAAGAACCCTCTGACCTGCGGTGACGTCTCTTCTGCCGGTTGCTCCGGTTCATGGGAAAATCTGTTCATGGTCCAGTGGTCCGGTGCGGCGACCGCGCCCGAACTCGTCCTGGAAACCGCCAAGGGCTCGACCCCCATGAGCCCGGGCCGGACCTACCACGTCGGCCGCGACCCCCTCTGCGAGATCTGCCTCGAAGACGCCCGCGTCTCCTGGCACCACGCCGTCCTGCGCCCCGACGGGGACCACTGGACCCTCGAGGACGAGGGCAGCACCAACGGCACCTGGGCCGACGGCCACCGCGTCCACGAGTGGGCCGTCGGCCCCGGCAGCGAACTGCGCTTCGGGAGCGTGCAGGACGGCCCGCGCGCCGTCCTCACCACCCGTACGCCGCCCCTTGCCGCCGCCTCGCGCCCCTCCCGCGTCGCCGATCCGGCCATGACCGGGACCTTCCGCAGCCCCACCAGCATCCGGCCGCTGCCCGCCCGGACCACCGTCCGCATCGGTCGCGGCCCGGGCAACGACCTCGTCATCGACGACCTCGTCGTCTCCCGCCGGCACGCCGAACTGCGCGCCCTCGCCGATGGCACCTACGAGATCGCCGACCTCGGCAGCCACAACGGCACCTACCTCAACGGGGTTCCCGTCGGACGCGCCCCCCTCACCGAGGGCGACATCGTCGGCATCGGCCACTCCGCCTTCTGCCTCGTCGGCGACCAGCTCCAGGAGTACACCGACACCGGCGAGGTCTCCCTCGACGTCCAGGACCTCGCCGTCGCCGTCGACCACGGCCGCAAGACCCTCCTCGACCACGTTTCCTTCCCGGTCGGCGTCACCTCCCTGCTCGCCGTCGTCGGCCCCAGCGGCGCCGGGAAATCCACCCTCCTCGGCGCCCTCACCGGACTGCGCCCCGCCGACCACGGCACCGTCCTCTACGACGGCCGCGACCTCTACCGCGACTACGCCGAACTGCGCTCCCGCATCGGGCTCGTCCCCCAGGACGACATCCTGCACGCCCAGCTCACGGTCCGCCGCGCCCTCGCCTACGCCGCCGAACTGCGCTTCCCGCAGGACACCGCCAAGGCCGAACGGCTCGCCCGGGTCGACGAGGTCATCGGCGAGCTCGGCCTGGAGCAGCGCGCCGACCAGCCCATCCACAGCCTCTCCGGCGGCCAGCGCAAACGCGTCTCCGTCGCCCTGGAACTGCTCACCAAGCCCTCCCTGCTCTTCCTCGACGAACCCACCTCCGGCCTCGACCCCGGCATGGACCGCTCGGTCATGCACATGCTGCGCGGCCTCGCCGACGACGGCCGCACCGTCATCGTGGTCACCCACAGCGTCCTCAGCCTCGACGTCTGCGACCGGCTCCTCGTCCTCGCCCCCGGCGGCCGCGTCGCCTGGTACGGACCGCCCGGGGAAACCCTCGGCTTCTTCGGCTTCGACCAGTGGCCCGAGGCCTTCGAGGCCTTCGAGAACCAGCGCGACCGCGACTGGGCGGGCGAGTACGAGGCCTCGCCCCAGTACCGCGCGTACGTGGCGGGCGCCCTCCGCCGCCCTCCGCCCCGGGACACCGCGACGCCCGGCCCGGCCGGCTTCGCCGCCCCTCCGCCGAAGGCGCAGAGCCGGCGCTCCCAGCTCTCCACCCTGATCCGCCGGTACGCCACCGCGCTCGGCGCCGACCGCACCTTCCTCGCCATCATGGTCGCGCTGCCGTTCGTGATGGGCGCCATGGCCCGCGCCCTGGCCGGCAGCGCCCTCACCCGGGAGACCGCGATCAACGCCCTGCTCATCCTGTGCGTCGGCGGCGTCCTGACCGGAGCCGCAAACGCGGTCCGCGAACTCGTCAAGGAACGCGTCATCTACCAGCGTGAACGCGCCGTCGGACTGTCAAGGTCCGCCTACCTGCTGTCGAAGGTGGCGGTACTCGGCGCGATCACCGTGGCCCAGGCCGTCGTCCTGACGCTCGTCGGCCTCTTCGGCGTGCGGCTCGGCCCACCCGGCGCCACCGGGGTCTTCCTGCCGCGGCTCGCCGAGATCACCCTGGCCGTCGCCCTGCTGTCCTTCACCGCCATGATGCTCGGCCTCCTGGTCTCCGCCCTGGTCAGGAAGGAAGAGGTCACCATGCCCCTGCTGGTCCTCCTCGCCATCGTGCAGGTGGTCTTCTGCGGGGCGCTCCTCCAGCTCGACGGTGTGCCGGTGATCGGGCAGCTGGCCTGGCTGGTGCCCTCCCGCTGGGCGCTCGGCGCGATGGCCGGCACCGTCGACCTCGGCGGGATCGTGCCGGGCCCCCTCACCGACGACCCGCTCTTCGCCCACTCCGCCGGGGTCTGGCTGCTGGACGTCGGCATGCTGGCCGTCCTGTCCCTGCTCTTCGGACTGCTGGTCGCACGGCTGCTGAGGCGGCACGAACCCGCCGTGATGCGGAAGTAGGCCCGGCGATGACCGACTCCCCGGACCCCGGCGCCGGCTTCCGCCCCACCCATGTGGTCCCGCAGGACGGGCTGCCCGCCTGGGAGGCCCCGGACGTCTCCCGGCCCACCACCGCCCTGGACCCCTTCCTCCCCGTCCGGCTGCTGTCCCGCCACGGCGAATGGGGGGAGATCGAGTGCGCCAACGGCTGGACCGCCTGGGTCGACGGACGGCTGCTCGTCGCCGTGCCCCGGCCGCCGCCGACCGCCGGCCGCTCCCTGGAGCGGACCGAGGACCCCGGACCGCTCCTCACCCGCACGGCCGACGCCCTGGAACGCTACCGGCGGGCCCTGCGGGAGACCGCCCCCGGCGCCACCGCCGGCGAAAGCTTCCGGCAGGCCGTGGAGGGCCTGCGCGCCGGGATCGTGATCGACGGCGAGTCCGTATGGGTGTACGAGGAGACGGCCGGACGGTGGGTGTACGCCGACGGGAGCCGTCTGACCACCTACGCGGTCGTCTCGGAACCGAGTGCCCCGCCCGCGCCCGGGCCGGCGCGGCGGGAGACGGACACCGGGGCACGTGCCGGCGTACGCGAGGAACCGCACGAGCCCACGCGCGTCGCGGACCGGCCCGACGGGGCAGACCGCTGATGGGGGACACCGCCTCACCCGTGGGACGGGCCTCGGAACTGACCGGCAGGCGGTTCGCCGGGTACCTCGTCGAGGACGAGATCGGGCGCGGCGGAATGGCGGTCGTCTACCGCGCCAGGGACCTGCGCCTGGACCGGACGGTCGCGCTGAAGCTGCTGGCCCCCCAGCTGGCCCTCAACGACACCTTCCGCCGGCGGTTCGCCCACGAGTCCAGGGTCGCGGCCGCCATCGACCACCCGCACATCGTGCCCGTCTTCGAGGCGGGCGAGACCGACGGCCTCCTCTACATCGCCATGCGCTACGTCGCAGGGCAGGACCTGCGGGCCCTGCTGGACCGCACCGGCCCGCTGCCCGTCGAGACGGCGGCCCGGATCGCCGGCCAGGTGGCCTCCGCGCTCGACGCCGCGCACGCCCACGACCTGGTGCACCGGGACGTGAAGCCCGGCAACGTCCTGATCGCCGAGGGCACCGACAGCGAACACCCCGAGCACGCCTACCTCACCGACTTCGGCCTCACGAAGAGGTCCCTGTCGCTCACCGGCTTCACCAGCGTCGGACAGTTCGTCGGGACCCTGGACTACGTGGCGCCCGAGCAGATCGCCGGGAAACCGGTCGACGGGCGCTGCGACGTGTACAGCCTCGGCTGCGTCGTCCACGAAATGCTGACCGGCGGCCCGCCGTTCCGGCGGGAGGACGACATGGCCCTGCTCTGGGCCCACCAGTACGATCCGCCGCCCCCGGCCCGCGAGCGCCGTCCGGAGCTGCCGGCCGCGGTGGACGAGGTGCTGGCCAAGGCCCTCGCGAAGTCGCCCGGGGAACGGTGGGGGACCTGCCTGGAGTTCACCGGCGCGCTGCGCCGGGCGGGTGCCGGAGCGCCCCGGGCGCACGGGCCCGGCCCGGACGAGGCCCCGCCGCCCCCGCCGCCGCGATGGGCGCTGCCGGTGTTCCGCGGCAGGTAGGGGGTGTCCGGCGGTTCAGGGGCGGTTCCGGTTCAGGGGACCCGGCCCGGGTGGCGCAGGGGGCGGGCCAGGAGGGCGCCGAGGAAGCCGGCCACCGCGCCCCACAGCAGGGCGAGGCCGGTCGTCCGCCACAGGAGGGCGGTGAGCTCCACGCTGCCGCCGAGCCCGGAGACGTCCCCGAGCCCCAGCAGGGACAGCCCCAACCGGGCCCGGACGCCGGCCAGCAGGCACACCGTCAGGGTGGCCAGCGCCAGGGCCACCGCCAGGTGCAGCGCGTGCTGCCAGGGGCGGACCTCGGCGGGGGAACGTACGGCGGCCAGGACGCCCGTGCCGAGCAGCGCGACGGCGGCCACCGCGACCAGCCACCACGCCCGCGGGTCCCGCTGCGCGAGCGAGGCCACATCGACGGTGGATCCCCCGGGGCCGCGCAGCAGGTGGTCCAGCAGCTGCGGCACCGGCAGGCCGAAGGGTCCCTCGGCCGCCCCCTGCCAGGCGCCGCCGAAGCCCACGGTCAGAGCGAGCCAGGCCAGGTTCGGCAGGCCGAGCAGGATCACGGCCAGGGTGCGGGCCGCGTGCCCCTGGGTGGCTGCCACCACCAGGCCGGTGCCGATGCCGAGGACCACGTACGCCAGCAGCAGCACGGCCGTCGCGTGCGCGGCAGGACGCACCGCCGTGTGGAAGCGGAGCAGCCCGGCCGGGAGCGGAGTGCGGCGGGAGACCAGCAGGGCGATCAGCAGCAGGCCCAGGAACCAGAGCAGCCCGAAGAAGAGGGTGGGCCCCAGCGCGGCCCGGAACCCCGCCGTCGGCGCGGAGTCGAGGAGTTCGCCGAACTCCCCGAGCGGGGAGTCGCCGGGGGACAGCCCGAAGGTCCGGCGGGCCGGCAGCGCGAACAGGGCCAGCAGCAGCAGCCACAGCACCGCCGCCCGGCCCGCCCGGGCCGGCAGCTCGCGGGGCCCGGCCACCGCGCGGTGGCGCAGCGGCCGCAGGAAGAGGTACCCGGTGGTGAGCGCACCGGCCAGGCTCACCGAGAGCGGGAGCACGGACAGGGTCGCCTCGGCACCGGCCAGGAACCCGGCGGCCCCGGACACCTCGACGGTACCCCCGGCCGCCAGCACCACGACCGCGGCGACCACCCGGGGGAACGCCCCGCCGGGCAGATCTCCGGCACCGGCGCAGGCCAGCCCGGCGGCGGCCACCGCGGTCATCACGGCGAAGCCCGCCACGACGGCGACCAGGGCGTCCCGCCAGGCGCGCGCCGAAGGACGCGCCGGGGTCCTCGCGGAGGTACGGCTCACCCTGCAACGGTGGCACCCCCGGCTTGCGGGCACCAGCCGGACGACGCACACAATGGGCGGCAACAGTGCTCAAAATCCGTGTATGCCGGTCGTTTCCGTATTCCGCCCTCAGTTCTGATTCCTGATGTACCGGGATTCCGCTGCCAGGGAAGAGGAGCCCGTGACCACGCAACCCTCCGGCGAGCGGCCGCCCCAGCCGCACCGGCCGCCGGCACCGCCGTCGCGGTCGTCACCGCCGTCGTCGCCCGGGCGGCCCACCGGGCCGCCGTCCGGCCCGCTCTCGGGCGGGGGCGGGGAACCCCCGCAGCCACCGCAGCCCCCGCCCGCCCCGCCCGGCGGGCCCGGCGGGGAGCCGCCCCGGCGACCCTGGTGGCGGTCGGTGCCCGGGCTGGCGACGGCGGCCGTGGCGCTCGCCGCCGTGGTCACCCTGGTGGTGGTACTCACCCGGCCCGGCGGTGGCGGGGGCGGCACCCCGCAGCAGGCCGAGGCGGAGGTGTTCCTCCAGCCGGCCGCCGCGGCGGGCCGGGACCCCTTCACCGAGTCCACGGCGGCCGATCGGGCGACCCCGCCGCCGCAGCCCCCGCCGCAGGACACCGCCACGCCGACGGGCCCCTCGGGCACCCGCAGCGTCAGCGGCTCCGCGCCGGGCCTCTACGGCGGCACCAAGGACGTCGCCAGCTGCGACGTGGAGAAACAGATCACCGTGCTCACCGCGCGGCCCGCCACGAACGCCGCCTTCGCCTCGGCCCTCGGCATCCCGGCGACAGCCGTCCCCGGCCACCTGCGCGCGCTCACCCCCGTACAGCTGCGGACCGACACCCGGGTCACCAACCACGGCTACCGCGACGGCCGCGCCACCCCCTACCAGGCCGTGCTCCAGGCCGGGACGGCCGTGCTCGTCGACGACCGCGGGGTGCCGAGGGTGCGCTGCGCCTGCGGGAACCCGCTGGGACCGCCCGTGGCGCTGAAGGCCGATCCGAAGCGCTTTGGGCGCCCCTGGGCCTCGTACCGGCCGGCGCAGGTGGTGGTCATCGCGCCGTCGGTGACGGTGGTGCGGACGTTCGTCATCTACGACCACCACGACCGCCGCTGGCTGGAACGCCACCGCGGCGCGGACCCGCGGCCGGACAGGCCCGTCGCGCCGCCGGTCGGGCCGCCCGTCGTGTCCCCGCCGGCCGTCTCGCCACCCGTCGTGTCGCCCCCGCGCCCCGTCACGCCCCCGCGCCCCGTCGCGCCGCCGGAACCCGTCACGCCGCCGGAACCCGTCACGCCGCCGGAACCCCCTTCCCCGGCGCCCACACCGCCGCCCTCCCCTTCGGAACCCGCGACCGGAACCGGCACCCCGCCGGCCACCGGCACGGGCACCGCCACCCGGTCCGCCCCGCCTCCGGGCACCACCGACCGGACGACGGCCCCGCCGCCGCCCGCCACCCCCTCCTCGCCCGGCGCACTCCCCCCGGACGCGGACGCGGACGCGGGGGCCGCCTCGCCCCCCGTCTGAGGCTCAGGGGGTGACCTGCCGAAGGCGCCGCTCCGGGCGCCGCCAGGGACCCGCCGGGGCAGGGCTCCTGACGGCGCGCAACGGCTGCCGCGCGAGGGGAACAGTGAGACCCTGGCTGCATGGACCAGCGGGGACGGACCCCGGAGGTCGACTGGCCCGCGCGGCCCGACCTGAGCCTCGCGCTCAACCGGATGGGCACCTTCGACTGGGACCTCGACAGCGGGCGCATGTACCTGGACACCACCGCCCTCGAGGTCCTCGGCCTGCGCCCGGAACAGTTCGACGGGACCCCCGCCGGGCTGCGCCGCCGTGTCGTCCCGGGCGACGGGGCACGGCTCGACGGCCGCGTGGACCAGGCGCTGAAGGACGGCCGCAGCCACTACGGCGCCTACTTCCGCACCCTGGGCGAGGACGGCTCGACGGCCTGGACCCATGTCCAGGGCCACATCGTGCGGGACCCGCACGGCCGTGCGTACCGGGTCATCGGGATCCTCCGCGACGCCGCCGAGGACCCCGGTGAGCCCGGGGCCGCGGGCGAGCGGGACGACGGCCGGCGCCGGATGACCGGGGTCGTCGAGCGGACCACCGCGATCCTCGCCCACGCCCGCACCGTCAACGACGTGACCGACGTCCTCAAGGACCCCGAGGCCCTCGGGCACCTCGGCGCCGTCAGCGTCATGCTCGGCGTCGTCGACGGCGGCCGGATCCACCTGGTCGCGGAAGGCCGGCTGGGCTCGTACGTACCCGAGATCGAGTACACGCGCATCGACGCCGACTTCCCGATGAGCGAGGCCGTACGGACCCTGCAGCCGGTCTTCCTCGCATCGCGGGAGGAGTTCCAGCGCCGCTACCCCCTGCTGTGGCCGTACATCGAGCCGTTGGCGGTGCGCAGCGGGGCGTACCTGCCGCTCATCGCCCAGGGCCGGCCCGTCGGCGCGCTCGGGCTGCTGTACACCCGTGACGGGGACTTCAACGCGGAGGAGCGGAACCTGCTGGTGGCCCTCGGCAGCGGGATCGCGCAGGGGCTCCAGCGGGCCATGCTCTTCGAGCAGGAGCACGACCTCGCCGAGGGGCTCCAGCGGGCCATGCTGCCCCGGGTGATCCCGGAGGTGCCGGGCGCGCAGATCGCGGTACGGTACCGGGCCGCCCGGATCGGGCGGGACATCGGCGGTGACTGGTACGACGTGGTCCCCCTCGGCGAAGGACGGGTCGGGGTGGCGATCGGCGACGTGGAGGGCCACGACACGGACGCGGCCGCCGTCATGGGCCAGCTGCGGATCGTGCTCCGCGCCTACGTCCTGGAGGGCCACACCCCCGGCATGGCGATGGCGCGGGCCTCGGCCTTCCTGCGCGACCTGGCGACGGAGCGCTTCGCCACCTGCACCTACGCCGAACTCGACCTGGACTCCGGGATGCTGCACATCGTGCGGGCCGGTCACCTCGACCCGGTCGTGCGGCGCGGGGACGGCAGCTGCCACCGGATCCAGGTGGCCGGCGGGCTGCCCCTCGGCCTGCCCCCGCGGGAGCAGCGGGGCAGCGGCTCCGGATACCCCGTCACCACCCTCGAACTGCACCCCGGGGACACCCTGCTGCTGTGCACCGACGGCCTCGTCGAACGGCCCGGCGACGACTCCGAGACCGGGATGCGGGAATTGCTGGAGGCGGCAGAGCACGGCCCGGCCGACGTCGAGGAACTCGCCGACGTGCTCTGCGGCCTCGTCGGGGACGCGGGCGGCGGGGACGACATGGCCCTGCTCCTGCTGCGCCGGCGCGGCGCCCCCGCCCCGCGCGGCGGCGGTCCGCTCCACCAGCGCCTGGTGCCCGGGGACCCGGACGGCCCGGCGATGGCCCGGCACCTGATCCGGGCGGCCGCGGCGGCCTGGGGCGCCCGGGAGCGGGCCGACGAGATCGAGCTGGCCGCGGACGAGCTGATGGTCAACGCCCTCGTCCACACCGACGGGGGCGGGCAGGTCTCCTTGCGGCTGACGGCCGCGGGCCGGATCCGGATCGAGGTCGAGGACCGCAGCAGCGCCATGCCCCGCCGCCGCGAGGCCGACGACTGGGCGGTGTCGGGCCGCGGACTGCTGCTGGTCGAACGGCTCGCGGACGACTGGGGAGTGGAGCCCCGGGGCGCCGGGAAGTGCGTCTGGTGCGAGTTCACGGTCCCCGCACCCGGCCGGGCGGACGGCCGGGCGGACGACGACCCCGCGGACGGCTGAACGTCAGACGGCGGCGTACGGGCCCTGCGCGGCCTTCACGTTCTGCAGGGCGGTCAGCTTCCGGACGAACAGCACCGCGAGGACGGCCGCGGCGACCACGGTCAGGTCGGCGACGGCGCCGAACGCGGAGACGTCGCGCAGGCCCTCCGGGGAATCGGCGCGGACGTAGAGCACGCTGAAGACCCGTTCGAGGACCAGCGACACGGCCCACACGATCCACCAGGAGGTCACCGGAACCGTGGACACGTGGCGGTACGAGCCGTCCGGCGCGAGCTGGACGCTCGCCTCCCAGGTCTGCTTGGCCACCCGGTACGGCAGGAAGAGGTTGCCGACCGGGACGAACCAGGAGCCGATCGCCCAGCCACCCGCCAGCGTGAAGGCGTCGGGACGGAAGAGCTGGCCGTTGACGCGGACCCGGTAGAACCAGATGACGAACACCACGGCCGTGACGGACAGGAACAGTCCCTGGAGGCCGCCGGCGAGACCGGTCAGCAGGTCCGACCGGTCGAGCGAGTCGTCCGGGACCGAGGAGGGGTTCGCGGCGACGTCCCGCATCAGCGACCACGCGTACAGGTTGGCGGCGGCCGAGTAGAGGTTGACCACGCCCGCGACGCCGAGCAGCAGCGTCAGCGCGGTCGAAAGGCCCTGCGGGGAGCGCAGCTGCTGGACCGCCGGCGGCGGAACGGGGTAGGGCTGCCCCGGGTAGGGCTGGCCGGGGTACGGCTGTCCGGGGTAGGGCTGTCCGGGCACCGGCTGGCCGCCGTAGAGGGGTCCGGTCGGCGCGGGGGCGGCCGGGTACGGGGCCGCACCGTACGGCGGCTGGGGTACGGGACCCTGCGGCGGGGGCGATCCGGGCGCGCTGAAGGACATGGTGAAGGACCCCCCACGGGACGTGCGAAGAATGCGGTGACGAACGGCGATGCGGTGACGGACGGCGGCGAACGTGGTACCGGCGCCGGCCGGTGCGCCGGTCCGGGCAGCGTTGAACATATGTCAGGGCCGCTTCCGCCGTCCAAACGGTTCCCCTCCGGCCCCTCCCCGCCAGGGGTCAGAGGGGAACCAGCGTGACCTCCGTGGCCTTCACGCTCGTCCAGATCCGCGCGCCGTCGGCCACTCCGAGCTCGGCGGCCGCCTCCGGGGTGATCTCCGCGACCAGGTCGGGCGCCTCGTCCGAGGAGACCAGCACGCGCAGCCGGCTGCCCGCCGAGGTGACCTCCCGTACGGTGCCCGGCCAGACGTTGCGGGGGCTGCCGCCCGGGCGCTCCCGGTGCAGCGACACCGCCTCCGGGGCGATGATCGCCAGGGCTTGCGATCCTTCCGGCAGGGTCTCCGCCACCACCAGCCGGCCGCCGTCCGCGAGTGCGAGCCCCTCGGCGGAGGCGGTGCCGGCCCAGGCGTTGCGGCCCAGCATCCGGGCCACCCACGGCGAGCGGGGATGCCGGGTGACCTCGGCGGGGGGCGCGTCCTGGAGGGTGCGCCCGTCGGCCAGTACGAGGACCCGGTCGGCCAGCGACACCGCCTCGACGGGGTCGTGCGTGACGATCAGGCAGACCCCGCCGAAGCCCGCCAGGTGCCTGCGCAGGGTGTGCCGCACGTGCGCCCGGGTCGTCTGGTCGAGGGCGGCCAGCGGCTCGTCGAGCAGCAGCAGCCGGGGCCGGGCGGCCAACGCCCGGGCAAGGGCCACCCGCTGGGCCTGGCCGCCCGACAGCTGGGCGGGCCGGCGCCGGGCGAGGTGACCCACGCCGAGCCGGTCCAGCCACAGCTGCGCCTCACGGCGGGCCTCGGCGCGCCCCACCCCGCGGGCCCGCAGCCCGTAAGCGGTGTTGGCCAGGGCGTTCAGGTGCGGGAACAGCGCGCCGTCCTGCGGGACCCAGGCCACCCGCCGCCGGTGCGGGGGCAGCGCGGTGACGTCGGTGTCCCCGAGCCGGAGCGCGGCGCGGGCGCGCGGGGTCAGGCCGAGCAGGGCGCGCAGCAGGGTGGTCTTGCCGGCGCCGTTCTCGCCCACCACGGCGATGGTGGTGCCGGGTCCGGCGTCGAGGGTGAGCTCGTTGAAGCCGGTCACTTCGGCGTGCAGGGCCCAGCGGCCGTCGTCGGCCGGGGCGGGGACGGGCGGCTCCTCCGCGACGGCGGCAGGGGGACCGGCCGGGGTCGCGGGTGCTTCCGGGCCGCCCGCGGGGGCCCGCGCGGTCACGGGCATGCCGTTCCAGCGGCCGCGCAGGGCGATCAGCACGCCCATGGCGATGGCGAGCAGCAGCAGCGACACCGAGGTGGCGGCCTCCGGCTGGTCCTGGAGCAGCAGGTAGACCTGGAGGGGCAGGGTCTGGGTGGTGCCCGGCAGGTTGCCGGCGAAGGTGATGGTCGCCCCGAACTCGCCGAGTGCGCGGGCCCAGGTGAGGGCGGCGCCCGCGATCAGGCCGGGCGCCACCATGGGCATGGTCACCGTGAAGAACACCCGGACCGGTGAGGCGCCGAGGGAGGCGGCGGTCTCCTCGTAGCTCTGCTTCAGCCCGCCCAGCGCCCCCTCCAGACTGATCACCAGGAACGGCATGGCGACGAAGGTCGCCGCGACGACCGCGCCGGAGGTGTGGAAGGGGAGCGTGACGCCGAAGGTGTCCTCCAGCCACGGCCCGAGGAGGCCGCGCCGTCCGAAGCCGAGCAGCAGCGCGACACCGCCGACGGTCGGCGGGAGCACCATCGGCAGCAGCACCAGGGAGCGGACGAAGGCCTTGCCGGGGAACTCGACCCGGGCCAGCAGCCAGGCGAGCGGTACGCCGAGGACCAGCGAGAGACCGAGCGCCCAGAAGGACACCAGCAGCGAGAGCTTCAGGGCCGTCACCACACCGGGGTGGCCGAGGTGGTCGCCGAGCTCATCCCACTGCGTGCGGGTGAGGATGCCGACGAGCGGCAGCAGCAGGAACGCGACGGCGAGCAGCGCGGGAAGCGCCAGCGTCACGGGGGGCCGGGTGCGGGTGCGGAGTCTGCTCATGGGGTGAGGGCGGTTCCTGGTCGGGGCCGGGGAGGGATCCTACGGAGCGTACGGGCGCGGGCGCCGGACACGCCGGAAGGGCCGCCCGTCCCCCCGGGCCGGGCAGCCCCTCCGATGGTCACGGCGGCTAGCCCTTCTGGAAGCCGGCGTCCTGAAGGATCTTCTGCGCCTCGGGGCCGCTCAGCCAGGCCACGAACGCGGCGGCGGCTCCGGCGTTCCGGGACTGCTTGAGGGCGGCGGCGGGGTAGGAGGCGACCGCGTTCTGGTCGTCCGGGATGTCCACGGTGACGACCTTGTCACCGGACTTGGCGGAGTCGGTCTTGTAGACGAGACCGGCGTCGGCCTCGCCCAGCTCGACCTTGCTCAGGACGGCGCGGACGTTGGGCTCCTGGGAGACCGGCTTCACCTCGATCTTCTGGGCGTCGAGGATCTGCTTGCCGTAGCGCCCGACCGGGACCTCGGGCGCCGCCAGGACGACCTTGATCCTGGAGTCGCCGAGGTCCTTGAGCTCGTCGATCCCGAAGGGGTTGCCCTTGCCGGCGGCGATGACGAGGCGGTTCTTCGCGATGACGGTGGCGTCGCCGGTCTCGGCCCGGAGGGCGTCCATGGTCCTGGTGTCGGCGGTGACCAGCACGTCGGCCGGGGCGCCCTGCTTGACCTGGGCGGCGAGTTCCTGCGACCCGGCGAAGGAGATGTTCACCCTGGTGCCCGGGTGGGACTTCTCGTAGGTCCCCTTCGCCGTCCTGAAGGCGTCGGTGAGGGAGGAGGCAGCGAGGACGGTGAGGTGCGCGCCCTCCGCCCCGGCCGGGGAGGAGGGCGCGCCGGCGTCCGCCTCCTTGCCCGCTCCGCCGCCGTTCCCGCAGGCGGACAGCGGGACGAGCAGTGCGGCGGTGAGCGCGGCGGCGGCGAGGCGGCGGGTGCGGGGGACGGCGTTCACGAGCGGGGTGCTCCTCTGCCGGGCCGACGGCCGGCCGGGGGCCGGAGCCCTGCCCGGCTGGTGTGCCGCCTGCCCACTGGTGTGGGGCTGCATATGCGACACGGTAGGCCCATCGAGGCGGCATGTGCAATTAGTTTGGCCGCTTGTCCATAGCAGATGCCAGGGCGCTTGTGGTATCCGCCGAAACCGTTCCGCTCCGGGGCCGCCGGATCGCTAGAGTCGGGGCAGGGCGGACGTGGCAGGCACGGCCGACGCAGGGACGGAGGCTCAGTTGACCGGTACGAGGACCACGGACGCGGGGGCGGCCCCGCTGGAGACGGGAACCGCGCGGGTGGACGCCTGGATCTGGTCGGTGCGGCTCACCAAGACCCGCTCCGTCGCGGCGACCGCCTGCCGGGCGGGCCACGTGAAGGTCAACGGCGAGCGGGCGAAGCCGGCGCAGCAGGTCCGGGCGGGCGACGAGGTGCGGCTCTTCCACGCGGGCCGGGAGCGGATCGTCGTGGTCCGGCGCCCCGTGACGAAACGGGTCGGACCCCCGGTCGCCGCCGAGTGCTACGTGGACAACAGCCCGCCGCCGCCGACCCCGGTGGAGGCGGCGGTGGTCGGCATCCGCGACCGCGGCACGGGCCGCCCCACGAAGCGGGACCGCCGGGAGATCGAAAGCCTCCGCGGCCGCCCGTAGTCCCCGGCCGGCTCCCGGCTCCCGGGCGCGTCCCCGGGCGGTACGGCCCGTCCGGCTCCGGGCGGACGGTGCCGGCATGCGGCCGGGGCGCCGGCCTTGCGGTTGGCACGGGGCCCTTCAGGCCGCGAGCGTGTGGCCTTGCGGAGGCGTACGCCTCTTCGGCGGGTGGGTGTCAGGCCTTGCGGCTGGCGTACGCCTCTTCGGCCGGTGGTGTCAGGCCTTGCGGTAGGCGTACGCCTCTTCGGCCGCGGCCGCCACCGCCTCCAGGGCGGCGCCCGCCGAGGCGGCCACCAGGGCCGCCACCGCGCCCTCCAGGAACGGGGCGTCCACCAGACGGGACCCCGGCGGGAGCTCCCCGTCCTCCAGGAGCGCCTTCACCGTCAGCACCGAGCTGCCCAGGTCCGCGAGAAGTGCGACCCCGGCCCCCCGGTCCACCGCCGCCGCGGCCCCGGCGATGCGCTCCGCGCTCGTGCCCAGCCCGCCGTCGGCGGTGCCGCCCGCCGGGGCCACCGGAGCCAGCGCCCCGCCCGCCGCGAGGCCCCGCGCCAGCTCCGCCACCGACTCCGCGACCGCGGCGCTGTGCGACACCAGCACGATCCCGACCAGCTCCCCGGCGCTCACGCCGCCTCCTGCGCCGCGTCGGCCAGCGCGCCCAGCAGCAGGGCGGCCGAAGTGGCTCCCGGGTCCTGGTGCCCGATGCTGCGCTCCCCGAGGTAGCTGGCGCGGCCCTTGCGGGCCAGTATCGGAACGGTCGCCCGGGCCCCGCCCTCCGCCGCTTCCCCGGCGGCACGGTACGACGTACCCAACGCCGCGACCCCCGGGACCAGAGCGTCCAGCATCGTCTTGTCGCCCGGCGCCGCCCCGCCCAGCCGGGCCACGGCGTCCACTCCGGCGTCCAGGGCGCCGCGCAGCTCCTCGTCGGTGACTTCGGCGGCCTCCCCGAGCTCCTTGCCCGTGCGCCGCAGCAGCGTCCCGTACAGAGGGCCGGACGCGCCGCCGACCGTGGAGATCAGGGTGCGTCCGGCCAGCTGGAGCAGTGCCCCGGGCGCGGCCGCCGGGTCGGCCCCGGCCAGCGCCGCGCGTACGGCCGTGAACCCCCGCAGCAGGTTCGCTCCGTGGTCGGCGTCCCCGATGGGGGAGTCGAGCTCGGTCAGCCGGTCCGCCTCCCGCTCCACCGCCGTCGCGGCGGTCTCCATCCAGCGCCGGAAGAACTCCGCGTCACGCATCCCGTCTCCTCCACCGTCGTCCCGTACGTGCGCCACGCGCTCAGCAGCCCCAGCGCAGGGCGGCCGTCCGTACCGGCGCGTCCCACAGGCGCAGCAGCTCGTCGTCCGCCCGGCACACGGTCACCGAACAGCCTGCCATGTCCAGGGAAGTGACGTAGTTTCCGACGAGCGCCCGCGCCACCGGCACGCCCCGCGCCGCCAGCACCGCCGCCACCTCCGCGTGGAACCCGTACAGCTCCAGCAGCGGGGTCGCGCCCATCCCGTTGACCAGGAGCAGTACCGGTCCGCCCGCCGTGGGGCCCGTCTCCGCGAGATCGTCCAGTACGGCCCCCACGGCCACCTCCGCGATCTCCCGCGAGGTCATCGTCGCGCGCCGCTCCCGGCCGGGTTCACCGTGGATCCCCACCCCCAACTCCAGCTCTCCGTCCGGGAGGTCGAAGGTCGGGCTGCCCTTCGCGGGGGTGGTGCAGGCGCTGAGCGCCACCCCGAAGCTGCGGGACGCGCCGTTGACCCGCCGCGCGAGGGCGGCGACCGCCTCCAGCGGCGCGCCCTCCTCGGCGGCCGCCCCCGCGATCTTCTCCACGAAGAGGGTGGCGCCCGTGCCGCGCCGGCCGGCCGTGTACAGGCTGTCGGTCACGGCGACGTCGTCGTTGACGAGCACGCGCTCCACCCGCATGCCGTCCTCCTCCGCCAGTTCGGCGGCCATCTGGAAGTTCAGCACGTCGCCGGTGTAGTTCTTGACGATGAACAGCACCCCCTGACCGGCCTCGACGGCGCTCGCCGCGTGCAGCATCTGGTCGGGCACCGGCGAGGTGAACACGGCCCCGGCGCAGGCCGCCGAGAGCATCCCGGGCCCGACGAAGCCGGCGTGCAGGGGCTCGTGCCCGGACCCGCCCCCGGACACCAGCCCGACCCGTCCGCCGGCCCGCGCGTCGCGCCGTACGACGACCTGGCGCTCCACGTCGACGTCGAGTTCGGGGTGCGCGGCGGCCATTCCGCGCAGCGCGTCGGAGACCACGGTGTCGGCGGAATTGATGAGCATCTTCACGGAAACCTCCCGGTGCGGTGGAGTCCTGTCCTGCGACCCGTTGCCGACGGTAGGCCAGACCGCCCTGCGGGATCTCGGAAACCGCGCCGCGGTGCCGGGAGGCCGGCCTTCGATGACAGACATGGCGTGAACCGATCGGCCGCCGTCGGCGGACTGATCTACTGCGCACGTGACAGATCAGAAGCAGTGCACGGTAGTCCGCACCGGACAGTACGAGGGCATCCAGGGCGGCACCTTCGGAGCGGGCGTCAGCGCGCAATCGGCCGGGGCGCAGCGGCTGTGTCTCCATCGGCTGGTGATGCCGGCGGGCACCCGGGGCCGTCCTCACCTGCACGAGGGGCACGAGTCGGCCATCTTCATCCAGTCCGGCGAGGTCGAGGTGTGGCACGGGGAGGACCTGGCCGAGTACACGGTGCTGCGCGCGGGTGACTACATCTACGTCCCCCCGGACACCCCGCACCTGCCGGTGAACAGCGGAGAGCAGGACGTGGTCTGCCTGGTCGCGCGGACCGACCCGGACGAGCAGGAGGGCGTCCGCCTGCTGCCCCTGCCGGCCCGGCTCGAGAGCCGGCTCGGTCTGCTGCCCGTCGGCGCCGGGTGAGTCGCGTTCCCGTGGGCCCGGCAGGCGGTCGAGTCCCGTGACGGGTGCTCAGCGCCTCGTCTCGTACCTGGTCAGGACCACGCCGCAGGGAAGCGTCCGCGTCTCCACCAGGTTCAGGCTCACCCAGCTGTCCAGCGCGGTGAAGAACGGCGTGCCGCCGCCCACCAGGACCGGCGCGGTCGCCAGCACGTACTCGTCGATCAGCCCGGCCCGCATGGCCGCCCCGGCGAGCGTGGCGCCGCCGATGTCCATCGGGCCGCCGTCCTCGGCCTTGAGCCGGGTGATCTCGGCGACCGCGTCGCCGGTGACCAGGCGGGTGTTCCAGTCGACCGTGTCGATGGTCGAGGAGAACACCACCTTCGACATGTCCCGCCAGCGGCGCGCGAACTCCATCTCCGCCGGGGTGGCGGTTGGCTGCCGGTCGCCGGTCGGCCAGTAGGAGCTCATCGTCTGCCACAGCTTGCGCCCGTACAGCGTCAGGTCGGTCGCCTGCAACTGGTCGGACCAGAACTGGAAC
The DNA here is from genome assembly GCF_055569445.1 of Streptomyces sp. NPDC029122. Taxonomy (NCBI): domain Bacteria; kingdom Bacillati; phylum Actinomycetota; class Actinomycetes; order Kitasatosporales; family Streptomycetaceae; genus Streptomyces; species Streptomyces sp. NPDC029122. The sequence continues at coordinate 392,680 of NZ_JBVHWK010000001.1, read as the reverse complement.
AGCTCGTCGCTCGGCACGCTCCAGCCGATGTCGTCGCCGGGCGCGGCGATGTAGCCGTCCAGGCTCAGGTTCATGCCGTAGATCAGTTTTCGCACGGCGCCAGCCTTCCACGAGTCGGTCTCACGCTCACAGACCGGCGCGGCGCGGGAATCCCATCGGTGCGCGGCGCTCCGCGGCGCTGAGCCGGGTCCGGCGTCAGGCGCCCTGTTCGCGCAGGCGGCGGCTGACTTCTCCGAGCCCGTCGGCGAGGGCGTCCAGCTGCTCGGGGGTGAGGACGTCGACGAGGACCTCGCGCACGGCGGTGACGTGGCCGGGGGCCGCCTCCTCCAGGCGGGCGCGGCCGGCGTCGGTGAGGACGGCGAAGATCCCGCGCACGTCGGAGGGGCAGCTGCGGCGGCGGACCAGGCCGGCCTTCTCCATCTGCCCGACCTGGTAGGTCAGGCCGCTCTTGGAGTTGATCAGACCGTTCGCGAGCTCCGTCATGCGCAGCTCCTGGCCGGGTGCCGCCGCGAGCCGCACGAGGATCTCGTACTGGGGGTGGGAAAGCCCCGAGTCGTCCTTGAGCTGCTGGTCGAGACGCCGGTTCACCAGTGCCGAGGCGGCCAGGAAGCCCCTCCAGGCCCGCATCTCGCGGTCGTCCAGCCATCTCGTGTCAGCCATGGCGCCAGGGTACACGAGTTGTTCGAATTTGAATCAGTGGCTAGGCTCGCGTCCGCCGGTTCGAATTTGAACTAACTTCCCTCGGGCCGCGAACGACCGGAAGGACCCCCATGACCAGCGCCTCCGCCACCCTGACGCAGACCCCGGCCGCCGCCCCCGCCGCGCCCGTGGCCGACACCTCCGCCCACGACGCCGGACTGCTCCTGCTGCGCGTCGTGCTCGGCCTCGCCGTCGCCGCCCACGGCACCCAGAAGCTCTTCGGCTGGTTCGGCGGCGGCGGGATCGGCGGCACCGGCCAGTTCTTCACCGCCGGCGGCTACCCGGCGGGCGACGCCATGGCCGTCGTCGCCGGCCTGACCGAGACCCTGGGCGGCCTCGGACTCGCCCTCGGCCTGCTGACCCCGCTCGCCGGAGCGGCCGTCACCGGCACGATGATCAACGCCCTGGCCGTCCACGGCGCCGGCGCCTTCTTCGCCCCGAAGGGCATGGAGTACGAGCTCCTGCTGGCCGCCGCCGCGGCCGCCCTCACCCTCGCGGGCCCCGGCCGTCACGCCGTCGACCGCCTCCTGCCCGTGCCCGCCCTGCGCACCCACCGGCTGGCCCTCGGCGCCCGGGCCCTCGCCCTCGGCGTGGTCCTCGCCGCCGTCGCCCTGCTCATCCGTCACTGAAACACCCTTGCGGGCGGACTGATTGACCCCCCGCGTTTGCGGGAAAAGCGGATGAATGACACAACCCATCGAAGACTACGCACTCATCGGCGACCTGATGACCTGCGCACTGGTCGGCCGCGACGGGTCCATCGACTGGCTGTGCCTGCCCCACTTCGACTCCGCCGCCTGCTTCGCGGCCCTCCTCGGCGACAAGGAGAACGGCCACTGGCGCATCGCCCCGGCCGGCGCCGAGGAGGGCGAGCGGTGCACGCGGCGGGCGTACGTCGACGGCTCGCTGGTCCTCGAGTCCTACTGGGAGACCGACGAAGGCACCGTCAAGGTCGTCGACTTCATGCCGCAGCGCGGCAGCGCGCCCGACGTCATGCGGATCGTCGAGGGGGTCTCCGGCCGGGTCACCGTCCGCAGCACCCTGCGGCTGCGCTTCGACTACGGCCACGTCGTGCCCTGGGTACGGCGCAGCGAGGGCGACCGCGTCGCGATCGCCGGACCCGACTCGGCGTGGTTCCGCAGCGAGCCGCCCGTACGGACCTGGGGCGAGGACCGCAGCACCCGCTCGGAATGCACCGTCGGCCCGGGGGAGAAGGTCGCCTTCGTGCTGACCTGGCACCCCTCGCACGAGCCGCGGCCCGAGACCGTCGACCCGTACGAGGCACTGGAGCACAGCCTCTCCGACTGGCGCGACTGGTCCGCCCAGTGCCGCTACGAGGGGCCCTACCGGGAGGCCGTGACCCGCTCCCTGATCACCCTCAAGGCCCTCACGTTCGCCCCCACCGGCGGAATCGCCGCCGCCGCCACCACCTCACTGCCCGAGGAGATCGGCGGGGTCCGCAACTGGGACTACCGCTACTGCTGGCTGCGCGACGCCACCCTGACCCTGGGGGCCCTCCTGTCCACCGGATTCCTGGACGAGGCCCGTGCCTGGCGGTCCTGGCTCCTGCGCGCCATCGCGGGCGACGCCGCCGACCTCCAGATCATGTACGGCATCTCCGGCGAGCGCCGCATCCCCGAGACCGAGCTGCCCTGGCTGCGCGGCTACGAGGGCTCCGCGCCGGTCAGGGTCGGCAACGCCGCCGTGAACCAGCTCCAGCTGGACGTGTACGGAGAAGTCCTGGACGCCCTCCACCTGGCCCGGGCCTCCGGGCTGGCCTCGGAACGGCACGCCTGGAAGATCCAGCTCTACTTCCTCGACTTCCTGGAACGCAACTGGCGCCGGCCGGACGAGGGACTGTGGGAGGTGCGCGGGCCGCGCCGGCACTTCACGCACTCCAAGGTGATGGCCTGGGTCGCCGCCGACCGGGCCGTGCGGACCCTGGAGGGCGCCCCGCACCTGCCGGGCGACATCGATCGCTGGCGGGCCATGCGGGACGAGGTGCACCGCGACGTCTGCGCGAAGGGCTACGACCCCGAGCGGGGCACCTTCACCCAGTACTACGGCTCCCGCGAGCTGGACGCGGCCACCCTCCTCATCCCCCGCGTCGGTTTCCTCCCGCCCGACGACCCCCGGGTGACCGGCACCATCGACGCGGTGTGGGCGGAACTGGGCAGCGGTGGCCTGGTCCGTCGCTACAGCACCGAAGGTCTCCCGGTCGACGGGCTCCCGGGGGACGAGGGCGCCTTCCTGGCCTGCTCGTTCTGGATGGCCGACGCCCTGCACATGACCGGCCGGACCAAGGAGGCCCGCGAACTCTTCGAGAGGCTGCTGGCGGTACGCAACGACGTGGGCCTGCTGGCCGAGGAGTACGACCCCCGCGCCGGCCGCCAGCTCGGCAACTTCCCGCAGGCGTTCAGCCACGTCGGCCTGGTGAACACCGCGATCACCCTGTCCGCCGGCGGAGCCGCCGGCTGAACCCCGTCCCCGCCACCGGGGCCGCCGCGGATCGCGGCGGCCCCCGTGGCCGTACTCCGGGCGCAGGGGCTACGCCTCCCGCGCCCCCTCCGTGTCGGGGATGCTGACCAGCCAGCGCGGTCCCCTCCGCTTCGCAGGACCGCGAGACAGGCCCGGGAGGGCCGGCGGGGCACCGTGCGGGAGTTCTGGCCGCGCCTGTGGGCCTATGTCGCATGCGCCCGAATCGTTCCGGGGAACTGGGCGGCCGGCGGACCGGTGCGCCTCGCCGCGGTGGCCCCCGCTCAGGAAGGTCCGGCGGGCGGCTCCGGCGCGGCGCCCGCAGCCGGGGTCGGGGCCGGATCGCGGGAGGCCAGGAGGAGGGCGATGTCGTCCGGGCGGTCGGCGGTGCGGGCCGCCTCGGCGACAAGCCGGTCGGCCGTCTCCGTCAGCGGCGACGGCCGGGCCGCGGCCAGCGCCGCCCGCAGCCGCTCCACGCCGTCGTCGATGTCCGCGCCCGGCGTCTCCACCAGCCCGTCGGTGTACAGGGCCAGCACCGCGCCCGGCGCCAGCTCCAGCTCCGTCACCGGGTACCGCGCCCCGGGGTCGACGCCGAGCACCACCCCGCCCGCCAGGTCCAGCACCTCGGCCCGGCCGTCGGCGTGCCGCAGCAGCGGCTGCGGGTGCCCGGCGCGGACGGCCAGGGCGCGGCCGGAGCCCGGGTCGAGCAGGACGTAGCAGCAGCTGGCGAACTGCCCCGGGTCCAGGTCGATCAGCAGCTGGTTGGTACCCCGCACCACCTGCTCCGGGTCATTGCCGCTGAGCGCGAAGGCCCTTACCGCGCTGCGCAGTTGGCCCATGGTGGCGGCGGCCGCCACCCCGTGGCCCTGGACGTCGCCGATGACCAGTGCCAGCCGGCCCTCGGCCGCCTCGATGACGTCGTACCAGTCGCCGCCGACCTCCATGCCGTCCGTCCCGGCCAGGTACCGGCCCACCGTGGTCACCTCGCCCCGCACCGGCAGCCGGTGCGGCAGCAGCGCCGCCTGGAGACCCCGGGCCAGCGCCGCCTCGCTGTCGTAGCGCCGCGCCCGCTCCAGGGCCTGCGCGATCAGGCCCGCCAGCGCCGTGAGGACCGTACGCTCCTCCGGGCTGAAGCCGCGGCGCTGGTCGAAGCCCAGGATGCAGGAGCCGACAGGGCGGCCGGAGGCGATCAGCGGCAGGAAGGCCCGGGCGCCGATCTCCGCGTCCAGCGGGATCCCCGGATAGGCCTCCGCCAGGCGCTCCATCGACTCGAAGAACAGCGGCCGGCCCGAGGTCAGGGTCTCCACGCCCGGCAGCCGTTCGTGGAGCGAGACCCCGTCGAACCGGTTCAGGAACCCCTTGGGGAAGCCGGTCTCCCAGGCGAGGTACAGGTGCCGTTCGTCGAGCACGTAGATCGCCAGCTGCCGGCCGCCGAACGCGGGCAGCAGCTCCTCGGTGACCACGGCCGACACCTGGCGCGCGGTGACCGCCTCGGTCAGTGCGATGGCCAGGGCCACCGGCCGGTAGAGGGAGGAGGCCCGGTCCGCCGGCGAACCGAGCCCGGCGCCGGGACGGGTCACCGACCCGGGGGCGTAGGCGGGAGGGTCGGCGGCCTCCAGGGTGACCGTCACCCCCGACGGCCCCGGATACAGACCCACGGACAGCCACTCCGCGTCCGGGCCGGTGCCGGTGCCGGTGCCGGGACGGGCGTCGGCGTCCGGCGGCGGGCCCCGCCGGGCCGTGAAGCGCACGGGCTCGCCGGAGATGAACACCCCCCGTACGTGGTCCTCGTAGGCGGGGTGGCCGAGCCAGGGCAGCGCCTCCCACAGCACACGTCCCCGCAGCGGGGGCGCGTCCCGCCCGAGCAGCTCCCGGGCGGCGGTGTTGGCGAAGGCGATGCCGCCCTGCCGGTCCACCGACAGGACCGCCGTCCCGAGCCGGTCCACGGCCTCCCGCGCCTCGTCCGCGGCGGCGGGCACGGGCACGCACAGCGGGTCGCCGTCCCAGCGGACCGCTTCCCCGGCGGCGCCCAGCGCGGCCAGCTCCCCCGCCAGCCCGGCGGCGACCTCCCGCAGCCGCTCCCGGGCGCCGGCCCCCAGCTCCTCGCCGGGCGTCGCGGGCCGCAGCACCAGCAGCACCCCGAACCGCTCCGCACCGGCGGTGACCGGCTCGTAGAACGACCCGAACGGGAACGGCAGCCCGGCCATCAGCTGCGGGAAACGCCGCATCGCGGCCTCCGCGTCAGGCAGGTGCACGGACTGCCCCGTGCGGTACGCCTCGGCGACCGGGTACGGCCGGTTCACCTGCATCCGCCACCAGGGCCGGAACAACCGCACGGGCAGCCCCGTGACCACGGCCATCCGCAGCAGCCCGTCCGTATCCGAGCGCAGGTAGACACCGCCCCCGTACCCGCCGACGGCCCGCATCGCACCGGCCGCCGCCCGTGCGAGCGCCCGGCCCGTGTCGACGGGGGAGGGGCCGCCGCTGTCCGCTCTCGCCGTCACACAGTCAGGATGCGCCCTCGCCCACGGCGGCTGCACCCGCGCGCCCCCGGCGCCCCCCGTCCGCGCCCCGGTATCCCCGGACCACCACCGCCGCGGCGACGACCAGTACGGCAGCCACCGTCCGCAGCGCCACCCCCATGGCGTCGGTGAAGGCGGCCGCCTGCGCGGGATCCGCCGGGTCCCCGTGGAACCGTGAGGCCAGCACCGTCCCGACCACCGCCACCCCGAGCGCCGCGCCGATCTCCCGCGCGGCGGTGTTCAGCCCCGAGCCCAGCCCCGCCTGGTGCGCCGGCAGCTCCGAGACCACCGTCAGCGTCAGCGCGGGCGCGCACAGCCCGGTACCCACCGACAGCACCAGCAGGTAGCCCGCGTACGCGGCGTACGGGGTGCCCGCGTCGGCGGTCGACACCAGCAGCAGCCCGGCCCCGATCAGCAGCAGCCCCGCCCCCACCGGCAGCCGCGGCCCCGTCCGCTCCGCGAGCCGCGCGCCGAACCGGGGCACCACCGCCATGCCGACGGTGAGCGGGACGATCGCCAGCCCCGCCAGGGCCGGCGAGAAGCCCTTGGCGTACTGGAGGTACTGGGCGTTGACGAAGAACAGGGCGAAGAGCCCGAAGAAGGCGGCGCCGATGCCGAGCGTCCCCGCGCGCAGCCCCCGCGAGGCGAAGACCCGCGGGTCCAGCAGGGGGCGGGCGGCGCGCAGCGCGTGCGCGGTGAAGGCGGCCAGCAGCACCGCCCCGCCCCCGAAGGAGCCCAGGACCCGGGTCGAGGACCAGCCGTACGAGGGCCCCTCGATGATGCCGTGGACCACCGCGAACAGTGCCCCCGCCAGGACCAGGGCGCCGAGCGGGTCGACGGCCGCGTCCGCGCGCGACGGCGTACGCGGCACCGTGCGGGCCACGGCGAGGGCGAGCAGCGCGCCCAGCGGGACGACGGCCCAGAACAGGGCCCGCCAGGTCAGGAACTCCCCGGCCAGACCGCCCGCCACGTTGCCCGCCAGGCCCCCGAGGCCGGCGGACAGCGTCCAGGTGGCCAGCGCCCGCCCGCGCCGCTCGGGCGGGCTCAGGTGGACCAGTACCGACATGGTGGCGGGCATGATCAGCGCCGCTCCGGCCCCGCACAGCCCGCGTCCGGCGATCAGCGTGGCGGGGGAGGCGGCGAGCGCGCTGAGGGCCCCGCCCGCCGCGAACAGGGCGAGCCCGGCCAGCAGGGCGCCCTTGCGGCCGTAGCGGTCGCCGAGCGCCCCGGCCGGGATCAGCAGCGCGGCGAAGACGATCACGTACGCGTCGACCGCCCACAGCAGCTGGCCCGGACTCGGGTGCAGGGCGGAGGCGGCGAGCTGCGGGATCAGCAGGTTCACGGCGGCGACCATGCCCTGGGCGACGAGCACGCAGGCGCACAGCGCGAGCAGGGCGGCGCGGGACGGACCGGGCGCGGAAGCACCGGCCGGCGGCGACGGCGGTGGCGACGCCGGCAGCGGCGGCAGCGGCGGGGACGGTGTGCGGGCACGGCGGAGCACGGCTCCTCCTGGGAGTCGACGGTCGGTGGGGACGGGATGCGCGGCGGTCCGGTCCGGTCTGCTCGAACACCCCGGAATCACCGTAGGGTTGGCGTGACCTGCTTTCCAGTGCACGTTCTGCAAGGGATGAATGCGCGTGACGCAATCCGCATCCGGGCTTGACCTCAACCTGCTCCTCGCCCTCGACGTCCTCCTGGAGGAGTCGAGCGTCTCCCGCGCCGCCGCCCGCCTGCACCTCTCCGAGCCCGCCATGAGCCGCACCCTGGGCCGGCTCCGCAAGGCCCTCGGCGACCCCGTGCTGGTCCGGGCCGGCCGGACGATGGTCCCCACCCCGCACGCCCTGTCCGTCCGGGGCGAGGTCCGCGCCGTGGTCGAGCGGGCCCGCGCCCTGTTCCTCACGGGCGGCCAGGTGGACCTGGCGACCCTGAGCCGCACCTTCACCGTCCTGGCCCACGACTCCTTCGCCGCCGCGTTCGGAGCCGCGCTCTTCCGGCGGACGGCCCGCGAGGCGCCCGGGGTACGGCTGCGGTTCCTGTCCGAGAGCCACGTCGACCTGCCGGTGCTGCGCGAGGGGGTCGCGGACCTGGAACTCGGCGTCATCGACAGCCGTTCCCCCGAGGTGCGCGCCGAGCACCTCTTCGACGACCGGATGCTGGGCGTCGTACGCGGCGGGCACCCGCTGCTGCGCGGCCGGATCACCGCGCGCCGGTTCGCCGCGGGGGAGCACCTGACCGTCTCGCGGCGCGGCAGACTGGAGGGGCCGGTCGACGCCGCCCTGGCCGAACGGGGGCTGTCCCGGCGGGTGGTGGGCGGCGTCGGCTCCTTCCCGGCCTCCCTCTTCGTGCTGCGGGACACCGACCTGATCGGCCTGATCGCCTCCCGCAGCGTCCCCCAGGCCGAGGCCCTCGGCCTCGTCACCTTCGAAGTCCCCCTGGAGCTCCCGCCGCTGCCCGTGGGGCTCGCCTGGCACCCCCGTCATGACGCCGACCCGGCGCACGTCTGGCTGCGCGCCTGCGCCCGCGAGCTGCTGCCCGGCTGACGGGGCGCTTCCGCAGCCGCGATGCGCCGAACGCCTCCCCCGAAGGGGGGACGCGGCACCGCGCACGCCGTCAGCCGCGCCCCCGCCGGGGAGGCATCCGGCATGCGACCCCCGTACGACGACACGCACCCGGCACCCCGCGCCGCCTTCACGGCGGCCGACGCCTTCACCCTCCGCACCGCCCTCGACGCCCTCGGCGGGGTCCGCGACCTCGACACCCTCGACGTGGCCTGCGGACACGGCGGCACCGCCGCACTGCTGGCGAGCGGCGGCGCCCGGCGCACCGTCGGCGTGGACAGCTGCCCGGACCGGGTCCGGCGGGCCCGGGCGTCCGCGCCCCCCTCCGCCACCGTCGAGTACGTGCTCGCGGACGCCGCCGACATGCCGCAGCTCGGCCCCTTCGACCTCGCCACCGCCGTCTACCTGTTCAGCCACGCCCCCGACCGGGCCGCCCTGCACGCCATGTTCCGCGGCATCCGGGCCAACCTGCGCCCCGGCGGACGGCTGCTGTCGCTCGTGCGCAACCCCGGCGCGTACCCGCGCGTGGACTGGTCCCCCTACGGGATGCGCATCCTCGACCGGGTGCCGGACGGGGACGCCCCGCTGCTGAAGGCCCAGTTCCTGACGGAACCCCCGCAGCACTTCGAGTACCGCGAATGGGCGCACGCCGACTTCGCCGAAGCCGCCGTCGACGCGGGCTTCAGCACCGTCGGCTGGCAGCCCTCCCGCACCCCGCCCGCCGACGCCGCGCGCGACGAGGCGTACTGGACGGCGTACCGCGCCTGGCCGGTCAGCTCGCTCATGACGTGCACCGCCTGACCTCGCGCGGCGCGCACCGCCCGGCCGCGGGCGGCGAGCACCTTCCGGCCGCGGGCGGTGTCCCGGCCGGTGCGGCTCCGGCCGGTCTAGGGGGTGTCGGCGGCCTCCCCGATCAGCTCGACGATCCTGTCCCGGGCCGCCCGCCCCTCCGGGACCGGCAGCAGCGGGTACGCGTGCGGCAGGCCCGGCTCCTCGTGCCACTCCACCCGGACCCCGGCCGCTCCGGCCCGCCGCCGCAGCTCGTGGCTGTCGGTGGCCAGCACGTCCCGGGTGCCGGTGAACACCGTCAGGGGCGCCAGCCCCTCGAAGGAGCCGTACAGCGGACTCACCCGGGGGTCGTCCACCGCGAGGGTCCCCGCGTACAGCCGTCCCGCCTCGGCCAGACCGGCCCTCGCCAGCACCGGATCGGCCGCCTCCAGCGCCTCCTGGCCGGGGTGGCTCATGCCCAGGTCCAGCCAGGGCGAGATCAGCACGATCCGCGACGGCTGCGCACCGGTGCGCTCCCGCAGCCGCTGCGCGGCGGCCAGCGCCAGCCCGGCCCCGGCGCAGTCCCCGATCAGTACCGTCCCGCCCGCGCCGCCGCTCTCGATCAGGCCGCTCAGCAGATCGGCGGCCACGGGAACGTTCCGGTCGGCGGTCCCGCGCGGGGCGAGCACGTACGCCGGTACGACCACCCGGGCCCGGGCCCGCGTCACCAGGGTCCGGATCAGCGACCAGTGCGGCCGGACCAGCTCACCGATGTACGCGCCGCCGTGGACGTACAGCACCTGGGCCACGGGCTCCTCCCCGCGCGGCGAGGCGTCGTACACCGGCCAGGCCCCGACGAAGGTCCGCGACAGTTCCGCTACCCGTCCCAGCGAGCGCGGGGGCAGATGCGAAGCGGGCCTGCGGGCCGCCTGTGCCACGGCCGCCCGCACCGCCTCGGCGGTCGTGAACCGCTTGCGCCGCCGCATCGCGACCAGTGCGGCCGAAAGCGCCCTGCTGCGCAGACTCGGCACGCCCCTCACCTCCCCTTTTCCCCGGTGAGGGACCATAGCGCGGCTGCCGCCCCCCGGTCCCCTCCCCGTCACGGGAGGAGCATAGGCGTGAAGCTGCGCTGTCGACCCGCTTAAGAAAGTCTCGATGGACTGATCACCGAGCCGATCGGCAGATTGGTCCCCGTCACCCACGCCCCCCGCGCACCAGCGGGAGCGGCACTCCCTTCCGCATGCCTGGAGCCACCGCCATGAAGGCACTCGTCAAGCACAAGGCCGAGCCCGGGCTGTGGCTCATGGACGTCCCCGAGCCCGAGTACGGCCCCGGCGACGTGCTGATCAAGGTGCTGCGCACCGGCATCTGCGGGACCGACCTGCACATCCGTGCCTGGGACGGCTGGGCGCAGGGCGCGGTGAAGACCCCGCTGGTCCTCGGCCACGAGTTCGTCGGCGAGGTCGCGGCGGTCGGCGCGGACGTCCGCGACATCGAGACCGGCGCCCTGGTCAGCGGCGAGGGCCACCTGGTGTGCGGCAAGTGCCGCAACTGCCTGGCCGGCCGCCGCCACCTGTGCCGCTCCACGATCGGGCTCGGCGTCGGACGCGACGGGGCCTTCGCGGAGTACGTGGTGCTGCCCGCGCAGAACGTGTGGGTGCACCGGACCGCCGTGGACCTCGACGTGGCGGCCATCTTCGACCCCTTCGGCAACGCGGTGCACACCGCGCTGTCCTTCCCGCTGGTCGGCGAGGACGTGCTGATCACCGGCGCGGGCCCGATCGGCATCATGGCCGCCGCCGTGGCCAGGCACGCCGGCGCGCGCAACGTGGTCATCACCGACGTCAGCCCCGAGCGCCTGGACATCGCGCGCAAGGCGGGCGCCACGCTCGCGGTGAACGTCGCCGAGTCCTCCATCGCCGAGGCACAGACCCGGCTGGGGCTGCGCGAGGGCTTCGACGTCGGCCTGGAGATGTCCGGCCGCGCCGAGGCGATGCGCGACATGATCGACAACATGACGCACGGCGGCAAGATCGCGATGCTCGGCCTCCCGGCCCAGGAGTTCCCGGTGGACTGGGCGAAGGTCGTCACCTCGATGATCACCATCAAGGGGATCTACGGCCGCGAGATGTTCGAGACCTGGTACGCGATGACCGTGTTGCTGGAGGGCGGGCTCGACCTGTCCCCGGTGATCACCGGCCGCTACTCGCACCGCGACTTCCAGGCCGCCTTCGACGAGGCCGCGACCGCCCGCAGCGGCAAGATCATCCTGGACTGGACGGCCTAGGACCCCACGGCCCGGGGCGACACGGCCCTGGCCTCCGGCGGTGGCCGGGCCGGGCCACCGACCCGCGCCCGGGGCCCGGACCCGGGAAAACCGGTCCGAGCCACCGGACCGGAACCGGCGTCCGGCGCCCGCCCTCCCGGCCGGGACGGCGGGACCGGTGGTTCGGGCCAGGGCCCACGAGCAGCACCCGGTCGCCCGGGCGACCGCCGCGACCACCGCACGAGACCACCTCCCTCCGGGCCGGGCCCCGCCAACCCTCCCCCCTCCGCGGGGCCCGGCCCCCTCCTCCCCGTCCGCCGGACGGCGATCCGCACAAGGAGAATCCGAAGCCCATGTTCGAGTCCGTACGCGAAGACCTCCGCACCACCCTCGACGAGATCCGCGCAGCGGGCCTGCACAAGCCCGAGCGCGTCATCGGCACCCCGCAGAACGCCGCCGTCGCCGTCACCGCGGGCGGCGCCCCCGGCGAGGTGCTGAACTTCTGCGCCAACAACTACCTCGGGCTGGCCGACCACCCCGACGTGGTCGCCGCCGCGAAGGACGCGCTCGACCGCTGGGGCTACGGCATGGCCTCCGTCCGCTTCATCTGCGGCACCCAGGAGGTGCACAAGGAGCTGGAGGCCCGCCTGTCGGCCTTCCTCGGCCAGGAGGACACGATCCTCTACTCCTCCTGCTTCGACGCCAACGGCGGCGTCTTCGAGACCCTGCTCGGCGCCGAGGACGCGGTGATCTCCGACGCCCTCAACCACGCCTCCATCATCGACGGCATCCGGCTGTCCAAGGCCCGCCGCTTCCGCTACGCCAACCGCGACATGGCCGAGCTGGAGGCGCGCCTGAAGGAGGCCACCGAGGGCGGCGCCCGCCGCAAGATCATCGTCACCGACGGCGTCTTCTCCATGGACGGCTACGTCGCCCCGCTGACCGAGATCTGCGACCTCGCCGACCGCTACGACGCCATGGTCATGGTCGACGACTCGCACGCCGTCGGCTTCGTCGGCCCCGGCGGCCGCGGCACCCCGGAGCTGCACGGGGTGATGGACCGCGTCGACATCATCACCGGCACCCTCGGCAAGGCCCTCGGCGGTGCTTCCGGCGGCTACGTCGCCGCGCGCGCCGAGATCGTCGAACTGCTGCGCCAGCGCTCGCGCCCGTACCTCTTCTCCAACTCCCTCGCCCCGGTGATCGCCGCCGCCTCCCTGAAGGTCCTCGACCTGCTGGAGTCCGCCGACGACCTGCGCGAGCGGCTCACGGCCAACACCAAGCTCTTCCGCACGAAGATGACCGAGGCCGGCTTCGAGATCCTGCCCGGCGACCACGCCATCGCCCCCGTCATGATCGGCGACGCCGCCGAGGCGGGCCGGATGGCGGAGCTGCTGCTGGAGCGCGGCGTGTACGTGATCGGCTTCTCGTACCCGGTCGTTCCCCTCGGCGCGGCCCGTATCCGCGTCCAGCTCTCGGCGGCCCACTCGACGGCCGACGTGGAGCGCGCGGTGGCCGCCTTCGTGGACGCCCGCGCGACGCTTTCCGCTGCTCAGGGCTGACATCATGGGGGTGTGATCGACCCCCGCCGGCTGCGCATCCTGCGGGCCGTGGCGGACCACCGTACGGTGACCGCCGCGGCCGCAGCCCTGTACCTCACCCCCTCCGCCGTCTCCCAGCAGCTCGCCGCGCTGGAGCAGGAGACCGGCCACGCGCTGCTGACCCGCAGCGGCCGGGGCGTACGGCTCACGGCGGCCGGGGAGATCCTGCTGGGCCACGCGCACGAGGTGCAGGCCCAGCTGGAGCGCGCCGAGGCGGAACTCGCCGCCTACGCGGGCGGTTCGGCCGGCGAGGTCACGGTGGCGGCCTTCGCCACCGGCATCGCCGAGGTACTGGCCCCGGCCATCGCCCGCCTCGCCCTGGAGCACCCGGGCATCCGGCTCCGGGTCCGCGACGCGGAGGGCGACCAGAGCCTGCCGCTGCTGCTCGCCGGGGAGGCCGACCTGGCGCTGGCGGTGGAGTACCGGGGCGCGCCGGGCGCCGACGACGGCCGGCTGTCGGTGCTCCCGCTGTACGCGGAACCCTTCGACGCGGTGCTGCCGGCCGGGCATCCGCTCGCCGGTCTGCCCGCCGTGGCGCTGGCGGACCTCTCCGACGCGGACTGGGTCGGCCAGTACCCGGGGAACCCGTGCCACGACGTGACCCTGCTGGCGTGTGAACTGGCGGGGTTCCAGCCGCGCTTCGTCCACTCCTCGGACGACTTCCGGGCGGTGACCGCCCTCGTCGGAGCGGGCGCGGGGGTGGCGCTGGTGCCGCGTTCGGCGCTGCGCGGCATGGACCTCCGGGAGGTCCGCGTACGCCCCGTCGCGGGCCCGGCCGCCACCCGCCGCGTCTTCGCCGCCACCCGTCGCGGAGCCGAGACCCACCCGCTGATCGCCCCGGTCCTGGCGGCCCTGACCCACGAGGCCCGGCGGGTCCCGGCACACTGAGCGGCCGGGCGCCGAAACCCGGTGGGCGCCGGGCGGGGAGCGGCCTACGGTGGGTCCGTGACGACTCAGATGATCATTCTCAACGGCGCGTCCAGCTCGGGGAAGTCCGGGATCGTGCGCTGCCTCCAGGCCGAACTGCCCGAGCCGTGGCTGGCGTTCGGCTGTGATTCCTTCGTCGACGCCCTGCCCGCGAGGATGCGGGACGCGGACGGGGGGATCGTCTTCGGCGAGGACGGCCGGGTGAGCGTCGGGGCGGACTTCCGGGCGCTGGAGGAGGCCTGGACGGAGGGCATCGCGACGATGGCGCGGGCCGGCGCCAGGATCGTCGTGGACGACGTCTTCCTCGGCGGAGCGGAGTCGCAGAAGCGCTGGCTGCGGGCCCTGGCCGGGCTGGACGTACTGTGGGTCGGGGTCAGGTGCGACCCCGAGGTCGCCGCGGGCCGGGAGGTCGCGCGCGGCGACCGCACCCCGGGCATGGCGGCGTCCCAGGCGGCCGTGGTCCACGAGGGGGTCTTCTACGACCTGGAGGTGGACACCACGCACACCGAGTCCCTCGCCTGCGCCCGCACCATCGCCGCCCACCTCGCCCGGCCCGGTTCCTGACCGCCGCGCGATCCGCGTCCCAGCCGGCTGAGGACCCGGTCGGAGGGCCCAGGGCCGTCGGCATGGCTGAGTGGGGGCTATGCGGTGAAGGGCGAGACCTGGCCCTTCTCCCGGCCGCCGCCACGACACCTGCGCAAGCGGAGTCGCCTCGCCGTTGGCGGCCTCGTGGGGGTTCAATGTCCAGGTGGTGGACTGGACACAGATGCGTGACTGCTGGTTCGAGGTTGATCGCGTTCCCGAGCTCTTGGAGCGGGTGGAGCGCGAGGGCGACCCTGAAGCGTGGAAGGAGCTGGGTTGGCGGCTCGTCCTTGAGCACGACCTGCTGTCTCCGGCCAGTTTCGCCGCCTTGCCGCGCCTGGTTCGCCTCGCGCCACGCAGCGCGGAGGCGCGCGGGCTGGCAGGGAAGATCCTTGAGCGCGTGGCAGGGCGGCACGGCTGCGATGGCCTGCTGGCTGACTGCGCCGACGCGATCAAGGAGTTCCGTGAGGTGCTGGACGGGCACCTGCGGTCGAGGCCGGCTGACTACTTCGCGTGCTTCCGTGCCCTGCTCGCAGTTGAAGAGGAGTACCACTGGGCGAACGCCCTGGAGGGCTTCACGGACGACATCATGGGCGTGGACTGTCCCCACTGCGGCGTGGCCGTGACGATCGCCATCGGCGGCTTCGGACGCTACTCGCAGGTGTACGACGCCGGTGAGCTGATCCGACGGGACCTGCGGCCGGCGGCCGCCGAGGAACTCACCGGAACCGGCCGATGGATGCACGAGGTCACTGTCCGCGACGGGCAGGAGGCGCTCGCCAACGGGATTGCCCACCTGTTCGGTGGAGCGGAATGCCCGCGATGTGCCAGCGTCTTCACAGTCGCGGACGAGTACACGTCCGCCAACCGTCCGGTCGTGCGGTAAGCCACAGCCACGAGCCGGGTGCTCCCGCCCCATCGGACAGCCCTCAGGCACCTCGCAGTGCGGCGAGGAGCCTGGCGCGCAGCAGCCGTACGGACGGGGAGTGCTGGTCGCGGCGGGCGATGAGGCCGAGCCGGCCGTGCGTGGCGGCGTCGGCGAGGGGGACGGCCCGGAGGCCGGAGCCCTGGGCGGAGGAGGCGCTGAGGACGGCGACGCCCGCGCCGCGTTCGGCGAGGCGGAGCAGGGTGAGCGGGGAGCTGGCCTCGATGTCCACGCGCGGGTCCAGGCCGAGCCGGCGGCAGGAGTCCTCGTAGGCGGCACGGATTCCGGTGCCCCGGGAGAGGCAGAGGACCTTCTCGCCCCGGAGGCCGGCCAGCCGGGGTTCCGCCCGGTCGAGACGGTGCCCGGCCGGCACGCATACGGCGATCGGCTCGTCGACGACGACGTCCGACTCCAGGCCCGGGGCGACCTCGCCCGCGTAGGCGATCAGGGCGAGGTCGAGGGCGCCGGAGAGGACCTGGGACTGGAGGTCGTCGGAGTGGCCCTCGTGCAGGCTGAGTTCGATGCCGGGGTGGGTGCGGCCGAGGCCGGCGACGGTGTCCAGGAAGGGCGGGATCGAGCAGCCCATGATCATGCCGAGCCGGACGCGGCCGCGGACCGCGTCGGCGAACTCGGCCGCGGTGTGCTGGATGGCGTCGACGGTGGCGAGGGCGTTCTTCGCGAGGGGGAGCACGGCCTCGCCGGCGGGGGTGAGGCGGACCCGGCGTCCGGAGCGGTCGAGCAGGGGCTGTCCCAACTCGCGTTCCAGTTTCGCCACTTGGGTGCTGATGCCGGATTGGCTGACGTGCAGGCGGTGGGCGGCGCCGGTGAACGTGCCCTCGTCCACCACGGCGGCGAAGTAGCGCAGCTGGTGCATCTCCATATTCCAGGATGATAGATCCCATCACCATCATCTGTTGGACTGATGGCCGCGGCGCTCGGGAAGATGGGGACATGACGACAACGAAGAGCGCACGACAGCTTGCAGAGGCCTACTTCACCGCCTGGGAGGCGGGCGACTTCGAGACCGTGCGGGGGCTGGTGGCCGAGGACGTCGACTTCGTCGGGCCGCTGGGAACGGCAACGGGGGTGGAGGAGGCGCTGGCCGGGCTGAAGGGGGTCGGCCAGGTGCTGGAGAAGATCGACGTGAAGGCGCGGGTGGCGGAAGGCGATGAGGTGATCACCTGGTTCGAGCTGCACACCACCGTGGCGCCGCCGGCGCCGACGGCGAACTGGATGCACGTGGAGGACGGCAGGATCGCCCGGATCCGGGTCGCCTTCGACCCCCGCGAGGTGCTGGCGGGGTTCGAGGGCCGGGGCTGAGCGGAGGGGGACGTTCGGTACGCCTTCCCCTGGCGCGTCGTCAGACCCGTACGACGTCCACGCCCGCGTCCCGGAAGGGCCGGGCGGCGGCGTCCGTCAGGGCGGTGTCCGTCACCAGGACGTCCACGGCGGAGGTGGCGCAGATCCGGGCGAAGGCGCGGACTCCCAGCTTCGTGGAGTCCGCCGCCACGACCACGCGGCGGGCCCGTTGGCACAGCAGCGCGTTGACGGCGGCCTCGTCCTCGTGGCGGGTGGCCGCGCCGTCGGCCGGGTCGAAGGCGTCGACGCCGACCACGGCCGTGTCGACGGTCAGCTGACCGAGCGTCTGCTGGGCCAGCGGCCCGGTCAGTTCGTACGACTGCGGCCGGGCCACTCCGCCCGTCAGGACGATCTTGAACTGGGGCCGGACCGCCAGTTCGCCCGCGATGTTGAGCGCGTTGGTGACCACGGTGAGCGCGGGGGAGCCGCCGACGGGTGCGGCGAGGTCGGCGCGGGCCGCGAGGGCGCGGGCGACCTCCGTCGTCGTGGTGCCGCCCGTCAGCCCGATCACCTCGCCCGGCGCGATCAGGGCCGCGACCGCCTCGCTGATCCGGCGCTTCTCGGCGGCCCGGCGCGAGGTGCGGTACCGCAGGGGGAGTTCGTAGGAGACCCCGTGCGGCACCGCTCCGCCGCGCGTGCGGACGAGCAGCTGCTGCTCCGCGAGCTGATCGAGGTCCCGCCGGATGGTCGCCGCCGACACGCCGAGCGCCTCGGCGGCCGGTTCCACCTCCAGCCCGTGGCGTTCCACGAGCAGGTCCAGCAGTCTTCGCCAGCGTTCCTCGCGGGTCATGGCGCCCCTCCCGTGTCGTCCCCCGGGCCTCCGCCGGGCCCGCCGTCGAGATTAACCCAGCGGATCACCGTGGAGATGCTTGAAGTTGCGCGAAACAGCCCGCTACCTTGCAGGAACACGCAACAGCAGGCAGAACACGCAGGAGCACGCAGGGAAGTCCGGCCGGTAGGCATCCCGGCCGACGCATCCGACCCGCAAGGAGCCCGCATGAGTCACGTCGCGTACGAGCTGGCCACGCAGCCCGACAGCTGGGAACGGGCCGCCGAACTGGCCCCGGCCCACCGGGCGGTGCTGCCCGGGCCCGGCGAGCGTACCGCGGTCGTCGGCTGCGGGACCTCGTACTACATGGCCCAGGCGGCCGCCGCCCTGCGCGAGGAGGCCGGGCACGGGGAGACCGACGCCTTCCCCGCCTCGGAGTTCCCCCGCCACCGCCGCTACGACCGGGTCGTCGCCCTGACCCGGTCCGGGACCACCACCGAGGTGCTGGACCTCCTCGCCGGGCTGCGGGAGGCCGGGACCCCGACCACCGCCGTCATCGGGGACCCGGACACCCCGGTCGTGACCCTCGCGGACGACCTCGTCGTACTGGACTTCGCCGACGAGCGGTCCGTCGTCCAGACCCGCTTCGCCACCACCGCCCTCACCCTGCTGCGGGCCCACGTCGGCGCCCACACCCCCGCCGTGATCGCCGACGCGCGCACCGCCCTGGAGCTGCCCCTGCCCAACGGCCTCGAGGCGCGCGGCCAGTTCACCTTCCTCGGACGCGGCTGGAGCGTGGGCCTGGCCCACGAGGCCGCCCTGAAGATGCGCGAGGCATCGCTGTCGTGGGCCGAGGCCTATCCCGCGATGGAATACCGGCACGGGCCCGTCAGCGTCACCGGCCCCGGCTCGGTCACCTGGTCGCTGGGCGACACCCCCGAGGGGATCGCCGAGCAGGTCCTGGGCACCGGCGCGCAATGGGTCGACGGGGAACTCGACCCGCTCGCCGAGCTGGTGCGGGCACAGCGCCTCGCCGTCGCCGTCGCCGCGCACCGGGGGCTCGACCCCGACGCGCCCCGCAACCTCACCCGCTCGGTGATCCTCACCGCGGGCGAGGAGGCGGTCCGATGAGCCTCGCCGCCGCCGGGGCCCTCGTCGCCGGGGCGGCCGCGGCCGGCGGCGCCGTCGCCGCCTTCAACATCATCACCCTGGAACACGCCGAAGCCGTGGTCGAGGGCGCCGAACGGACCGGCCTGCCCGTCATCCTGCAACTCAGCGAGAACGCCGTGAAGTTCCGCGGCGGAGCCCTGCTGCCCATCGCCCGGGCCGCCGCCGCCTGCGCGGAGGCCGCCCGGGTGCCCGTCGGCCTCCACCTCGACCACGTCAAGAGCCCCGACCTGCTGCGGCAGGCCGCGGACGCCGGCTTCGGGTCCGTGATGTACGACGCCGCGCACCTGCCCTACGCCGAGAACCTGGAGTCCACCCGGTCCGCCGCCGACTGGGCCCACGCCAACGGGCTGTGGATCGAGGCGGAGCTGGGCGAGGTCGGCGGCAAGAACGGGGCCGCGCCGCTCGACCCGCACGCGCCGGGCGCCCGTACCGACCCGGACGAGGCCCGGCGGTTCGTCGCCGACTCCGGGGTCGACGCCCTGGCTGTGGCCATCGGCAGCAGCCACGCCATGACCAGCCGCACCGCCTCCCTCGACCACGCCCTGCTGGCGCGGCTCGCCAAGACCCTGGACGTGCCGCTGGTGCTGCACGGCTCCTCCGGCCTGCCCGACGCGGAACTCGCGGCCGCCGTCGCCGGCGGGATCCGCAAGGTCAACATCGGCACCGCCCTCAACCTGGCCATGACCGAGGCCATCCGCACCCACCTCACCCCGGCCGACCCCCGCCCGTACCTCACCGCCGCCCGCACGGCGATGGCGGCGACGGCCGAGGCGATGATCGGGGCGCTGGGCCGGCCCTGACACCGCCGCCGGAGCCGCGCGTCCGCGCGGGCGCGGGCCTCGTCAGCCGTCGAGCGCCGCCAGCAGCGCCCGCGCGAACCCGCCCAGCGCCTCCGGCTCGGCCAGGGGTATCCCGCCCAGTTCCGCGAAGCACCAGCCGAAGGGATTGGCGTACCGGGGCGAGCCGTTCGCGTCGGTGCCGACCCGGTCCCGGTCCAGGTCGAAGGTGGCCTCCAGCGCCAGGTAGAGCTCGGGGCCGTAGCCGACCGTCGCCCGCACCTCGGTGTACCCGTCGTCGAAGAGCCGGAAGTCGGGCTCCCCGCCGCCGGCCTCCAGGGTGTCCAGGATCCCCAGCGCGAAGTCGCGTACGTCCTGCTCCCGCGCGGTCCCCGCCAGCAGGGGCGCCCGGGCGACCGGTGTGCCCACTTCGAAGATCCACGTCCCGTCGGCGGTCCGCCGCCGGAGCCGCAGGGGAACCGGGGTGTCACCCGTGTGGTGGTGGGTGAGCCCCGGGCACTCCACCACGATCTCGCTGCCCGCCACGACCGTCTCCACGTCCCTCATGGGGCGTGACCCTACCGGCGCGGGGGCCCCGGGTCGCCGTCCCGGCCCTTCCCAATTCCTGTAACGGGTTCTACTCTGACCGCCGCCACCGCAGCGACCGGCGCGACCGCGAGACTCCCGGAGGGGCCGTGCACCTCGAATACACGCCTGAGCAGCAGCAGTTGCGCACCGAACTGCGCGCCTACTTCGCCGAGCTCGTGCCGGAGGACGTCCACGCCCGCTACGAGGACCCCGCCGCGCAGAAGCGCTTCTACCGGGAGACCATCCGCCGCCTCGGCGCGGACGGCTGGCTCGGCGTCGGCTGGCCGAAGGAGTACGGCGGCCGCGGGATGTCGGCCATGGAGCAGTTCATCTTCTTCGACGAGGCCGCGCAGGCCGTCGTCCCGCTGCCGCTGATGGCCCTGAACACGGTCGGCCCGACCCTCATGCGGTTCGGCACCGACGAGCAGAAGGCGTACTTCCTCCCCCGGATCCTCTCGGGGGAGATCGACTTCGCCATCGGCTACAGCGAACCCGACGCCGGCACCGACCTGGCCGCCCTCAGGTGCGGGGCCGTCCGCGAGGGCGACGAGGAGAGCGGGACCTACGTGGTCAACGGCCAGAAGACGTGGACCACCAACGGCGACACCGCCGACTGGGTCTGGCTCGCCGTCCGCACCGACCCGGACGCCCCCGCTCACAAGGGCATCACCATGCTGCTCGTGCCGACCTCCGACCCCGGCTACTCCTGCACCCTGATCAACACCCTCGCCTCGCACGACACGACCGCCAGCCACTACGAGGACATCCGCGTGCCCGCGAGCCGCCGCGTCGGGCAGGAGAACAAGGGCTGGCGCCTGATCACCAACCAGCTCAACCACGAGCGCGTCACCCTCGCCGCTCACGGCACCATGGCCATCCGCGCCCTGCACGACGTACAGCGCTGGGCCGCCGCGACGAAGCTCGCGGACGGGCGCCGAGTGATCGACCTGTCCTGGGTGCGCGGCCGTCTCGCCCGCACGCACGCCCGCCTCGACGCGATGAAGCTGCTCAACTGGCAGATGGTGGGCGCCGTCGAGTCGGGCACCCTCACCCCGCAGGACGCCTCCGCGGTCAAGGTGTACGGCTCGGAGGCGCGCAGGGACGCGTACGCCTGGCTCATGGAGGTCGTCGGCGCGGCGGGCTCCCTCAAGGACGGCTCCGCGGGCGCGGTCCTGCACGGCGAGCTGGAACGGGGCTACCGCAGCGCCGTGATCTTCACCTTCGGCGGCGGCAACAACGAGATCCAGCGCGAGATCATCTCCTGGATCGGCCTGGGCATGCCGAGGGTCCGCCGCTGACCGCCCGCGCGCACCGCCGGCCGAGGGACCGCCCCTCGGCCGGCGGTGCGGCGGGTCAGACCAGTTCGGGCTGGGGCTCGTGCGAGCGGGGCGCCGGCAGGTGCACCGCCGGGGGCTGCCGGTCCCAGAGCCGCGTGGTCCTCACGTAGCCGTAGACGACCGCGGCCGACGCCAGGAGCACCAGCGGACCGAACACCCAGGGATGCCCGGCCATCTCCATCGACAGATAGCGGTACGACACCAGCAGCGCGGTGAAGACCGCGGTGCCGGAGCCGACCAGCAGGGTCGCCCGCCGGTCCCAGCCGCGGGCGAGCGCCCGCAGCGCCGCCTCGATCGTGAGGGTGAACACCACGCCCGAGACGATGTCCGCTCCGTAGTGGTAGCCGAAGCCCAGCGTCGCGCCGAGCGTGGCGATCAGCCAGAAGGTGCCGAGGAACCGCAGGACCCACGGACCCTTGCGGGAGTGGATGAAGATCGCGGTGGCCCACGCCGTGTGCAGGCTGGGCATGCAGTTGCGCGGGGTGATCTCGTCGAAGAGCATCGGCCGCGGGGTTCCGAGGGCGGGCATCGTGTGCGGCCACAGGTTGGCCACCGCCCACTGGCCGCCGTCGGCGCCGTAGGCGAGGATCGGCCCGACCACCGGGAAGACCATGTAGATGCCCGGCCCGAGGAGGCCGACCACCAGGAACGTGCGCACCAGGTGGTGGGCCGGGAAGCGCCGCTGGACCGCCACGTGGCGCAGCTGGTACAGGGCGACCAGGACCGCGCCGACCGCGAGCTGGATGTAGACCCATTCGAGCACGTGGTGGCCGAGCGGGCCGGTGGCCTCCACGATCCGGCCGGCCACCCACGACGGGTTGCCGAGCGCGTGGTCGGCGGCCGCCACGTACTGGTCCAGCACCATCGGGCGGGTCTTCGCGGTGATCAGCAGCCAGGCGTAGCCGGTCTTGCGGCCGGTGACCAGCAGCAGCGCCAGTCCGGCGCCCTTCAGCAGCAGGGCGCGCTCGGGGCCGGTGCGGCGCGTGACGGCGAAGACGGCACAGCCCAGGGTCACCCACAGGGCGCCGCTGCCGGCCATGTTCTCGGCGCCGAGCGCCCACCGTACGAGCCACAGGACCAGGTCGATGCCGACCGCGGCGCCGAGCGCGATGAACCGCTGCCGCCAGGTGAGCACGACCATCATCAACGCCATGCTCGCGTACAGCACGGTCCCCGACCTCGGGGCGAAGATCACCTCTCGCGCCTGGTCGGTGATCGGACCCGCCACGCCGTAACGGCGCGCGGTTATTTCCAGGGCGACGAGGAATCCGAGGCCCGTCACGCTCACCGCGGCCCACAGAATGACCCGTGGCCGACGCCAAGCCCCGGACTCGATTCCGCCGCCCATGCGCGCAAGCGTGCGCGATACCGCAGATATCATTTTCAGCCGATGTTCATATTTCA
Source organism: Streptomyces sp. NPDC029122 (assembly GCF_055569445.1). Classification (NCBI taxonomy): domain Bacteria; kingdom Bacillati; phylum Actinomycetota; class Actinomycetes; order Kitasatosporales; family Streptomycetaceae; genus Streptomyces; species Streptomyces sp. NPDC029122. The sequence goes on along the minus strand of NZ_JBVHWK010000001.1, from coordinate 369,954 downwards.
ACCTGGTGATTGTTGGCTCGAACATGTTAGCGGAGCGGTGTGGCTCCGCTCATGAGGTCGGCCCGGACCGCATCAGGGATCGCCGCACCACCGGTTCTGTGCTGAGCTGGGAGGGTCCTCGGGCCACCGCGCGCCCCCGGGAGGCGCACCATGCCGCACGTCCGTCCCGGCGCACCCGCGCCGAACCGGCCCGGAGTCCTGCTGCCGAGGCGCGAGCTGGCGGTCGGCTGGACGCTGATGGTGCTGATCGCCGTACTCGCCTGGGCGGCCACGGTCGCCCAGTCCCGGCGGATGGGGACGGGGCCCGGCAGCATGGGCACGGCGCCGCCGCTCTTCCTCGCTCTCTGGGTGGTCATGATGGCGGCGATGATGCTGCCCTCGGTGGCGCCCGTGGCCCTCACCTGGGTGCGCGGCATCGGCCGCCGCTCGGCGGGCCCCGCCCGCGCACTGCGCACCGCCCAGTTCGTGAGCGGCTACCTGCTGGCCTGGACCGGCTTCGGGCTGCTGGTGTACGGGGCGCTGGCCGTGACCGGGCGCCTGGTGGAGGCCGCTCCCGGGGCGGCCCGGTGGATCGGCGCGGGCGCCTTCCTCCTCGCGGGGCTCCAGCAGTTCGGGCCGCTGAAGCGGGTCTGCCTGCGGCACTGCCGCAACCCGATGTTCCAGCTCGCCCGGTACGCGCGCTACCGGCGGTGGGCCAAGGACCTGCGGGTCGGCGCGCACCACGGCCTGTACTGCGTCGGCTGCTGCTGGGGCCTGATGATCGTCCTGATCCCGCTCGGGGTGATGAACGTGGCCGCGATGGCGGCCGTCGCCGGGGTGATCTTCCTGGAGAAGCTCTGGCGGCGGGGCCCGTGGCTGGCCCGGGCGGTGGGCCTCGTCTTCCTCGTGCTGGCGGCCCTCGCCCCCTTCCAGGACTGGCTGCTGCCGGGACTGGATCCGGGCCCGCCGATGGGGGAGATGGACATGCACCGGATGGGGTGACCGCTACCGCCGTCGCGGCGGCAGGAGGAGAATCGAGCTGATGACCCGTACCGCCGAACACGGGCGGCGGTGTCGGCCCGGGCATGGCGGGCCCTCCGCGACGCCCGCCCGGCGCGGGGTCACGTGGAGGCGATGAGATGTCCGAGACCCCAGCGACCGTCCCGGCCTGGCACGCGGCCGGGGACTGGTTCGACACGTGCAGATGTGATGTTCCGTGCCCCTGCTCCTTCGCCCAGCGGCCCAGCTACGGCGAATGCGACGGAGTCCTCGCCTGGCACATACGCGAGGGCAACTACGGTGACGTGACGCTCGACGGCCTGAACGTCCTGATGCTCGGCTCCTTCGTCGGGAACGTGTGGGCGGAGCACAGCGACACGTACGCGGCGATCTTCCTCGACGAGCGCGCCGACGAGGCCCAGCGCCAGGCACTGCAGATGATCTTCGGGGGCCAGGCGGGCAGCTGGCCGGCCGAGATGGTGGCCATGATGGACGCCGAGATGCGCGGCCTGGACTTCGCCCCCGTCCACATCGAGGTCGACGAGGACCTCGGCGGCTGGAGGGCCACCGTCCCCGGCCGGGTCGAGGCCAGCGCGGTGGCCCTCACGGGTCCCACGACCCCGGAGGGCGCGCGGGTCCAGTCGACGAACCTGCCGGGCTCGGAGACCGGGCCGGGACAGGTCGCCACCTGGGGCCGCTCGACCGCGGACCGGGCCGACGCCTTCGGCTTCCACTGGAGCAGGGAGGGCCAGTCCAGCAAGCACATCACCTTCGACTGGACCGGACCCGACGACACGGGCGCGGGACGCTAGCCGCCGATGTCGCGGCTGCGGAAGTCGTCCAGGGTCTCGCGCCTGACGAGGAGCCGTGCCGCGGCCCCGTGTACCGCGATCACCGGCGGCGGGCCGACCATGTTGTACCCGGAGGCCATGGAGAGCTGGTAGGCCCCGGCCACCGGTACGGCGAGCAGGCCGCCGGGGTGGACGTCGTCGGGCAGGGGCACCCCGGCGGCGAGGACGTCACCGGCCTCGCAGTGCCGGCCGACCACGGTGGCCGTGCCGGGGTCGGCCGTGGAGGCGCGGGCGGCCAGCCGGGGCGCGCACCGCACCCCGTACAGGGCGGGCCGCGGGTTGTCGCTCATCCCGCCGTCCACGGCGACGAACACGTCGTCCCGGGTGCGTTTCACGGCGAGCACGCGGTACAGGGCGACCCCGGCCGGACCCACGACGGCCCGCCCCGGCTCGATCGCGAGCCGGGGCACGGGCAGAGCGGCGGCGGCGCAGGCCCGGGCGAGGCCGGTGCGCAGCCCGCGTGCCAGCGAGGCCAGGTCCAGGGCCGGTTCCCCGGGGCGGTACGCGATGCCGTGCCCGCCGCCCAGGTCCAGCTCGGGCAGCGCGACCCCGTGCGCGTCGCGGACCTCGGCCATCAGCTCCACCATGCGGCGCAGCGCCACCAGGTAGGGGGCGACGTCGGTGATCTGGGAGCCGATGTGGCAGTGCGGCCCGGCCAGTTCCAGCTGCGGCTGGGGCAGGATCCGGTCGACGGCCCGCCGGGCGCTGCCGTCGGCGGCGGACAGCCCGAACTTCTGGTCCTCCGTACCGGTACGGATCTTCTCGTGGCCGCCGGCGCGGACACCCGGCACCACCCGCACCAGGACCTTCTGGCGGCCCCGGGGTCCCACGGCGGCGGCGATGCGGGCTATCTCGGAGGGGCTGTCGATGACGATCCTCCCCACGCCGAGCCGCAGCGCGGCCCCGATGTCCCGGGGTGATGTGGCGTTGCCGTGCGGCACGATCCGCTCGGCGGGGAACCCCGAGGTCACGGCGAGTTCCAGTTCCCCGGCGGAGCACACGTCCAGTCCGAGGCCCTCCTCCCGGACCCAGCGCACCATCGCGCGGGAGAGGAAGGCCTTGGCCGCGTACAGGACATCGGCTCCGGGGAAGGCGTCCCGGTAGGCGCGGCAGCGTGCGCGCACCTCACCCTCGTCCAGTACGTACGCCGGGGTCCCGAACCGTTCGGCGACCTCCGCCAGCGGCACCCCGCCGACGGCCAGGCCGCCGCGGGCGAGCGCGGTCGTGGACGCGGGCCAGACGGACAGGCCACCGGCGCCCGCCGACACCTCGGGGACGGCTGCGATGGTCATGGCACCCTCCCCTTCAGGCGGTCCGGGCGGCGGCACCCGACGCCCGGGGCGCGGGCACCGAAGGCGAAGGCGAGGGCGAGCACGCGGGCGCCGACGGAGCCGGCACCGCGGGCGTGCCGGACGGCCCCGGGGTGACCCCCGGAGCGGTCAGGACCGGGTCGACGGTGAGCGGCGTCGCCCCGAGCGGCTCGGCCAGGGCGCGCAGCGCCGGCTCCGAGAGCCGGATCCAGGGGTGCCCGGCCCCCAGCACGGCGGCGAGCCGGTCCGGCCCGGTGAAGCCGACGGCGGTACGGGCGCCCAGCGGGGTGCGGAACAGGCGTACCACCACCTCCGCGCCCCCCGGCCGGACCGGCACGTACAGCGGTCCGGCCGGGGCGCGTTCCTCCGGCTCGGGATCGTCTTCGTACGAGAACACGCACATGAGGTCTCCTCCTGGAGGAACCACGAGCGGCGGACGGACGGGCCCCGGGCAGCGGGGAGGCGTCCCGGGGCGCGCCACCGAGGCCAAGCCCGCCTCCGTCCGCGCGGGGCCACCCCCCGACGGGTCGTTGACGCCGCCCGGTCCCATCCTGACGGCCCGTTGACACCGTCCGCGCCGGTCCCGCCGGGACGCGACGGCCCCCGCGGGGTGCGGTCTGTGCCGCTATGCCCGTAATCAGGCCCGCTGCGCAAACGTGAAACGCACGCTTATGAAGCCGCGCGGAGCCTTGGGAGGCCGAAAAACCACCCCGGTGTGGGACAGGATTCAGGTGCAGGAGCTGATGCCCTCCCGAGCCGCCACACCCCAGCTGACCAGGGGTTTAGGCGCACCTTCCCCGACCCGTGGCCAGGCTTCGCCCTGCCCAGGAGCGGACGGGGGAGCGGGGGACGGACAGGCCCGAAACCGACCATCCAGGAGACCACACGTGTCCACCACCGCACACGAAGCCTTCCTCGCCGACACCCACACCGGTCTGCCCATCCCGGCGGACCCGGTCTTCGCCTCCGCCGAGGAGGAGCGCCGCCACCGCAAGCGGCGACTGGCCGCCGCCATGCGGCTGTTCGGCAAGGCGGGCTACGCCGAGGGGATCTCCGGCCACATCTCGGTCCGCGACCCCGAGGAACTCGACACCTTCTGGGTCAACCCCTTCGGCGTCTCCTTCAGCCGCGTCCGCGTGGCCGACCTGATCCGCGTCGACGCCTCGGGCCGCGTCGTCGACGGCACCGGCAAGGTCAACCCCAGTGCCTTCACCATCCACTCGAAGATCCACGAGCGGCCCGGGGCCGACGCCATCGCGCACGGCCACACCGTCCACGCCCGCGCCCTCGGCGCCCTCGAACGGCTGCTGGAGCCCTACGACCAGGAGTCCGCGGCCTTCTACCAGGACCAGGTCCTCTACGGCGACTACGACGGCCCCGCCATCCGGATCGAACACGGCCAGGACATCGCCGACCGCCTCGGCGCCAAGCGCGCCATGCTGCTGCGCCACCACGGCCTGATCACCGTGGGCGGCTCCCTGGAGGAGGCCGTCCACTGGTTCTTCACCTACGAGAGCTGCGCTCAGGTCCAGTTGCTGGCCCTCGCCGCGGGCCGCCCCGTCCCGATGTCCCACGAGCAGGCCCTGCTGGCCCGGGACGGCTTCGGCGACGAGCAGCTCGGCCGCTACAGCTTCCAGATCATGTGGGACGAGATCACGGCGGAACAGCCCGACCTGCTCGACGAGTAGCCGCCCGCGCCCCGACGCCCCGGCCCGCCCGCCCGGCCGGCCCGGCCCGCCCGCTCCGGTCCCGGCCGCCCGCCTGCCTGCCGCACCAGATCCCAGGAAGCAATCATGAGTTCGACCGCCTCACCACGCGCGGAAGCGCGCACCATCCTCGTCATCGTCGCGATCGTGCAGTTCGTCATCGGCGGCTGGTTCTCCTGGTCGGCGTCCCACGCCGCTCCCCGGGACCTGCCCGTCCTGGTCGTCTCCGCACCGGGCGCCCCCCAGAGCGCGGAGCAGCTCGCCGACCGGCTGCGCGAGGCCGCCCCCGGCGCCTACGACGTCGGGACCGCCGCCGGTGTCGAGGAGGCCGACGCCGCCCTGCGCGACCGCAAGGCGTACGGGGCCCTGCTGCCCATCGCCGGCGGACTGGAACTGCGCCTGGCCTCCGCCGCCTCGCCCGCCGTCGCCCAGACCCTGACCGGGCAGGCGCAGGAACTCGCCGGCGGCCCGGTACGCGTCACCGACGTGGTGCCCGCGGACCCCGACGACCCGCACGGCGCGGGCCTCTCCATGGGCTTCCTGCCCCTGCTGATCACCGCCGTGATCGCCGCCCTGCTCTTCGTCCTCAAGGTGCGCGCCGCCGGCGCCAAGTTCCTCGGCGTCATCGGCTTCGCCCTCGCCTCCGGACTCCTCAGCTCCCTGATGCTGACCCACCTCAGCGGGGTGGCGCCGGGCGGCTACTTCGTCAACGCCGGGATCGTGGCCCTGCTGGAGCTGGCCATGGTCTCCCTGATCACCGGGCTCGGCTCGCTGATCGGCCCGCCCGGCATAGCCGTCGGCGCCGTCCTGATGTTCGTCGTCGGCAACCCGCTCTCCGGCCTGGCCTCGGCCCCGGAGATGCTGCCCCAGCCGCTGGGCTCGATCGGCCAGTTCTTCCCGGCGGGCGCCGCCGCGACCCTGCTGCGTACCGCGGGCCCCTTCGGCGGCGCCGGCGCCGGCGGCCCGGTCCTGGTGCTCGTCGTCTGGGCGCTGATCGGCCTCGGCCTGCTCTACGCGAGCTCCCGCCGTCGCCCCGCCGCCGCCCCCACGGCCGCCGCCACCGAGCCGCAGCCCGCCTCCGCGCACTGACGGCGCCCCCGCGGGCGCCCCTCCCGCCGACTCCTCTCCACGAAGGGTGACCATGACCATCGACACGAACGACCGCCCGCCGACGCGCATCGGCCTGGTCGGCGGAGGGGCCGCGGCCGTCTGCCTGCTGGACCGGCTCTCCCGCACCCAGGGCCGCGGCCGGGGCACGATCACCGTCTTCGAACCCTCGGGCGGCCTGTGGCGCGGCCGCGCCTACCAGCACGACGCCGACACGGTCCTCGCCAACATCATCCCGGCGGAGATGAGCGCCCGCACCGGAGACCCCGACGACTTCCTGAACTGGCTGCGGGCGTCCGGACTCCCCTACGGGCAGGGCGACTACGCCGCCGACGGCTACTTCCCGCCCCGCTGGGTGTTCGGCAGCTACCTGGAACGCACCGCCGAGAACGCCGTCGGCGAGCTCTCCCTCGGCGGCTGGCCCACCGGCATCGTCCGCGACGCGGTCGTCGCGGCCCGCGAGGCGGGGGAGGAGGTGGTGCTGACCACCCGGGACGGCCGCACGCACGCCTTCGACTACGTGGTCTGCGCGGTCGGCGCCGGCCGGCCCGCCGACCACTACGAACTCGACGGCAGCCCCGGCTACTTCGGCGACCCCTACCCGCTGCGCACCACGGTCGCCGCGATACCCCCGACCGCCGACGTCACCGTCCTCGGCACCGGCCTCGCGGCCGTGGACACCGTCGTCTCCCTCGCCGCCCGCGGCCACCGGGGCCGGATCACCATGGCCTCCCGCAACGGCGCCCTGCCGGCCGTGCGGCAGCGCCCCGTCTTCCCCGAGATCCGGCACTTCACCCCCGCCGCCCTGCACACCCGCGCCGCCGGGAACCACGACGGCCGGCTCGCGCTGGACGACGTACTGGAGCTCCTGGAACGGGAACTGGCCGCACACGGCGCCGACCCCTCCGCGGTGGTCGCCGAACTGTCGTCCCTGGGCACGGAATCCCCCCTGGAGCGGCTGCGCCGCCAGTACGACCGCATCGACGAGGCCGACACCGGCATGCGGGTCATGCAGCACGCCGTCCCCGAGAGCGGCCCGGACGCCTGGACGCTGCTGCGCGCCGCCGACCAGGACTTCATCCGGGAGCACCACTACCGGGCCGTGATGAGCCTGTGCTGCCCGATGCCCCCGGCCAACGCCCGCAAGCTGCTCGAGCTCCACGAGGCGGGCGGCCTGCGCGTCCTGCGCGGCCTGTGGAACGTCAAGCCCCTGGCCGGAGCCGGCTTCCACATCGGGGCCGACGGAGGGGAGTACGAGAGCGACGTCGTCGTCAACGCCGTCAGCGCTCCCTCCCACCGGGTCCCGGCCCAGGCCCGCCCGTTCGTCGACTCGCTCGTCGAGGACGGCATCGGCGAGTACCACCCCTACGGCGGCCTGCGCATCGAACCGTCCACCAGCCGGGCCGTCGGCGCCGGCCGGCCCCACCGGCGGATGCACGCGATCGGCGACATGGGCGCCGGGACCCTCTTCTTCACCTCCGGCATGCCCTCCGTCCTCGAACGGGCCGACGACATCGTCCGGGCGGTCCTCGAGGACATCACCGCACCGGCCACCGCACCCCAGGAGCAGCGCGCATGAACACGATCACCCGCAGGGACATGATGCGGGCCGCCCTGACCACGGCCGTCGTCGTCGGCACCAGCGCCGCCGTCGCGCCGATCGTCCTGGCCGACCCCGCCCCCGCACCCGCCGGCGCACCAGCCGGGTCCGGCACCGCCGCCGCGCCGGCCCCGCCCGGCAGCTTCGACGAGGTGTACCGGGGCCGGCGCATCCAGGGCGGACCGACGGCCGTGCGCTACGCCTCCGCCCGGAGCGCCGCCGCCCCGGCCCCGGGCCCCGGCATCGAGGTCAGCATCGACGGCCGTCCGCTGCACGTCATGCGCCGCGCCGACGGCAGCTACCTGAGCCTGGTCAACCACTACCAGTCCTTCCCCACACCGCTGGAGGTGGCGCGGGCGGCGGTGGACGAGATAGGCACCGCGCAGCTCTCGACGGCCCGGCTGCACCACCACTGACGTCCGACAGAGCGAGGAACAAGCACACGTGTACACGCGCAAGAACCAGAAGGACCTGGACGCCGACGAGCGGGCGAGATTCGTGGCGGCCCTCCTGGAGGTGAAACGACGCGGCGTCTACGACGAGTTCGTCCGGCTGCACGGCCAGTACTTCGTCTCCGACGGCGAGGGCGGGCAGCGGGTGGGACACATGTCCCCCTCCTTCTTCCCCTGGCACCGCCAGTACCTGCTGGAGTTCGAACGCGCCCTCCAGCGGGTCGACCCGAAGGTGACCCTGCCCTACTGGGACTGGACCGCCGACCAGTCGCCCACCTCGGGCCTGTGGGCCGACGACTTCCTCGGCGGCAACGGCCGCCCCGGCGACCGCCGGGTCATGACCGGCCCGTTCGCCTTCGACCGGGGCGACTGGCCGGTGAACGTGGGCGTCACCGAGGAGAAGTACCTGATGCGCGACTTCGGCCGCCCCGCGGACCCGGTCGCGCTCCCGACGCCCGCCGAACTCGCCCGGGCCGTCGACGACCCGGTGTACGACTCCGCCCCCTGGGACTCCACCTCCACCACCGCGGGCTTCCGCAACAAGCTGGAGGGCTGGACCGTCGGGGAGAAGGAGGGCTGGCACAACCACAACCGGGTCCACCTGTGGGTCGGCGGCCAGATGACCGGCGGGACCTCCCCCAACGACCCCGTCTTCTGGCTCCACCACACCTTCATCGACCTCGTCTGGGCCCGCTGGCAGCGCAAGCACCCCGGATCCGGCTACGAGCCGCGCCGGCCCCTGCCCGCCACCGACCCCCAGCACGGCCGGGTCATCAGCCTCGACGAGCCCATGTCCCCGTGGCGGGTGCGGCCCTCCGAGCTGCTCGACCACACCCGCTTCTACCAGTACGCGCAGTGACGCGCCCCGCGCGCCCGCTGCCCACCCCCCGTCACCACCACAGAGAAGGAACCGTCATGCGCCTGCGCACCACCGTCCCGGCCCTCGCCGCCACCGCCCTGATCGCCCTCGCCGCGGCCCCGTCCGCCCAGGCGGCGGCCCCGGCCCCGGCCGCGGCCCTCGCCGCCCCCGCCGCACGGCCGGCCGCCGCCGTCCCCGCATTCGCGGGCCACACGTACGTCCTCACCCTCGACAACGGCGCCGTCCTGCGCAACTCCTACTCCGCCGACGGCACGACCCTCGACTGGACCGCCCTGGAAGGCCCGATGGCCGGCCGCGGCGGCCAGGAGCGGCTCTCCGTCCGCCAGGTGGGCGAGGGCCTCTACTTCGTCAACTGGGTCGAGGCCTCCGGCATGACCGTCAGCCACGTGATGGACCTCGGCCGCTCCACCGTCAGCGTCTACTGGACGTACGCCACCCCCGACGGCGGCCGCGCCGGCGAGCTGCACACCGCGACGCTCGAGCGCGTCTCTTCTTGACCGACACCGTGACGCGGGGCCGGCGCCACGGACGCCGGCCCCGCCCACGTCCGTACCCGGGGGAACCGCACATGCCCGCTCCACTCACCCAGACACCCCGGCCGCCCGCGGCGCGGGCCCCGGCCGACGGGGAGCTCGCCGGCGCCCTGCGCCCACGCCACCTGACCATGCTGGCCCTCGGCGGGGTCATCGGCGCCGGGCTGTTCGTCGGCTCCGGAGCCGGCCTGCGGGTCGCGGGCCCGGCCATCATCCTGTCGTACGCGCTCGCCGCCGCCCTGGCCCTGCTGGTCATGCGGATGCTCGGCGAGATGGCCGCGGCCATGCCGGCCAGCGGCTCGTTCTCCGTCTACGCCGACCGCGCCCTGGGCCGGTGGGCCGGCTTCACCGCGGGCTGGCTGTACTGGGCCGTGACCGTCATCGCGATCGCCATCGAGCTGATCGCCGCCGCGACCATCCTGCACCAGTGGGTCCCGGCCGTACCGCAGTGGGCGATCGCCCTCGCGGCGCTGGCCGTCTTCACCCAGTCCAACATGCTCTCGGTCTCCTCCTTCGGGGAGGCCGAATTCTGGTTCGCGGGAATCAAGGTGGCCGCCATCATCGCCTTCCTCGCCCTCGGCGTGGCCGCCCTGTGCGGCGCCGTGCCCGGGGTCGAGTCACCCGGCATGACCAATCTGACCGGCCGCGGCGGCTTCCTGCCCCAAGGCTGGGACAGCGTCGTCGCAGGCCTGCTGACCGTGGTGTTCGCCTTCGGCGGCATGGAGGTCATCACCATGGCCGCCGCCGAGTCCGGCGACCCCGCCCGCTCCGTCACCAAGGCGGTCGGCAGCGCCATCTGGCGGATCAGCCTCTTCTACCTCGGCTCGATCGCCGTGATCGTCACCCTGCTGCCGTGGGACGCGGCCACGCCCGGCCGCAGCCCCTACGTCGCGGTCCTCGACCGGCTCGGCATCCCGGGCGCCGGGCGGCTGATCGAGGTCGTCGTGCTCATCGCCCTGCTGTCCGCGATGAACGCCAACCTGTACGGCGCCTCGCGCATGGCGCACTCGCTCGCCGCCCGGGGCGAGGCCCCGCGCGTCCTGCTGCGCACCTCCGCCCGGGGCGCGCCCCGCGCGGCCGTCGCGGCGTCGGCGGCCTTCGGCTTCGTCGCGGTCGCCCTCGACCACCGCTGGCCGGAACGGATCCTGCCGTTCCTGGCGAAGGCCATGGGCGGCTCCATGCTCTACATGTGGCTGACCGTGGCCGCCGCCCACCTGGTGCTGCGCCGCCGGCTGGAGCGGGACTCCCCGCACCTGCTGGTGGTGCGGACGCGCGGCTTCCCGTACCTGTCCTGGCTCGCGGCGGCCGGCATCGTGGCCGTGCTCGTGCTGATGGCCCTCGACCCCGGGGCGCGCGGCCAGCTGGGCTGGTCGACGCTGCTGGTCCTGGTGCTGCTGGCGGCAGCCGGCGTACGGGCGCTGCGCGCGCGCCGCGCCCGGCGCTGAGGGGCGGGCCCGGCCGGGGTGCCCGGCCGGGCCCTCAGGTGCTCGACGGGTGGGATCAGGCCGAGAGGGGGGCGCAGTCCGGCTCGGCGCGCTCGTCCACGGGCAGCAGCCCGCTGGTGGCGATGAGGTAGCCGAGCTGGGCCCGGCTGCGGCTCTGCAGGGTGGCGGCGATCCGGCTCACGTGGGCGGCGACGGTCCGCCGGCTGGTGCCGAGCCGGCGGGCGATCGCCTCGTCCGTGTGACCGGCCACCAACAGGCGCATCACGGCCCGCTGGATCTCGTCGGCGATGTCGGGTTCCACGGTGCGCGAGGCACCCGGGTCGATGGTCGAACCCCGTTCCCAGGCCTCCTCGAAGACCCGCACGAGGAAGGAGACGATGGAGGGCTGCCTGATCTCCAGCACCGAGGTCCGGCCCTCGCCGGGGCCCGGGACGTAGGCGACGGCCCGGTCGATGACGATCAGCCGGTCGAAGACGTGGTCGAGGGTGCGGACCTCGCACCCGGCCTCGGTGAGCCGTTCGATGTGGCGCAGCGTTGCCGCGTGGGTCCGGGCCGCGTGCGGGTACAGGGTGCGGTGCCGTACGGCACCGCGTACGTGGTCGAGTTCGTCCAGGTCGTACGAGACGCGCGAGCCCCCCGGCTGCACCGTCATGAGCTCCTCCCGGCACTCGCGGACCGCGTGCGCCAGCGTGGAGTGGACGACCTTCTCCCCGTCGATCGCGGTGGCCCAGCCGGTGTGCTCGCGTTTGGCGGCGGTGTAGATCGCGGCCACCGGTACGAAGCTCCCGGCGATGGCGTGCGCGTCCAGCCGCTGCCGCTCCAGCGACTGCTCGATGGGGCGGACGAGTTCGGCCTTGGCGACGTCCGGCGCCACGGGCACGAGGACGGTCGGGTCGTCCGGCGGAGCGACGAGCAGCCCCATCCGCAGGAGACAGGCGGGTGCGCCGTCCCTGGGCGTGCATCCCTTCACGACGGCCTGGCGGTAGACGGTCAGGCCCTCACCGCATACGCCGCCCCCTGTGTCCGCGGAGCGGTCACGTTCACAACATTCCCCCGGGTACTGCCTTGCATGATCCTGCATGGCCTCATTATGCACTTCGAAAAGTAGCCGGTATCGGTACGTAGGCTGCCAACATGGTGTCTTAATAAGTTATTGACCATGGAACCGGAGGTAACGGGCGTTTGTCGAACCGTTTTGGGGTACTCGCCGACATCCTGGAGGAGTGGCGCGCGGCCTTCGGGGAGCGCCGCGTCGACGACATCGTGGCCCTCTTCGCCGAGGACGCCCTCTTCCAGGGCCTGTCCCCCCGGCTGCTGAACGGCCGGGCGGAGATACGGACCTACTACGAGAACGTCCCGCCCGGCACCACCGCCACCGTGGAGGTCCTGCACTCCCGCCCCGTCGCCGCCGAGGCGCTCGGCGGGTTCGCCACCGTCACCTTCCGGACGCCCACCCCCGAGGAACCGGCCGGGACCCCGCTCACCGTCCGCCTCTCCGTCCTCGCCCAGCACACCGGAGACGGCTGGCGGATCCGCCAGTACCACGTCTCGCGGCTGACCTGAGGCACGCCCGGGTGGGCTTCCCGGAGCAAGGGCGCCGTACACCCGCCCCGCCGCCGGGCCGGCGCCCGTGCCGCCGGGGAACTCCCGTGCGCCGCCCCGGCCCGCGGACCTCGGCCCTGGCCGAAATCCGCTGGGGCGCCCGCCCGTTGGCCCCGCCCACGGATCCCTGCCCCACCGGGCGCACCAGCCGTACGGACACCCCGCACCGGCCCCGCGCGCGGTCACCCGCCGCCTGCGCCCCACGCGCCGCGTGCTGCGCAGCATTCCCGCAGGTCCGCCCCGGCGGCTGCCTCCAGGTCACATCTTGAGAGCGATGCGCCGACTCGGCCCCGGCACCCGCCCCTCCGCGTACACACTGCGAACATCAGCGGCCATACTGGACCGGCCGGGGAGGGCGCGGCACGACGACGGGGGCGGCTTTAAGACATGGCGGAGTCCAGACTGATCCAGGGCCGGTACCGGTCACTCGATCTGATCGGGCGCGGCGGCATGGGCGAGGTGTGGCGTGCCCGCGACGAGTCGCTCGGCCGGCAGGTCGCGGTGAAGTGCCTCAAGCCCCTCGGCCCGGAACAGGACGCCCACTTCACCCAGGTCCTGCGCGAGCGCTTCCGCCGCGAGGCGCGCGTCGCCGCCTCGCTCCAGCACCGGGGCGTCACCGTCGTCCACGACTTCGGCGACGACAGCGCCTCCGGCGGCCCCCTCTACCTGGTCATGGAACTCCTCGAGGGACGCAACCTCAGCCAGCTCATGGAGGAGAACGAGGCGCGCCCGCTCCCCGTCGACGTGGTCCTCGACATCGCCGAGCAGATGGCCGCCGCCCTCGGCTACACCCACGACCAGGGCGTCGTCCACCGCGACCTCAAGCCCGCCAACATCATGCGGCTCACCGACGGCACGGTGAAGATCTGCGACTTCGGCATCGCCCGCCTGGCACACGACATCGGCTTCACCGCCAAGCTCACCGGCGGCGGCATGGCCATGGGCACCCCGCACTACATGTCGCCCGAACAGATCGCGGGCGGCGAGGTCGACCACCGCAGCGACCTCTACTCCCTCGGCTGCGTCCTCTACGAGATCGCCACCGGAGCCCCGCCCTTCGACCTCGGCGACTCCTGGTCCGTACTGGTCGGCCACCGCGACACCGCGCCCGTACCGCTGCGCGACCACCGCCCCGAACTGCCCGGCTACTTCGAGCGGCTCGTGCTGGAGCTGCTGGCCAAGCGTCCCGAGGACCGGCCCGGCGACGCCCGCCACCTGCACCGGCGCCTGGTCGAGTCCCGCTTCGGCCCCGGCGGGCGGCCCGCCGCCCAGCCCCCGCTGCCCGCCTGGGCGGCGGGGATGACCGCCGGGCGCAAGGCCGGAGTGGACGCCCGCCCCGCCAGCGGGGAGTGGGCCCTGCTCACCGGCTCCTGGACGGCGGCCCGCTCCGCCGCGACCGGATCCGGTGCCGTTTCCGCGAGTTCCGGCTCGGCCTCCGGTTCGGGTTCCGCAGGTTCTGGCTCTGCCTCCGGTTCCGGTTCCGGTTCCGCTCTCGGGACGGCCGAGCACCGCATCAGCCGGCCCGCCCCCGCCGAGGACCCCCGGCTCACCGCCGCGTACGGGCTGGCGCTGCGCACTCCGGCCGCCGGAGAGCCCGACGCGCTCGCCGCCGGCCACACCCGCGCCTTCGCCCTCAGCCGCGCAGGCCGGCCCGAGGAGGCCCTCGCCGTGTACGCCGCCGTGGCCCAGGGCCGGGCCCGGGTGCTCGGCCCCGACCACCCCGAGACCCTCGCCGCCCGCCAGGAGGAGGCGTACGAACTGGGCCGCCTCGGCCGCCACGGAGAGGCCTACGAGATGTACCGCGCGGTGCTGGCCGCCCGCGTCCGCGCCACGGGCCCGCTCCACCCCGACACGCTGCGCTGCCGCCACAGCCTGGCCTGCGCCCTGAGCGCCCTCGGCCGGCACGCCGAGGCCCACGTGGCCGCCGCCGAGGTGGCGGCCGACCGCGCCGCCGTGCTCGGAGCCGAGCACGCGGAGACCCTGCAGAGCCGCTACGAGGCCGCGTACGCCCTCGGCCGGCTCGGCCGCTGGCAGGAGGCCCTGACCGGGTTCCGCCAGGTCGCCGCCGCCCGGGAACGCGTACTCGGCCGGGACCACCCCGACGCCCTCGCCGCCCGCTACGAGACCGGCATCGCCCTGGGCCGCACCGGCCGCGCCGCCGAGGCCCTCGACCTGTTCCGCTCCCTGGTCCGCGACCGCACCCGGGCCTACGGCGCCGCCGACCCGGAGACCCTGCGCGCCCGCCACGTCCTCGGGGTCAACCTGGGCCGCCTCGAACGCTGGGAGGAGGCAGTCGCCGAGGCCCGCGAGGTCGGCGCGGCGCGCGCCAGGGTCCTCGGCGCGGAACACCCGGACACCCTGGTCAGCCGCCGGGAACTCGCCGTCGGCCTGGGGCGGCTCGGCCGCTGGGACGAGGCGCTGCCCATCTACCGGGACCTGTCCGGCATCCGCGAACGCTCCCTCGGCGACGAGCACCCCGACACGGTCCTCGCCCACGCCGACGAGGCGCACTGTCTGGAGCGGCTCGGCCAGGTGTGCTACCAAGAGCCATGACCGCCAACTCAGGTTCCCGGGGCTTCGCGCAGGACGTGTACGACGCGGTGATCGTGGGAGGCGGCCACAACGGCCTCGTCGCCGCCGCCTACCTGGCCCGCGCCGGCCGCTCGGTACTGGTCCTCGAACGGCTCGACCGCACCGGCGGGGCGGCCGTCTCCACCCGCCCCTTCGCCGGGGTCGACGCCCGGCTCTCGCGCTACTCCTACCTGGTCTCGCTGCTCCCCGCGAAGATCGTCCGGGACCTGGGGCTGCGGTTCGCGGTACGGCGGCGCACGGTCTCCTCGTACACGCCCTTCGAGCGCGACGGCCGCCCCGGCGGGCTCCTCGTCGGCGGCGGCGAGGCCCGCACCCGGGAGTCCTTCGCGAAGCTCACCGGCTCGGACCGGGAGTACGAGGCGTGGCGGGCCTTCTACGGGACCACCGGCCGGATCGCCCGCAAGGTCTTCCCCACCCTCACCGAACCGCTGCCCACCCGTGCGCAGCTGCGGGCCCGGATCGACGACGAGGCGGCCTGGCGGATGCTGTTCGAGGAGCCGCTCGGGCGGGCGCTCGAGGAACGCTTCGCCGACGACCTGGTCCGGGGCGTGGTCCTCACCGACGGCCTGATCGGCACCTTCGCCGACGCCGACGACCCGTCACTCGTACAGAACCGCTGCTTCCTCTACCACGTGATCGGGGGCGGGACCGGCGACTGGGACGTGCCCGTCGGCGGCATGGGAGCCCTCACCGACGCGCTGGCCGCGGCCGCCCGGGCGGGCGGCGCGCGGATCGCCACCGGCCACGAGGTCCTGCGCATCCACACCGACGGCACCGCCCCGGCCGAGGTCGTCTTCCGCACGGCGACGGGCGAGGGCACGGTCGTGGCGCGCACCGTGCTGGTCAACGCCTCCCCCCGGGCGCTGGCCGAACTCCTCGGCGAGGCCCCCGGCACCGCCGCCCCGGCCCCCGAGGGCGCCCAGCTCAAGGTCAACATGCTGCTGAGCCGGCTGCCCCGGCTGCGCGACACCTCGGTGGACCCCCGCGAGGCCTTCGGCGGCACCTTCCACGTCGCGGAGGGCTACGAGCAGCTCAGGCGCGCCCACGGCGAGGCGGCGGGAGGGGAACTGCCGTCCGTACCGCCCTCGGAGCTCTACTGCCATTCGCTGGCCGACCCCTCGATCCTCGGGCCGGAGCTCGCCGGCCAGGGCTACCAGACGCTCACGCTCTTCGGCCTGCACACCCCGGCCCGGCTCTTCGAGAAGGACAACCGGCAGGCCCGCGAGGTGCTGCTGACCGCCACTCTGGCCCAGTTGGACGCCCACCTGGCCGAGCCGCTCACCGACTGCCTGGCCTTCGACGGCGACGGGCGCCCCTGCATCGAGGCCAAGACCCCGCAGGACCTGGAGCGCGAACTGCGGCTGCCGGGCGGGCACATCTTCCACCGGGACCTGTCCTGGCCGTACGGGGACGAGGCGGAGACGGGGCGCTGGGGCGTGGAGACCGCCCACGGCAACGTCCTGCTGTGCGGTGCCGGGGCGGTCCGCGGCGGCGGCGTGAGCGGGATCCCGGGCCACAACGCGGCGATGGCGGTACTGGGCCGCTGAGCCGCTTCGCGTCGGGCGGAGCCCGGGGGCGGTCTTCATTCCGGGTGGGCCGGGTGGGCCGGGTGGGCGGGGAGGGCCGGGAGGGCGAAACCGTCGAACAGGTCGTCCAGCGCGCGCCGCGCGGCGCTCGCCGGGGCGGCCCGGAGGGCGAGGTCGCGCGCTGCCACCGCCAGCGGATGGGTGAGGGCGGCCACCCGGCCCATCCGGCGGGCCCGGATCCGGATGGCGTCGGTGCGGGCGAGCCTGGCCCGGGTGTAGGCGGCCAGGGCGGCCGGCACGTCAGGGCCGCCCAGCAGGTGGGCGAGGACGACGGCGTCCTCGACGGCCTGGCAGCCGCCCTGGCCGAGGTTGGGGGTCATGGCGTGTGCGGCGTCGCCGATCCAGGCGGTGCGGCCGTCGTGGAGCCGGGGGAGCGGCGCGGCCAGGTCGTACAGGTCGTGCTGGAGCACCGCCTCCGGGTCGATCCGCGCCAGCAGGGCGGGTATCGGATCGTGCCAGGTGCCGAAGCGCCGCAGCAGTTCGGTGCGGACGTCCGCGGGCCGGTACCCCTCGGGGACGACGGCGGTGGCGTACAGGTAGACCCGCCCGTCGGCGAGCGGGACCGTCCCGAAGCGTTCGCCCCGGCCCCAGGTCTCGGCCGCTTCGGCCGCCGGCCCGGACGGCAGCACGGTCCGCCAGGCGGTCTCCCCGGCGTAGTGCAGGCCCGGGTGGTCCGGGAAGCGGCGCCGGCGCAGCGGGCTGTGGATGCCGTCGGCGGCGACCACGGCGTCGGCGGTGAGGTCCCCGGCGGCGGTACGGACCACCGCGCGGCCGCCGTCCCCGTCCACGGCGGTGACCCCGGCCCCGTACACCAGGGTGCCCCCGGGCAGCGCCCGCGCCAGCGCGGCGGTGAGCGCGGTGCGGTGGACGGCGAGCGGGGGCCGGCCGTAGCGGGCGGCCAGTGCGGCGGTGTCGGCGCGGCTGAGCCGGGCGCCGCCGGGGCGGCGCACGCCCAGGGAGGCCGGGACGGCGCGGCCCGCCGCGCGGGTGGCGTCGAAGCCGATGGCGTCGTAGGCGCGCAGGGCGTTGGGGGCGAGGACGATCCCCGCGCCGACGGCCGCCGGTGCGGCCGCCCGTTCGCAGACGGTGACCCGCCACCCCTGGCGGTGCAGGGCGAGGGCGGCGGTGAGACCGCCGATCCCGGCACCGGCGACGACGGCGTGGCGCGGGGTTTCGGGCATGGCACGGCCTCCTGCCTTGACGGCTCCTCTACATCCGTAGAGGGCTCGACCGTCACTCTACAGCTGTAGAGTGACGGCATGTCCACCCCGGAGAGCCCGCCCCCCGCCGCCGACCGCCGGACGCTGATCGCGGACACGGCCATCGCCCTCGTCGCCGCCGGAGGACTGCGCGGCCTGACGCACCGGGCCGTCGACGGCGCCGCCGCCCTTCCGGCCGGCAGTACCTCGTACTACTTCCGCACCCGGACCGCGCTCATCGGCGCCTGCTACCGGCGCCTCGCCGAGCTGGACCTCGCCGACCTCGACGGCGCCGGCCCGCCGCAGGCCCCGCAGGACCGGGACGCCGCCGCGCGGCTGTTCGGGGCACTGCTGCACCAGTGGCTGACGCGGGGACGCGAACGGCAGCTGGCACGCTTCGAGCTCAGCCTGGAGACCGCCCGGAACCCGGAACTGGAACCGGCCCTCCGCCAGGCGGGCCTCGCCGCCCGCGCCCGCGCCGCCGCCGTCCTCGCGGCCCTCGGCGCACCCCGGCCGGGGGAGTCCGCCGAACTCCTGGCCGCCTGGACCGACGGCCTGCTCTACGACCGGCTCGCAGGCGCCCTCGCCCACGCCCGCCCGGCACCGGACCCGGCCGAACTGACCACCGTCGCCCGCCGGATGATCGACGCCGCACTCGCTGCGGCCTGAGGGCCGTCCCGTGATCCGCGGTGGGTCGGCGCCCGGCGTCGGACGCGGTGCACCGCGAGGCGGAGGGCCGTGCGGCGAGGTGCCGTGGCCGGCGCCGCGCGCCCGCCGGGGATCACGGACAGCCCTTAGGATCCCGACATGATCGCCGAACTGCAGTGCGTGGTGCTGGACTGTCCGCAACCGCTCGAACTCGCCCGATTCTACGGCGAGTTGCTCGGAGGGGAGGTCAACCGGCCCGACCGGCGCTGGACCCTGGACGAGCACTGGGCCACGCTCCACACCCCGTCCGGAGCCGTCCTCGCCTTCCAGCAGGTCACCGACCACCGGCCGCCGCGGTGGCCCGACCCCGCCCACCCCCAGCAGGCCCACCTGGACCTCGCCGTCGCCGACCTCGACCGCGCCCAGGAACGGGTCCTCGCCCTCGGCGCCACCCTCCTCGACGACACCCCCGACGCCCGGGGCTGGCGCGTCTACGCCGACCCCGCCGGACACCCCTTCTGCCTGATCCGGGAGGGCCAGTGAGCGTGCCCCGGCTGGCCCCGCTCATACGGCAGTTCACGTTCGCGTCCACGCGCCTGTCCGGCCGCCTGGCGGGTCCGGTGATGGACAGCGGCGACGGTACGGACACCCGGGTGGTGCCCATGACCGACGAGGAGTACCTCTGGGAGCCGGTGGCCGACTGCTGGTCGGTCCGACGGCGCACGGACGGTCCGGGGCCGCGCGCGACGCTCCTGGCCGGTGCCCGCACGGGCGAGTGGGGCCGTGACGCGGCCTCCTACCCGCACCCCTGGCCGCCGCCCTTCACGACCCTCGCCTGGCGACTGAGCCACCTGACGGAGATGCTGACCCTGCGCGCCGACCACACGGCCGGCACCCGCCGCCTCACCCGCGACGACCACCCCGTCACCGGCGACGCGGCCGGGGCCGTGGCCGCGTTCGCGACCGCCGCCGACGCCTGGCACACGGCGCTGCTGAGCGTCGACGAGGCCGCGCTCGACACCGTCGGGTACTGCACCTACCCGCACGGCAGCGACGCCGAGGAGCCGTTCGTCGACATCGTGTGGTGGGTCAACCAGGAAGTCCTCCACCACGGCGCCGAGATCGCCCTGCTCCGCGACCTCTACCGCGCCCGCCGCTCCCCGAACGGCGGCCGGGGGGCCGAAAACGCCTCGCCCGCACCCGGGACCAGCGCCTAGCCTCGGTCCGCATGAGCACCTTGAGCACCATCCACGACGTGCCCGTTCTGCTGTGCGACCCGGAGGGCGGGCGGATCGGCGGCGAACGGGACGTCCTGGACCTGGTGGGCAACGCCGCCTGGCAGGGCGCCCGGTGGGTCGTCGTCCCGGCCGGACGGTTCGACGAGGCGTTCTTCCGGCTGAGCACCCGGATCGCCGGTGACATCGTCCAGAAGTTCGTCACCTACCGAGTGGGCCTCGTCGTCCTCGGCGACATCTCCCGCCACACCGACGACAGCACGGCCCTGCGGGACTTCGTCCGCGAATGCAACCGGGGCGGCCAGACCTGGTTCCTCACCGACCTGGAAGAGCTGCGGGAGCGGCTCAAGAGCTAGGCCCGTCGCCGAAGTCGCGGTGGGCCCGTCGTCGGAGTTCCCGCCCTGTCCGCGACGCCCGGCACCGCGCCTCGGACGCCACTCCCGTCCCGCCCGGCGGGCCTCCGTAGGCCGCCACCCGCCACCCGGCCCCGCGAGGTCCGTCAGTCCGCCGAACGGGTCCAGCCCAACGCCTCGATGCGGGACGCGTCCGCCGGGAGGTCCTCCGAGAAGAGGAGCCCGGCCGGTTCGGCGACCCGCAGGACGTCCACGTACACCCCGCGCCCCACGTAGCGGCCGGTCGAGGCGTGGCGGAAACGGATGCGGACCTCGCGGCCGGCGGTCCAGGCGGGCAGGGGGGCTTCGAGGCGGTGCCAGACGCGGCCCGACCAGCCCCCGGCCGAGCCGGCCGGCCACTCTTCGGGAGCGCCGCCCGTGGTGCGGACCGTGCTGAAGGGGAGCGGCTCCCAGGCGGCCCCGTCGGGGGAGACCTCCAGGTGGAAGGCCCCCGCGCCGGGCACCGTGTCCCACCACACCGCGCAGCGCAGGCGGGCCCGTGCCGTTGTGGGGGTCAGCGGGGGCAGGGTGAGGGTGCCCGAGCCGCCGGCCTCCATGCCTGAGAACCAGGCGGGGCCGCCGTGCTTCGTACGGACCGGCACGGCCCGGGCGAAGCGGTTGCCGGTCGCGACGCGGGGCGCGCTGCCGGCCCGCCAGGTCCGCACGGGGTGGACGGAGTTGCCGAGCAGGATCAGGAAGGAGTCGGTGGAGGGGTCCAGGACGAGGGAGGTGCCGGTGAAGCCGGTGTGCCCGGCGGAGTGCGGGGTGGCCAGGGCCCCCATGTACCAGTGCTGGTAGAGCTCGAAGCCGAGGCCGTGGTCGTCGCCGGGGAAGGCGGTGTTGTAGTCGGTGAAGAGCAGTTCGACGGAGGCGGGGCGCAGGATGCGCCTGCCCGCGTAGACCCCGCCGTCGAGCAGGGCGCGGGAGAGGACCGCGAGGTCCCAGGCGGTGCCGAAGACACCGGCGTGGCCGGCGACCCCGCCGAGGGCGTACGCGTTCTCGTCGTGGACCTGCCCCCACACCAGCCCCCGGTCCAGGCCCGACCAGGGCGGGCGCTGCACCTCGGTGGCGGCGGTGACCCGGCGCCAGGACAGGGGTGGGTTGTAGCGAGTGCGGTGCATCCCGAGCGGAGCGGTGATCTCGTCGTGGAGCAGGACATCCAAAGTGCGGCCGGTGATCCGTTCCAGGAGCAGGTGGAGCGCGATCAGGTTGAGGTCGGAGTAGCGGTACACCGTCCCGGGGGTTTCCTGCGGCCGCACCGACCACAGCAGGCGCAGCTGTCCCTCGCGGGTGGACTCCTGGTAGAAGGGCGCCCACGAGCGCAGCCCCGAGGTGTGGGTGAGGAGCTGTCGGACCGTCACGGCCTCCTTCCCGCCCCCCGTGAACTCCGGCAGGTACCGGTCCACCCGGGCCTCCAGCTCCAGGCGGCCCCGCTCGATCTGCTGCACGGCCAGGATCGAGGTGAACAGCTTGCTCAGGGAGGCCAGGTCGAAGACGGTGTCCTCGGTCATCGCGATCCGCTCGGCCGCCGGGAACTCCACCGGCCGGTCGGTGCGGCCGTCGTAGTCCGCGTACCGCACCGCGTCCCCCATCGCCCGGTGCAGGGCGATGGTCCGGCCGCGTCCCGCGAGCACCACGGCCCCGGCGTAGTACGGGTGCTCGGGGGAGGGGCCCAGGAAGCGCCCCGCCTCCTCCGCGACCCCCTCCAGGTGCCGCTCCAGCAGCCCGGCCTGCCGCGCCGATCCGTAGCGCAGCCGCAGGCCCTGGAGGGCGCGCCGCTCGGCCGCGCCGCCCGCCGCCCCGGCCGGTGACCCCGGCAGCGCCGCGTGCAGGACCAGCACCCCGCCGAGCGCCAGCAGCCGCGCCCCGAGGCGCCGCCGACTCGGCCCCGGACCGGGCACGCCCCCCACCCATGGCCCGGCCCCGGCTCGGATGCCGTGCCCGGCCCCGGCCCCGACGCCGTGTCCGGGTCCGATGACGGTTCGGGCTTCGAGGCCGGCCCCGGCCGTGGGCCCGGCCCCGGCCCCGGTCTCGACGCCGTGCCGGGCTCCGAGGTCGCTCCCGGCCCTGGCCCCTGCTCCTGCTTCGGCCCTGGCCCCGGTTCCGCGCCCGACCCCGGTTCCGCGCCCGACCCCGGTTCCGCGTCCGTGCTCCGGCCCGCCGTCGTCCCGCGGCCCGCGTGGCGCCTCCGCTCCCGCCCCCGTGATTCCCACCATGATCGGCCTCCTGTCGGCTCCGAACCGTCCGCTGCCCGCCGAGTGTTGCCCGCCCGCCGTCCTGCGCCCGCTCCGCGGCCCGCCCGTCCGCGGCCCGGTACCGCCACGTGTCCCGTGCCCCCGGGCCCCGGCCGCTCGGCGCGGGCCCGGGGTCCGTTCAGCCTGCCGCCCCGGGCGCTCCGCACGCTACTGGGTATCTGCCCGCCCGCCGGGGACCCTCCGCACGGGCCCGCCCGCAAGAATCTGACACAGCATCAGAAAATCTCTTCCCTCGGCCGCCGCCCTGCGGCATCCTCACGCCCATGGAGACGGAGCTGAGCAAGGAACTGGGTATCGAGCACGCCATCTTCGGCTTCACGCCCTTCCCGGCGGTCGCCGCGGCCATCACGCGCGCGGGCGGTTTCGGCGTACTCGGCGCCGTCCGCTACACCGCCCCCGACGACCTCAAACGCGACCTCGACTGGATGCAGGCGCACACCGACGGCAAGCCCTACGGCCTCGACGTCGTCATGCCCGCCAAGAAGGCCGTCGACGGCGTCAGTGAGGCCGACATCGAGGCGATGATCCCCGCGGGACACCGCGCCTTCGTCCGCGACACCCTCGCCAAGCACCAGGTCCCCGAACTCGCCGAGGGCGAGGCCTCGGGCTGGCGGATCACCGGCTGGATGGAGCAGGTCGCCCGCAACCAGCTCGACGTCGCCTTCGACTACCCCATCAAACTCCTGGCGAACGCCCTCGGTTCACCTCCCGCCGACGTCATCGCCCGCGCCCACGAGAACGGCGTCCTCGTCGCCGCCCTCGCCGGCAGCGCCAAGCACGCCCGCCGCCACGCCGAAGCCGGCATCGACATCGTCGTCGCCCAGGGTTACGAGGCCGGCGGCCACACCGGCGACATCGCCACCATGGTCCTGGTCCCCGAGATCGCGGAAGCCGTCGCCCCGCTCCCCGTCCTCGCCGCCGGAGGCATCGGCAGCGGCGAGCAGATCGCCGCCGGACTGGCCCTCGGCGCCCAGGGCGTCTGGCTCGGCTCCCTCTGGCTCACCACCACCGAGGCCGACCTGCATTCCCGTGCCCTCACCGAGAAGCTCCTCGCCGCCGGCTCCGGCGACACCGTCCGTTCCCGCGCCCTCACCGGCAAACCCGCCCGCCAGCTGCGCACCGAGTGGACCGACGCCTGGGACGACCCGGAGGGGCCCGGCGCCCTCCCCATGCCGCTCCAGGGCCTGCTCGTCGCCGAGGCCGTCTCCCGGATCCAGAAGTACGAGGTCCAGCCGCTGCTCGGCACCCCGGTGGGCCAGATCGTCGGCCGGATGAACAGCGAGCGCGGCGTCCAAGCCGTCTTCGACGAGCTCACCGGCGGGTTCGAGCGCGCCATCGACCGCATCACCCGTATCGCCGGCCGGTCCTGAGGAGTGAGAAGCAGCATGACCGACACGCAGCAGCTGCCCAACGGATTCTGGGCGCAGGCCGCCGCAGATCCCGGCCGTACCGTCCTGTACACCCCCGAGGGCGAGGAATGGTCCGCCGGCCGGCTGCACGCCGACGTGAACCGCCTCGTCCACGGCCTGCGCGCGGCCGGGCTGGAGAAGGGCGACGCCTTCGCGGTCGTCCTGCCCAACGGCGTCGAGTTCTTCACCGCCTACCTCGCCGCCTCCCAGGCGGGCTTCTACCTGGTGCCCGTCAACCACCACCTCGTCGGGCCCGAGATCGCCTGGATCGTCTCCGACTCCGGCGCCAAGGTGCTCATCGCCCACGAGCGGTTCGCCGACGCCGCCACCGCCGCCGCCGAACAGGCGGGGCTCGACCCCGGCCGCCGCTACGCCGTCGGAGCGGTACCGGGCTTCCGGCCGTACGCCGAACTCCTCGACGGCCGCAGCGGCGAACCGCCCGCCGACCGCACCCTCGGCTGGGTCATGAACTACACCTCCGGCACCACCGGCCGGCCCCGCGGCATCCGCCGTCCGCTGCCCGGCAAGCCACCGGAGGAGACGTACCTCGGCGGGTTCCTCGGCATCTTCGGCATCCGTCCCTCCGACGGCAACGTCCACCTGGTCTGCTCGCCGCTCTACCACACGGCCGTGCTCCAGTTCGCCGGTGCGTCCCTGCACATCGGGCACCCGCTGGTGCTGATGGACAAGTGGAGCCCGGAGGAGATGCTGCGTCTGATCGACCGCCACGCCTGCACCCACACCCACATGGTCCCCACCCAGTTCCACCGCCTCCTCGCGCTCCCGCAGGAGACGAAGGACGCCTACGACGTCTCCTCGATGCGGCACGCCATCCACGGCGCCGCCCCCTGCCCCGACCACGTCAAACGGGCGATGATCGACTGGTGGGGCCGGTGCGTGGAGGAGTACTACGCGGCCAGCGAGGGCGGCGGGGCCTTCGCCACCGCCGAGGACTGGCTGAAGAAGCCCGGCACGGTCGGCAAGGCCTGGCCGATCAGCGAACTCGCCGTCTTCGACGACGGCGGCAAGCGACTGCCCCCCGGAGAACTGGGCACCGTCTACCTCAAGATGAACACCGGCGGCTTCAGCTACCACAAGGACGAGGACAAGACCCGCCAGAACCGCATCGGGGAGTTCTTCACCGTCGGTGACCTCGGCTTCCTCGACGAGGAGGGGTACCTCTTCCTCCGCGACCGCAAGATCGACATGATCATCTCGGGCGGGGTGAACATCTACCCGGCGGAGATCGAGTCCGCCCTGCTCACCCACCCGGCCGTCGCCGACGCCGCCGCCTTCGGCGTCCCCCACGCCACCTGGGGCGAGGAGGTCAAGGCCGTCATCGAACCCGCCGAGGGCTTCGAGGCGGGCGACGCGCTGGCGGCCGAGATCCTGCACCACTGCGAACGGCAGCTGGCCGGCTACAAGCGGCCGAGGTCGGTCGATTTCATCCGGGCGATGCCCCGCGACCCGAACGGCAAGCTCTACAAGCGCCACCTGCGCGACCCCTACTGGGAGGGCCGCGAGCGCGCCGTGTGACGGCGCCCCGCCGTCCGCCCGGACCCCCGGCGGCCCCGTCGGTCCGCTCCCGCAGCGGACCGGGGTGGCCGTCGTGGCGCGCGTACTCCCCGACGGGAAGAGCGGGTCCGCCTCACAGCTGTCCACCCCGCCCCGACATGTCATGAGAAATGCCACTTCAGGCCCCGGATGCGCGCCCCACGGCGCACCCGGGCGGCAACTCTGGCACCTTGGCTGGCATGAGTACGGCAACGCGCAGGTCCCCCCTGACCGACTGGACCCTCCTGGTCCCCGTGGTGGCGCTCCTCGCGCTCGTCCTCAGCTGGGGACGCGACCTGCCCGGCCCCGCCGTGGCCCTGGTCGCCCTCTGCCTCGCGGGAGCCGTCCTCGCGGCCGTGCACCACGCCGAGGTCGTCGCCCACCGGGTCGGCGAACCCTTCGGCTCGCTCGTCCTCGCCGTCGCCGTCACCATCATCGAAGTGGCCCTGATCGTCACCCTGATGGCCGACGGCGGCGACAAGACCGCCTCCCTCGCCCGCGACACGGTCTTCGCCGCCGTCATGATCACCTGCAACGGCATCGTCGGCCTGTCCCTGCTGGTCGGCGCCCTGCGCAACCGGGTCGCCGTCTTCAACGCCGAGGGCTCCGGCGCGGCACTGGCCACCGTCGCGACCCTCGCCGTGCTGAGCCTGGTGCTGCCGACCTTCACCACCAGCAGGCCCGGCCCCGAGTTCTCCTCCGCACAGCTGACCTTCGCCGCCGTCGCCTCCCTCGCCCTCTACGGGCTGTTCATCGCCGTCCAGACGGTCCGCCACCGGGACTACTTCCTCCCCGTGGACACCGCCGGCACCGGCCCGCACCCCGGCGGCGGTGGCGACGACCACGCCGAACCGCCCACCGCCCGCGCCGCCCTCATCAGCGTCGGCCTGCTCTTCGCCGCCCTCGTCGCGGTCGTCGGCAACGCCAAGGCCGTCTCCCCGACCATCGAGAAGGGCGTCTCCGACGCCGGACTTCCCCACGCCGTCGTCGGCGTGATCATCGCCCTGCTCGTCCTGCTCCCCGAGACCCTCGCCGCCGTCCGGGCCGCCCGCCGCGACCGCGTCCAGACCAGCCTCAACCTGGCCTACGGCTCCGCGATCGCCAGCATCGGCCTGACCATCCCCGCCATCGCCCTGGCCTCCGTCTGGCTGACCGGGCCGCTGCTGCTGGGCCTGGGGGCCGTCCACATGGTGCTGCTCGCGCTGACCGTGGTGGTCGGAGCCCTCACGATCGTCCCGGGCCGCGCCACCCTCCTCCAGGGCGGCGTGCACCTCGTGCTGCTGGCCGCGTACCTCTTCCTCGCCGTCAGCCCGTAGCACCGGCCCCGGCACCCCCGTCGGCATGCCGTTCGGGCCGTCCCCGGCCGGTGCGGCGATATTGACCCGGCGGCGGGGCCGGGCGAGGATCACGGCCATGACGGCAGTGCGGCACCAGACGGTCGACGGGCTCGTACGGGACAGCGCGCGGCGCGGCCCCGGCCGGGTCGCCCTGCGCTACCGGGAGCGGAGCTGGACGTACGGGGAGCTCGACGCGGCCGTCTCCACCGGCGCCGCCGTGCTGCGCCGGCGGTACGGGCTGGCCGCGGGGGACCGGGTCGCGGCCTTCGCCCACAACTCCGACGCCTACCTCATCGCCTTCCTCGCCTGTGCCCGCGCCGGACTCGTCCACGTCCCCGTCAACCAGAACCTCACCGGCGAGGACCTCGCGCACATCCTCGGCGACTGCGCGAGCTCCCTGGTCCTCGCCGACCCGGACCTGGCCGCGCGCGTGCCGGACGGGCACCCCGTACGGGCGCTGCGCGACGCGCCGGGCTCGTTCCTGTCCGAGCTGTCCGAGCCGCTCGCGTACGAGCCCGCCGGGGATCCGGCCGCGGTGGTGCAGCTGCTCTACACCTCGGGGACCACCGCACTCCCCAAGGGCGCGGTGATGACCCACAGGGCGCTGGCCCACGAGTACGAGAGCGCGATCGAGGCCCTGGACCTGGGGGCGGACGACCGGCCCGTCCACTCGCTGCCGCTCTACCACTCGGCGCAGACGCACGTCTTCCTGCTGCCCTACCTGGCGGTGGGCGCCGAGAACACCATCCTGGACGCCCCCGTCGCCGAGGACCTCTTCGACCTGGTGGAGGCCGGCGCCGACAGCCTCTTCGCGCCGCCCACGGTGTGGATCGCGCTGGCCGGCCACCCCGAGTTCGCGCGGCGGGAACTCGGCGCCCTGCGCAAGGCCTACTACGGGGCGTCGGTCATGCCGGTCCCGGTGCTGGAACGGCTGCGGGCCCGGCTGCCCGGGCTGGGTTTCTACAACTGCTTCGGACAGAGCGAGATCGGCCCGCTGGCCACCGTCCTGCGTCCCGGGGAGCACGAGGGACGGATGGAGTCGTGCGGGCGCCCGGTGCGCCACGTGGAGGCGAAGGTCGTCGACGAGGACGGTGCGGACGTCCCCGACGGCACGGCCGGGGAGGTCGTCTACCGCTCCCCGCAGCTGTGCCTGGGCTACTGGAACGACGACGAGGCCACCGGGAAGGCCTTCCGGGACGGCTGGTTCCGGTCCGGCGACCTCGCGGTACGGGACGCCGACGGGTACTTCACCGTGGTCGACCGGGTGAAGGACGTCATCAACTCGGGCGGGGTCCTCGTGGCGTCCCGGCAGGTGGAGGACGTGCTCTACACCCACCCCGGCGTGGCCGAGACGGCGGTCGTCGGACTGCCCGACGAGCGGTGGATCGAGGCCGTCACGGCGGTGGTCGTCCCCCGCGGCGAGGTCACCGAGGCGGAGCTGATGGCCTACGCCCGCGAACGGCTCGCGCACTTCAAGGCACCCAAACGGGTGCTGTTCGTGGAGGCCCTCCCGCGCAACGCCAGCGGAAAGATCCTCAAGCGCGAGCTCCGCGACCGCTTCGGCACCCGCTGAGGCCCTCCCGGCCGCCGGGGCGCTCCCGGCCGCCGGGAGGGGCCGTCAGCCATATCCGTCCGGCGGGGCGAGCCTGCTCTCCCATCAATCCGCCGGTGTCCCCCTGGCGTTGCCGGAGGTGCGGACCCGATCCGGCCACCCGCCGCCGCCCCCGCGGTCACCCCTGTCCCGGATCATGAGAAGGCCCCGGGTGCGGGGGCAGTACCCCGTCCGCGCGCAGCCGGCGCAGGGTCAGGTGCTCGTGGGCGAGGCGCCCGAGCATGGCCCCGCCATAGACCACGAAGCCGACGCCGACGAGCCAGGACTGGACGACCAGCAGCGTCCCGAACGGCCCGTACGTGACGGCGTTCGAGGCGATCAGCGGGGAGAACACCATCTGCGAGAAGATCCTGAGGCCCAGCAGCCCGAGACTGGTCGCCACCGCGCCGGGCAGCAGCGCCCGCCAGCGGACCCGGCCGCCCAGCAGGAGCCGCCCGGAGCTCCAGAAGAACAGGCAGGTGCCGACCGTGTCGCTGAAGGTGCTCACCGCCGCGCCCGCCGCGGTGTCGGACGGGGAGGGGATCCCGACGAGCAGCGCCAGGTAGCAGACCAGCAGCGCCAGCCACACGACGTGCCGCCACATGGTGTGCCAGCGGGCCGTCGGCAGGTCCCACACCTTCTCGTAGCCGGTCTGCACGGCGGAGCCGAAGGTCAGGCCGAACACGGCGAGGGCCGCCAGTCCGAAGGCGGTGGTCCGCTCCAGCGCCAGGTCCGCCGCCCCGAACAGCATCTCGACCCGGGACCGCGAGGCCGCCGTCACCCCGAGGGCCTGTCCCAGCCAGCGGCCGAAGTTGGACCCGCTGCCCGGCGCGGCCGCCGCCACGACCACCAGCAGCGGCACCAGGGTGAGGAACCCCAGAGCGGCGAAGCCCATCGCCCGGTGCATCAGCTCGATCTCCCGGCCCCGGCTCCAGGCCAGCCCGGCCGGGGAGCCCAGGAGCCGGGCGTGGAGGCGCCGGAGGATCGAGGTCACACCTGATCCCCTACCCGTACGGGCCCGGCCGCTCCCGGGAGCGGCACCGAAGTGAGCCCGAACAGGTGGTTTCGGCCGCCCACCGGTGTGGGTCGGCCTCCTCAGGGGGCGTGCGGTTCCCGGAGGTCCTCCACCCGCCTGATCTTGCCGACGGAGCGCTCCAGGCTCTCCGGTTCCACCACGTCGACGGCGACGGACACCCCCACGGACTCCTTGACCGCCCGCACCAGCTCCGCGGCCGCCGCCCGCCGTCTCCCGGCGTCGGCGTCCCTGCGTGCCTCCACCCGCACGGTGAGGGCGTCGAGGCGGCCCTCCCGCGTCAGCCGCAGCTGGAAGTGCGGGGCCAGGCCCGGGATGCGCAGGAGTATCTCCTCGACCTGCGTCGGGTACAGGTTCACCCCACGCAGGATGATCATGTCGTCGCTTCGGCCGGTCACCTTCTCCATCCGGCGGAAGGCGGGGCGGGCCGTCCCCGGGAGCAGCCGCGTCAGGTCCCGGGTGCGGTAGCGGATCACCGGCATGGCCTCCTTGGTGAGGGAGGTGAACACCAGCTCCCCCGGCTCACCGTCCGGCAGGACCGCCCCGGTCAGCGGATCGATCACCTCGGGGTAGAAGTGGTCCTCCCAGATGTGCAGGCCGTCCTTGTGCGAGGCGAACTCCTGGGCGACACCCGGTCCGATGACCTCGGACAGGCCGTATATGTCCACGGCGTCGATGCCCAGCCGGTCCTCGATCTCCCGGCGCATCTCCTCGGTCCAGGGCTCGGCGCCGAAGATCCCGGTGCGCAGCGAGGTCCGGCGCGGGTCGATGCCCTGGCGCTCCATCTCGTCCAGCAGGGTGAGCATGTAGGAGGGGGTCACCATGATGACCTCCGGGCGGAAGTCCTGGATCAGCCGGACCTGGCGGTCCGTCATGCCGCCCGAGGCGGGCACCACCGTGCACCCCAGCCGCTCCGCGCCGTAGTGCGCGCCCAGGCCGCCGGTGAACAGGCCGTACCCGTACGCGATGTGCACCATCTGCCCCGGCCGGGCGCCCGCCGCACGCAGCGAGCGGGCGACGACATCGGCCCAGGTGGCCAGGTCCCCGTCGGTGTAGCCCACCACCGTGGGGCGGCCCGTGGTGCCGCTGGAGGCGTGTATGCGGCGCACGTCCGCGCGCGGCACCGCGAACATGCCGAAGGGGTACTGCTCGCGCAGGTCCGCCTTGGTGGTGAGCGGGAAGAGGGACAGGTCCGCCAGGGAGCGGCAGTCGTCGGGCCGGACCCCCGCCTTGTCGAAGGCCTGCCGGTAGAAGGGCACATGCTGGTACGCCCGGTGCAGGGTCGCACGCAGCCGCTTCAGCTGGAGCGCCGCCAGCCCGTCGGCGCTCAGCCGCTCGCCTTCGTCCTGGAGATCCCCGAGGTCATCGAGACCCGCACGCGCCGTCATCGCCGTCACCTCATCGTCGAGAGTCGGACCCACCAACCCAACCGAACGTTCATTCGGTAGCCTGCCGGACCCCGCCGGGCAAATCAATGACTCGAACGAGTGATCGTCTGATCTGATGGCGCCCATGCCTGTTCTCACCACCTGTGACGGAACCCAACTCGCCTACCACGTCCGGGGCGAGGGGGAACCGCTCGTCTGCCTCCCCGGCGGCGCCATGCGGTCCTCCCGGTACCTCGGCGACCTCGGCGGACTCGCCGCCGGCCGCCGGCTCATCCTCCTCGACCCGCGCGGCACCGGCGACTCCGCGATACCGGCCGACGAGTCCACGTACCGCGTCGACCACCAGGTCGCCGACGTCGAGGCGCTCCGCGTCCACCTCGGCCTGGAGCGCATGGACGTCCTGGCCCACTCGGCCGCCGGCAACCTCGTCATGCTGTACGCCGCCGCGCACC
Organism: Streptomyces sp. NPDC029122; assembly: GCF_055569445.1. Classification (NCBI taxonomy): domain Bacteria; kingdom Bacillati; phylum Actinomycetota; class Actinomycetes; order Kitasatosporales; family Streptomycetaceae; genus Streptomyces; species Streptomyces sp. NPDC029122. The sequence goes on along the minus strand of NZ_JBVHWK010000001.1, from coordinate 338,819 downwards.
CCGGGCGGCTGCGCCGGACCGCCCTGATCACCCCGACCGCCTGGGCGGTGGACCTCGGGACCGGACCTCGGGAGCGGCTCGAGGCGGCCCGCCTCAGGGCCGGCGCCGAGCCGTACGACACGGCCATCGCGTACGAACGGATCCTCGGGGGCGCCGACACGGACGCGGACTGGGAGAGGGCCGCCCCGCTCTTCTACGGACGCTGGGACGACGCCGCGCGGGCCGTCTTCGCGGCCGGCAAGCAGGACCAGAACGAGAAGGCCGCGCTGGCCTTCGCGGGCCCCGGCGCCTTCGACCCGCCCGCCACCCGCGCGGCCCTGCGGCACGTCGAAGGGGAGGTGCTGGTCCTCGCGGGCGAACTGGACGGCAACCCGCCCCCGCCCCTCGCGGCCCGCATCGCGGAGCTCTTCCCGCGCGGGATCCTGGAGGTCCAGCCCGCGACCGCGCACTTCCCCTGGCTGGACGACGCCCCCCGCTTCGCCGGACGCGTCGAGCGCTTCCTCGCCACCGGAGGCTGACGCAGCGCCGGCCGGGGGGCCGCCGGCCGGGGGGCCGGCGGCCGTCCCCCGGCGCCGGCGGTACGCCCCGAGCCGGCCGGGCACCGACGCGGACGCCGGAGCCCGGACGCCGGAGCCGGCCGGGTCAGCGCCCCGCGTCGGCCTCCGTCGCCACCGCCTTCGCCCATCGGTAGTCCGCCTTGCCGCTCGGGGAGCGCTGCACCGCGGGCGTGATCACCAGCTGCCGCGGGATCTTGTAACCCGCCAGCCTCGTCCGGCAGTGGCGCTGGATCTCCTCCAGCGTCGGCTCCGGCGCGCCCCGCCGTACCTGCACCACCGCGGCCACGTGGTTGCCCCACGTCGGGTCCGGGACTCCCGCCACCAGGGCGTCGTACACGTCCGGATGCGACTTCAGCGCCTGCTCGACCTCCTCCGGATAGACCTTCTCGCCCCCGGTGTTGATGCACTGCGAGCCGCGGCCCAGCACCGTGACGATGCCCTCCTCGCCGACGGTCGCCATGTCGCCGAGCAGCACCCAGCGTTCCGTGCCCTTCCGGAAGAAGGTCTCCGCCGTCTTGGCCGGGTCGTTGTAGTAGCCGAGCGGGACGTGCCCGCGCTGCGCGAGGCGGCCGGGCACGCCGACCGCCACCGGCTCGTGCGTCACCGGATCGACCACCTGCGTACGGTCGTTGACCTGGAGCCGGAAGCCCTTCTCCGGGCCGGAGTCGTCCGTCGCCCGGCCATTGGAACCGGACTCGGAGGAGCCGAAGTTGTTCAGGAGCAGCACGTTCGGCACCAGCCGCTGGAACTCGGCGCGGACGGTCTCCGACATGATCGCCCCGGAGGAGGAGACGCTGAACAGCGAGGACAGGTCCGTCCCCTTGAGCGGGCCGTTCAGCGCGTCGACGAGCGGCCGCAGCATGGCGTCGCCGACCAGCGACACGCTCGACACCTTCTCCTTCTCTATCGTGCGCAGCACCTCCTCGGGGACGTACTTGCGGTGGATGACCACCCGCTGGCCGTAGTTGAAGGCGATGAACGAGGTCAGCGTGGACGTGCCGTGCATCAGCGGGGGAGCGGGGAAGAAGGTGAGCCCGGCGCCGCGCGCCGCGACCCGCTCGGCCAGCTCCTCGGGCCGCTTCACCGGCTCCCCGGAGGGTTCCCCGCCGAAGAGTCCCGCGAAGAACAGGTCCTCGGCCCGCCACATGACGCCCTTGGGCATGCCGGTCGTACCGCCGGTGTAGATGATGAAGAGGTCGTCGGGGCTGCGCTCCGGGAAGCCGCGCTCCGGGGACCCGGCCGCCTCGGCGTCCGCGTACGCCACCGGCGCGACCGCAGGCTCCGGCACCCCGGCCGGCGCCCGCCCGACCCGGACCAGGTGCCGCAGCTTCGCCGTCCGCGGCAGCGCGGCGGCCACCCGCTCCGTGAACTCGCCCTCGAAGACGAGGGCGGCGAGGTCGGCGTCGTTGTAGAGGTAGACCAGTTCCTCCTCCACGTACCGGTAGTTGACGTTCACCGGCACCAGGCGGGCCTTGAGGCAGGCCAGTACGGTCTGCAGGTACTCGATCCCGTTGTAGAGGTGCAGCCCCACGTGTTCGCCGGGCCGCAGCCCGCTGTCCAGCAGGTGGTGGCCGACGCGGTTCGCCGCCGCGTCCAGCTCCGCGTACGTCAGGCGGCGCTCGGCGCCGGTCCCGGGGTGGTCGACGTACACCAGCGCCTCGCGGTCCGGGACCACGTCCACGACCGATTCGAACAGGTCGGCAAGGTTGTACTCCACCGTTCCTCCTGACCCGAAGTGCTCACGGCTGGGCTGCTCGGCGGTCATTAGAGCGCCGCCCGGTCCAAGTGGGAAGGGCGCATGCGCAAGAAATCTGACTGAGTGTCAGGAAACTATTGAACTGGACCGGACCCTGCTGCAACCTGTTCTAGGTCTTGAGACGGGAGGACGGCAATGGGTGGGACCGAACACCTGACCGTGGAACGCCGCGGCGCCACTCTGGTGCTCACCATGAACAGGCCCGAAGCGAAGAACGCGCTCTCGCTTCCCCTGCTGGTGGGCCTGTACGACGGCTGGCTGGAGGCGGACGCGGACGACACGGTCCGCTCGGTGGTCCTGACGGGCGCGGGCGGTGACTTCTGCGCCGGGATGGACCTCAAGGCGCTGGCCGGCCGGGGCATGGCGGGCGACCAGTACCGGGACCGCCTCAAGGCCGACCCCGACCTGCACTGGAAGGCGATGCTCCGCCACCACCGGCCGCGCAAACCGGTGATCGCGGCGGTCGAGGGCTACTGCGTGGCGGGCGGCACGGAGATCCTCCAGGGGACCGACATCCGGGTCGCCGGGGCCGGGGCCACCTTCGGACTGTTCGAGGTCCGGCGCGGACTGTTCCCGATCGGCGGCTCCACGGTCCGGCTGCCCCGGCAGGTCCCGCGCACGCACGCGCTGGAGATGCTGCTGACGGGGCGCCCGTACACGGCCGAGGAGGCGGCGCGGATCGGTCTCGTGGGGCGGGTGGTGCCGGACGGGACGGCGCTGGAGGCGGCGCTGGAGACGGCGGAGCTGATCAACGCGTGCGGGCCACTGGCCGTCGAGGCGGTGAAGGCGTCGGTGTACGAAGCCGCCGAGCTGACGGAGACGGAAGGCCTGGCGGCCGAACTGACCCGGGGCTGGCCCGTCTTCGAGACGGCCGACGCGAAGGAAGGGGCGCGCGCCTTCGCGGAGAAGCGGCCGCCGGTCTACCGCCGGGCCTGAGAGCCGTCCCGCAGTCCCCGGCCCCGCCACCGCCCGGTGACCGTTGCGATCGCCCGGTCCCACCGCCCCCGAGAATCGGAGAGACATCCATGACAGCCGCGTCCCCGCCCGAAGTGCTGCGTGCGCCCCTCGTCGTCGAGTTCCCCTTCACCCGGTCCCTCGGACCCGTCCAGAGCGCCTTCCTCACCGGGCTCCGGCAGCGGGTCGTGCTCGGCGTCAGGATCTCCGACGGGCGGGTCATGGTGCCGCCCGCCGAGTACGACCCCGTCACCGCCGAGGAGATCCGGGAGCTCGTGGAGGTGGCCCCCACCGGTACCGTCACCACCTGGGCATGGAACGGCGAGCCCCGCCCCCACCAGCCCCTCGGCACCCCCTTCGCCTGGGTCCTGGTGAGGCTCGACGGCGCCGACACCGCGATCCTGCACGCCCTCGACGCCCCCGGCCCCGACGCCGTGTCCACCGGCATGCGGGTGCGGATCCGCTGGGCCGCCGAGCGCACCGGGGCCATCACCGACATCGCCTGCTTCGAACCGTACGGGGGCCGCGCGGAAGAAGGCGGCGCCGCACCGCACGACGGGGTGTTCGCCGACCCCGTCACCGGCATCGTCGCCGAGGCCCGCCTCGACTACACCTACAGCCCCGGCCGCGCCCAGACCGCCTACATCAACGCGCTCTCCGAGCGCCGCACCGTCGGCGAGCGCTGTCCCTCCTGCCGCAAGGTGTACGTCCCCCCGCGCGGCGCGTGCCCCACCTGCGGGGTGGCCACCACCGACCGGGTCGAGGTCGGCCCGGCCGGCACCGTCACCACCTTCTGCATCGTCAACATCAAGGCGCGCAACCTCGACATCGAAGTCCCCTACGTCTACGCCCACATCGCCCTCGACGGCGCCGGCCTCGCCCTCCACGGCCGGATCGGCGGCATCCCGTACGACCAGGTCCGCATGGGCCTGCGCGTGGAACCGGTGTGGACCGACGGCGGCCGCTACCCCGACCACTACCGCCCCACCGGCGAGCCGGATGCGGACTACGACGCGTACAAGGAGCTGCTCTGATGCCCCGGAACGCCCGCCACGCGCGCGAGGTGGCCGTGGTCGCCTTCGCCCAGAGCGACCACCTGCGCCGCACCGACGAACTCAGCGAAGTCGAGATGGTGATGCCCGTCCTGCACCAGGTGCTGGCGGCGACCGGGCTCAAGGCGGGCGGGATCGGCTTCACCTGCTCCGGCTCCAGCGACTACCTCGCCGGCCGGGCCTTCTCCTTCACCATGACCCTCGACGGGGTCGGCGCCTGGCCGCCGATCTCCGAATCGCACGTCGAGATGGACGGCGCCTGGGCGCTCTACGAGGCCTGGGTCAAGCTCCAGACCGGTGAGGCCGACACCGCGCTCGTCTACGCGTACGGGAAGTCCTCGCCCGGATCCGTACGGGACGTCCTCACCCGGCAGCTCGACCCGTACTACCTGGCCCCCCTCTGGCCCGACTCGGTGGCCCTGGCCGCCCTCCAGGCGCAGGCGCTGATCGACGCGGGCGACACCGACGAGACCGCGCTCGCAGCGATCGGCGCCCGCAGCCGCGCCTCCGCCGAGGGCAACCCGCACGCCCAGCTCAGCGGCCCCGTCCCGCAGGGCGACTACCAGGTGCGGCCCCTGCGCACGGGCGACTGCCCGCCCATCGGGGACGGCGCGGCCGCCGTGGTCCTCGCCGCGGGGGACGTCGCCCGGCGCCTGTGCGAACGGCCCGCCTGGATCACCGGCATCGACCACCGCATCGAGGCCCACGGCCTGGGCCTGCGCGACCTCACCGACTCCCCGTCCACCCGGACCGCCGCCGAGCACGCCGGGGTCTTCGACGCCCCCGTCGACACGGCGGAACTGCACGCGCCGTTCTCCTCCCAGGAGGTCGTGCTGCGCAAGGCGCTCGGCCTGGGCGAAGCGGTGGCCGTCAACCCCTCCGGCGGCCCCCTCGCCGCCAACCCGATGATGGCCGCCGGCCTCGTCCGGATCGGCGAGGCGGCCGCCCGCATCCACCGCGGCGAGTCCCGGCGGGCCGTCGCGCACGCCACCTCCGGCCCCTGCCTCCAGCAGAACCTGGTCGCCGTCCTGGAAGGGGACCGAGCATGAGCACACCCGGCAAGGAGCCCGTGGCCGTCGTCGGGATCGGCCAGACCAAGCACGTCGCCGCCCGGCACGACGTCTCCCTCGCCGGCCTGGTCCGCGAGGCGGCGGGCCGCGCCCTCGCCGACGCGGAGCTGACCTGGGCGGACGTCGACGCCGTCGTCATCGGCAAGGCCCCCGACTTCTTCGAGGGCGTGATGATGCCGGAGCTCTACCTGGCCGACGCCCTCGGCGCGGTCGGCAAGCCGATGCTCCGCGTCCACACGGCCGGCTCCGTCGGCGGGTCCACCGCCCTCGTCGCCGTGAACCTGGTCGCGGCCCGCGTCCACCGCACCGTCCTGACCCTCGCCTTCGAGAAGCAGTCCGAGTCCAACGCCATGTGGGGGCTCTCGCTCCCCGTCCCCTTCCAGCAGCCGCTGCTGGCCGGCGCGGGCGGTTTCTTCGCCCCGCACGTGCGCGCGTACATGCGGCGCACCGGCGCCCCCGACACGGTGGGATCGCTCGTCGCGTACAAGGACCGGCGCAACGCGCTGAAGAACCCGTACGCGCACCTGCACGAGCACGACATCACCCTGGAGAAGGTCCAGGCCTCGCCGATGCTCTGGGACCCGATCCGGTACTCCGAGACCTGCCCCTCCTCGGACGGCGCCTGCGCGATGGTCCTCACCGACCGTGCGGGCGCGGCCCGCTCGCCGAGGCCGCCCGCCTGGGTGCACGGCGGCGCGATGCGCAGCGAGCCGACGCTCTTCGCGGGCAAGGACTTCGTCTCGCCGCGGGCCGGCAAGGACTGCGCGGCCGACGTCTACCGGCAGGCCGGGATCACCGACCCGCGCCGGGAGATCGACGCGGTCGAGATGTACGTGCCGTTCTCCTGGTACGAGCCGATGTGGCTGGAGAACCTGGGCTTCGCGCAGGAGGGCGAGGGCTGGAAGCTCACCGAGGCGGGCGTCACCGAACTGGACGGCGACCTCCCGGTGAACCCCTCCGGCGGGGTGCTGTCCACCAACCCGATCGGCGCCTCGGGCATGATCCGCTTCGCGGAGGCGGCGCTCCAGGTCAGCGGCCGGGCCGGGGAACACCAGGTCCCCGGGGCACGCCGGGCCCTGGGGCACGCGTACGGCGGCGGCGCGCAGTTCTTCGCGATGTGGCTCGTGGGAGCGCAGCCGCCGAGTTCCTGACGCGGGAGCGGAGCCGCGGGGTGCCTGACGCGGGTGCGCGGCCACCGGGTTCCTGACGGAGGCGTTCCGCCGGACCTCCGCGCGTGACGGTCCGCGGCCTGTGCGGCACCGGCCGCGATCGCTACCCTGGGCCCCCGACGACGTACCGTAACCGGGAGGAGCACGCACGTGGCCAAGAGCGCGACTTCGCAGCCGTCCGTCGGCTGGGGCAGGCCCGAGCTCGATCTCAGCGGGGCCGACTGGCAGGGCAGCAGCCGGGGGGTGGGCGACGTGCAGGTCGCCTTCGTGGAGGGGTTCATCGCGATGCGCAACGGCGAGCGCCCCGACGGCCCCTCGCTGGTCTTCGCGCCGCGCGAGTGGCGCAAGTTCGTGCTCGGGGCGCGCGGCGGCCGCTTCGACCTGACCTGATCCGGGGCGACACGCGAGCCCGCGGCGTCAGTCCGGGCGGGCGGACAGCCGCAGGGCGACCTGGAGCTCGTGCTCCCCGGACACGGTACCGAGGTGCTCGCCGGCGAAGGCGTCCTCCAGGACGGCGCGGACCTGGCGCACCGGCTCGGCGGCGCCGTCCAGCTCCGCCGTCACCGGTGCGCCCGGCCGGGCCCGGGGGCTCGCGCCGGGCGCCCGGTTGCGGACGTCCACCGTCGTCGACCAGATGCTCGTGGCCGCCGCGGGCCCGGCAGCCCCTTCCAGCACCGGCGGGGTCATCCCCGGGAACGCCTCCGCCAGGACGCCCAGTACGGCGTCCGCGCCCGCCCGGTCGCAGTGACTGACCAGTACGTTCACCTCGGCCTCCGCCGAGCGGCCCGCCTGCGCGCGGGCCTCGTCCACACGGGCCGCGTCGGCCGCGGGGCCGGAGCCCGTACCGGTGCGGGAGGGCACGCCCGGCGCACGGCCGTGCTCGTCCAGCATGGCCCCCGCGTCCGGGAGCAGCGCGCCGCGCCGCTCCGGGGCGTCGTACCCGCGGTTCGTGTTCATCGATTCGCCTCCGGGTCGGGGTACGGCCCCGCGCGGAGCCCGGGGACGACCGTGGACCGGCACGCCAGAGTGCCTCACCTGGCGGCTATCCGCGTACGGCCGCGCCAAACCCGCCCGCGCGTCCCGCAGCCGAATCCATGGGCGCCGTACCGCGCCTGGTCGGGGCTGCCCGTCACGGGACGCGGCGTGGGCCGTCCCGTGCGCGGCGAAGCCGACCTGGAGCGGGCCCGCCGCCCTCGACGCGGCCCCGGCCCGCTGGCGGCGCTCCCCGAGAACGGCTCCCCGACCTGGCGGTGGCACGGCTGAGCCCCTCGCCCCGGGGCACCCGCGGGTCACGGCCGGGATTCCGTACCGGCCGGACGGACGCGGAAGGGGCGACGGAGCGGAACGAGCCCCCGCCTACCGCCGCAGCGCCGCGACCGCCGCCAGCTCCGCCGGCCCCAGCGGCGGCCCGGTCAGTTGCGCCCGGCGCGGTCCCAGCAGGGCCGCCAGCAGCACCGGCGGGGTGAACAGCCGGGTGGCGGGCCGCTCCAGGGTCATCACGTCGGTCACCGCCCGGGCCACCCGTCCGTTGCCGGTGCTCGTGCGCATCAGCCGCCGTACGTAGGCGGCCGCGACCCGCTCGGCCGCCGTCGGCCCGCTCTCGGTGGCACCGGGGTAGAAGACGTCGTTCCCCGTGGACAGGGCCCACGCGGCGGCCACCGGACCGGCGACGGCCTTCTGGGCCCGGGCGGCGAGCCGCGCGTCGGCCCAGCCGTACCGGGCGACGGCGTCCCGCAGCGCGAGGGCGCTCTGCGCGGCCACCGACATCCCGTGCCCGTACACCGGGTTGTAGGCGGCGACCGCGTCCCCGAGCACCAGGAACCCGCCGGGCAGCGCGGCCTTCTCGTAGTGGTGCCTGCGGTTGACGGTCGTACGGGTGCGCACCACGTCCGTCAGCGGCTCCGCCCCGGCGATCAGCTCGCTGACGATCGGATGCCGCAGCCCCCGGGCGAAGGCCTCAAAGGCCTCCGGATCGGTGCTGGGTTCGCCGCCGCGCGTCCCCGACAGGGTGACGAGCCAGCGGTCGCCCTCGATCGGGACCAGCGTCGCGGACCGGCCCGGACCGGCCTCGCGGGGATCGGCCTGGACGTTCACGACGACCGGGAACGTGCTCCCCAGGTCCGCCGGGGCCCGGAAGACCCGGCTGGCGTAGACGAGTCCGGGGTCGACCGTCCGTACGGCGGGCCCGGCCACCCCCAGCTCGCCCAGCCACCGCGGCGTACGGGAGGCCCGCCCGGAGGCGTCCACCACCAGGTCCGCGTCCAGGACCCGCTCCACGGCGTCCGTCCCGCGCACCCGCACCCCGGTGACGCGCCGGGCGTCGCCCGCCAGGCCCAGCACTTCGGTGCGGTCGGTGACGGTGACGTTCGGCAGCGCCGCCACGGCCCGGCGGACGTGCCAGTCGAGCAGGTCGCGGCTGGCGATCAGCACGTAGTGGGACTCCTGCGCCCATCGGCGGAACCAGCCCTCGGGGGAGAAGCCCACCATGTTCGTGGGCAGCGCGATCCGGTGGGCCCCGTCGCCCCTGAGGGCCCCGATGGTGCCGGGCAGCAGGGAGTCGATGGCCGCGGCCCCGCCGGACCACAGCAGGTGCGCGTGATGGGCCTGCGGAAGCCCCTTGCGGGACACCGGCCCGTCCGGCAGTGCGTCCCGCTCGACGACGACGACCTCGCCGGAGCCGTCCCCGGCGAGCGCGGCGGCCGTGAGCATGCCGGCCAGGCTGCCCCCGACCACGACCGAGGTGTGCCGGGCGCGTGACGGCGGTGAACTGCTCATGGACTCACGCTCTCTCGGTGGTCTGAGGGGCAGGACCGGGCGCGGAAGGCGGTGACGGCGGGGGACCGGCGCAGGGCCCTGGCCACCGCGACGAGGTCCGGTGCCGCCTCCGGGCCGGGCACCGGGCCGTCCTCCGGCTCGGCCACGGCACCCCCGCGCAGGGCCGCGACCGCCGCGACCACGGCCACCGCGTCGGCGGTCGCCACCGCCCGCCCGGCGGCCTCGCCCCGGGCCCGGGCCTCGGCGAGGGCCCGTTCGCGGACCGCGGGGTCCATGTACGGCTGGAGCCGCAGCAGCCCGTCGCTGATCTGGGTCCTGCGCTGGACCAGGCGACGGCTGATGGGGGACCGGCGGGGCAGCCGTACCGAACCGGTCTCCAGTCCGGCCAGTTCGCGTACGAAGGGGGCGAGGCACCGGTAGTGGTAGTAGTCCCTGCAGATGCCCTGGAGCGCCTGGCCCGCGTGGGGCAGGATGAAGCCGACGGCGATGAACAGGGCGCACACGGAGGCGATGGGCGGGGCCACGTACGTGCTGAGCCAGTCCAGGTCGCGGCCGTTCCAGCGGGCGAACACCGCCGTGAGCTTCACCGTGTCGTAGCAGAGGTTCAGGATGAACCCGATGACCAGGAGCACCAGGCCGGCGCGCAGCCAGCCCGACACCTCCCGCAGCCAGGACCAGGTCACGACGGCGGTGATCGCGCAGGCGGTGGTGTGGGCCCCCAGGTAGAGCATGATGTGCTCGCGCATCCAGGGGGTGTTGGCGTAGTACGTGTCCAGGTCCCGCAGCCGCTCGACCGGGACTTCGGCGAACGCGAAGGTGATCCACAGACCGGCCACCACGGTCGCGTAGACGACGCCGATCGTCCAGTTGGTCCGGCGCACCCGCCGGGGATCGCCGCCCCGCCAGTGAATGATCATGATCAGGCAGCAGGCGCAGAACATCGTGAGCAGCGTGTAGACCACCGGCGCCGCGAAGTTGCTGACGCCGGTCGCGCTGTTCAGCAGGACCAGGGTCTTCGGCCGGCCGAAGTAGAAGACGGCCGAGGCCAGCAGGAGCAGACCGCCGACGGACCGGACGTTGGGGTCGATGCGCCAGAACCTCATCATGACCGGGAGCCGGATCGCGAAGGCCAGGGTGAGGATCGCCGCGGGTATGAGGTACGGGATGTAGTACTTGTCCGAGGTCACCGTCAACCGATCGGTCCGCGGTAGCCGAGGGCGTTGCCTATCCGGCCGGCGACATCGCTCCGGCGGGCGGCCCCGGCCGCGTCGCCGCCCGTCAGCCACGCCCTGCACCTGTCGCCGAGCATCAGCCCGAAGCTCTCGGCCTCGATCTCCTGCGTGTCCTCGTAGTGGGACCGCGCGGCGACACTGGCGTACGTCAGGTCCGAGGCGTCGGGCAGGGCCCGGGCCGCGTCGGCCGCCCCGCGCCCGTGGCCGGTGCAGTGGCCCGCCTTCATGTGCCACAGCTCGTGCCCCAGGATGACCAGTTGGTGGTCGGGGGTCGTGTACTTCTCCACCACGACGATGTCGTAGTCCTCCATGTTCAGCCACAGGCCCGAGGTGGTCAGCTCCGACGGGAAGCGCTCGAAGCGCAGCACGATCGGGCGGCCGCCCCGGGCGCGGCTCATGGCGTCGCACAGGGCCCGGAAGAGGATCTGCGGCTCGACCGGAGCCTCCAGGTCGAGCGAGGAGGTCAGCGTGGCGCACAGCTTGCGCATCGATCGGGACAGGTTCACCGTGCCACCTCCGAGGAGAGGTTCCCGCTGATCACCGCAGGCCCCATGGCCCGGTTCGCCGCCCGGGCGGGCGCGGGGTCGGCGAGCTCCACGCCGCGCGGCAGCGCCGCCGCCTCCACCGGGACGCCGGTCCGCTCGGAGAGGGACACCGCGTCGAGGATCTCGTCCACGTCCAGTCGTCTCTCCGCGGCGCGTGCCCGTGGCCGGGCGGGCGTCGTGGCGAGGGAAAGCGGCGGACCGCCAACGGGGACAGTCATCTGTCTGTGCTCCCATACGTCCGAAGGGCAGATCCGTCTGCGCACCGGGGACGACGGTAGCGACGGCAGGTCCCCCCGGGCGACAAGATCCCCAGCGCCGAAGCGATCGTTGTCGAATCGAAAACGATCGATGAGCGGACGTGGGGACGCACAGCAAGATACAGCCAGTGCGGCGGCCCGTGGCGGGAAAGGTCGCATGACCGCAGCTCATCGCGCCGGCTCGCCCCCCGGGTAAGGAGTACCCGGCGCACACACCCCATACCCGCAGGTCCGCAGCCCCGGCGGGCCCGCCCCCGGCCGCCCCCCGCCCGGCGCGGAACCCCTCCCGCGCCCCGCCCCGCAGCACCGTGCCCGACTGCGCCGTGGGAGAGCCCCCGGCGCCGGAAAACCCGCGCGGCCACGTACCATGGCCGCATGTCCTTCCTCCGCCGCCACCGCGCCGCCACACCCGCCGGCCCGGACTTCGACGTCCTGGCCATGGACCCGGGGGACTGGCCGGGCAACCTCGGGGCCGGGCTGCTTCCCGCGCCCGACGGCAGCTGCCAGGGCGTCTTCCTCCGCTACGACCTGTTCGGCGGCCGCGGCCCCGCGATGATCATCGGCAACCTCCCCGAGGGATCCCCGGCGCGCGAGCTCGCCGACGGCCAGGTCCCCTTCGAGGTGGCCCAGCTCCTCGACGCCCTCGAGAACGACGAGGACGTCGAGGTCACCGGGACCGAGGACTGCCCCGTCATGCAGGGCGACAACCTCCTCATCGTCCGCAAGATCAAGCTCTCCGAGGGCCGGATCTCCTGCGTGCAGTTCGACCGCAGCGACAACGTCCTCGTGACGATCGCCAGCTGGGACCGCCCGATCACCGACGACCTCTACGCGCTCCTGAAGCCGCTCCCCGCCGAGCTCTTCCAGCAGGGCTGATCCGGCCCGCCCGCAGGCCGTGGCGTGAAAGCAGCGCCGGCCGGGCACGACCTTGCCGACCCCGGCTAGGGCCTGTTGTGAGAATGGATCTTTGTTCGTTGATGGTCGCCTTGACCGCCTGACCCCGAGATCCCTGCCGCAGTCTACGAACGACCCGTCCGACGCGGCACTTTGACGACCGGCCTCAGGGCCGGCCTGGGCGCAGCGAACGGGCGGCGCGGGCGAACAGGCCGAACCGGCGTGCCCACGCCGCTCCGCCGAGCTGGTCGACGTACCGTCCGGCCTGCGGGTCGACGGCACGTCGGCCGGTCTCCAACTGGACGGTCAGCGCCAGCTGGTAGAGCTGCTCCAGCGCCACTGTTACCGGCGCGCCGTCGCCTGGCAGGGGTACCGACAGCTCGTACCGGCCCGACGTCCGGTCCAGGGCCAGGCGTACGCCGCTGACCGGATGTGCCACGGTCGTCCCGACTACGGGGGCGGCCGTCAGACCCAGGATCTCGTGGGCCTGCCGGGCGACCCTGTCCCATGCGGCGAGGGCCGCGACCGGACCGGTCGGGGCGTCGTCCTCATGGAAGGTGATCGCGTACCGTCCGGCCGTGCGCACCCCGCTCTGGGCTCCTTCCGGGAGCGCCTCGTCCGCCGCCTCGTGCTCGTCCCCGATCGGAAAGCGACTGCGCAACCACCTCTCGGCAGCCGCCCAGTCGCCCTCGCCTGCGCGGCCGATCCACCTCCGCAGCCGGTCCTCCGCCTCCCCCAGTCCCTCCCCGGAGTCGACCGCCCGCTCAAGGCCGTCTTGCAGGTCCGCCAGATCCGCCAGATCGCCCGGCTCCGCCTTCGCCTTCGTCGTCTCCGCCGGTCCCGAGGCCGGCAAAACCGCTCGCGTACCCTCGGTGCGTACGACCTCGCCGGCCAGCCCTTCCGGTACGCAGGACCGGGTCAGCGTGAAGGAACTGCTGCTCCCGATCTCCTGGGCCTGAACCACGCACACGTCCCGGCCGGGTCGCCAGGCGACCGCGCATCGGAGGTAACCGTGCGTCGGGTCGGCCAAGTGCTCGTGAGCCCCGGCGAGGTCCGCGAAGGTGTACAGGTACCGGTCCTCGACGTCGTCGGCGAACAGGAACACGGCTCCGATGCCTGCGCCTCCGCCCTCCGCAGGGGCGTCAACCGCGTGCACCAGTGCGAACGCGGCGAGCTCGTCGAGCTGCCCGCCCGACGCCTCGCTCCGGGTCATGAAGGTGTTGCCTCTCCGCCGGCCGTTCCGTCTGCCGGATGATACGTGGATACGAGCAGCAACCGTCGGCGGGCCGGTGATGTCGGACTTCGGCGGACGGCCTCCGTGTGGGCCGCGCTTCAGCCGGTTGCGGATTCGGTCCGCAGGCATCGGAATCGTGGCCTTGATCCCGCGTCCACGCAGGGCAGGAGGGGTTGCTGAGGGAGTCGTCCACTCTCGCCACAGGCCCTATCGGCTGTCCGCGATGTCGTTCGCCGCGACGTAACCGAACGTCATCGCGGGCCCGATCGTCGATCCGGCCCCCGCGTAGCTGTGGCCCATCACCGCCGCGCTGGCGTTGCCCGCCGCCCACAGGCCCCGGATCACCGACCCGTCCGCCCGCAGCGCCCGCGCCCGGGCGTCGGTGACGATGCCGCCCTTGGTGCCGAGGTCGCCCGGAACGATCCGGAAGGCGTAGAACGGCGGCGCCCACACCGGCGCCAGGCACGAGTTCGGCACCACGTTCGGATCCGTGTAGTAGTGGTCGTACGCCGTGTCGCCCCGGTGGAAGTCGGCGTCGGTCCCGCTCCACGCCTGGGCGTTGAACCGGTTGAGCGTCGCCCGCAGCGCACCCGCCGGCACCCCGATCTGCCCGGCCAGCGCGTCCCAGGTCCACGCCTTCTTCGCCGCCCCCGACACGAACCACGCCTCCGGCAGAGGCAGCGTCGGCAGGATGTCCTTGAACAGGTACTTGTTGCGGTAGTTCTGGTCCACGATCAGCCACGCCGGGATGTGCGAACCCGCAGCGCCCCGGTCCTTCTCGTACATCACGTGCACCACGTCGCTGTACGGCGCCGCCTCGTTCACGAAGCGGACGCCCGCCCGGTTCACCATCAGACCGCCCGGCAGGGTCCGCTCCGCCAGGCAGAAGTACGGCTCCCCGGGCAGCGGGATCGACGGCCCCCACCAGGCGTCCTCCATCAAGGCCAGGGCCGCGCCCGCCCGTTCCCCGGCCCGGATCCCGTCGCCGGTGTTCTCCTTCGCACCCACCGACCACTCCGTGCCGATCGGCTGCTGCTGGTACCGCGCCCGCATCTCCGCGTTGTGCTCGAAGCCGCCGGAGCCGATCACCACGCCCCTGCGCGCCCGTACGACACCCCGTACGCCCTCCTTCTCCACCACGACCCCGGTGACCGCACCGCCGTCCCGCACCAGGTCGACCAGCGGGCTGTTCAGCCACACCGGCACCCCCGCCCGCAACAGCCCGGCCCGCAGTCCGGCGGCCAGCGCCTGGCCCATCGTCAGCGGCTTCTGCCCGCGCAGCGCGGCACTGGCGCCCCGCGCCAGGCACTCCGCGGACACCGCGAGCCCCCTCGCGCTGACCGCCGCGAGGTTCAGCCACTTGTAGTCCTGGCTGAACACCACCATCCCGGCGGGCACCGGCATGTACGGCGGGTTCAGGTGCGCCAGCTCGGCGCCCAGGAGGTTGCCGTCGATCTGGTCCGGTTCGATGGAGCGGCCGTTCGGCAGCCCGCCGGGCAGGTTCGGGTAGTAGTCGCTGTAGCCGTCCATGAAACGGAACCGCAGCGGGCTGTTCGCCATGACGAAGTCCAGCATCCGCGGCCCGTTGTCGAGGAACGCCCGCTGCCGGTCGGCCGGCACCTGCGGCCCCACCACCGCCGACAGGTACGCCGCGGCCTTCTCCGGGGTGTCCGGCACACCCGCGCCCAGGATCACCGAGTTGTTCGGCAGCCAGATCCCCGCGCCGGAGCGCGCCGCGGAACCGCCGAAGGTCGGGGCCTTCTCCACCACCAGTACGCTCAGCCCCCGCGCGGCGGCCGTCAGCGCGGCCGTCATCCCCGCCGCACCCGAGCCCACCACGACGACGTCGTACTCGCCGAGCGGGCTCTCGGCGGCCCGCGCGGCCGCACCCGGCAGCACGGCGGCCGCGAGCACCCCGGCCCCCGTCCCGGCGAGGACCGCCCGGCGGGTGGGCGGCACGGCGCGCGGTCGGTCCGGGGTCTCGGTCACGGGCATGGCCTCGGTCATGGGCGGGCTCCAGCGGGATGGGAGGAAAGGCGGGCGGCGCGAGCTGTTCTGATGCCGGGTCAGGAAACTGTTCCGGGGATCATGGGATGTCAAGGCACGCGCGCGCAACGGTCCCGGCCCCGGACAGGCCGAATCCCGTGCCCCGCACACTGGGTGTGCGGCACACGGGATCCGTACGGTGCCGGGCGGGGGGCGGTCAGCGCGTGCCGACCGCCGCCCGGACCGCTCTGCGCGCCATCCCCGCGTCGTCGTGCAGGCGCCGCAGCAGAAGACGCTGCTCCTCACCCGAGGAAATCGCTCCCGCGGGCAGCGGCCGGTCCGGAGCGGAAGCCAGCATGGAGCGCTGCACCGCCGTCTCGCACATCCGGATCTCCCGCGTCAGCACCAGCATCAGATTGACCAGGAAGGCGTCCCGCGCCGCCGGGCCCGCCGACTGCGCCAGTCGGCTGATCTGGCCGCGGGCCGCCGGGGCGTCACCCAGCACCGTCCACAGCGTGGCCAGGTCGTAGCCGGGCAGGTACCAGCCGGCGTGCTCCCAGTCGAGGAGCACCGGTCCCGCCGGGGACAGCAGCAGGTTCGACAGCAGCGCGTCGCCGTGGTTGAACTGCCACGGCGTACCCGCCGGCCGCAGCCCGTGCAGCAGCTTCTGCAGGTCCCCGAAGTCCCGGTCGGTCAGCAGGCCCAGCTCGTGGTCACGCGAGATCCGCCGCGCGTAGTCCACGGGGTGCCCGAACAGATCCGCCGACGGCTGCCACTGGTTCACCCGGCACACGGCTCCCAGCGCGGCCCGTACGTCGGGCCGCGGCGGCGCCTCCACCGGATGCCGCTGGAGCGCGGCGACCCGGCCCGCCATCCGCTCCACCACCAGGACGCAGTTCTCCGGATCGGCGGCGATCAGCCGGGGCACGCGGACCGGCGGGCGGTGCCGGACGAAGGTCCGGTACGTCGCTATTTCGTGCCGGTACCGCTCGCGCCACTCCGGCGAGTGGTCCAGTAAAACCTTCGCGACCGCGGTCATCCGTCCCGTCGTCCCGACCAGCAGCACCGACCGGCCGCTGCGGCGCAGCACCTGGACCGGGGCGAACTCGGGGCAGATGCGCTGCACCGACGCGAGCGCGGTGCGCAGCTGCGCCCCCTGCGGCCCGGACAGGTCGATTCTTCCGCTGAGAGGCTGCGGTCCGCCTCCGGGCATCCGCCGAGCCCGTACGGCGCCCTGCGCCGGTACCGGCTGACGGCCCGGTTCGAGGTAGGAGCCGCCCCCCGCCTGGAGGGTGCGGTGCTGGCGGACCGGGGCGGACACGGAGGACGTTGCTGCGTACATGGCGTTTACGGTTCCCTTCGTGCGCCGACGAGTGCGTACGCCGCCCCGCCGGATCCCGTACTTCACCCTGGGGAGTTCCGCCGGTGAACCGGGTCGGGGAGGCGCATTCCTACCTGACACCCGCCCGCAGGTGGCGAACCACGGGGCGGCGGGTGGCGAACCCTGGCGAATAGTCGCTGGGCATCTGACGGGCGGCTACTGTCAACTCAGCCGAGAACCTGGGGGCTTGACGTGAGCAAAGGTCCAAACACCCGTCTGAACGACCTGTTCGGCCTGGCCGGCTGGTCGAAGGGCGAACTCGCGAGGATGGTCAACCGGCAGGCGGCCGCGATGGGCCACCACCAACTGGCCACCGACACCTCGCGGGTGCGGCGCTGGATCGACATGGGGGAGACCCCGCGCGAGCCGGTGCCCACGGTACTGGCAGCACTGTTCACCGAGCGGCTCGGTCGTGTCGTGACCATCGAGGACCTCGGGTTCGTACGGCAGCGGCGCACCACCAGACGGCAGCCGGACGCGGTTCAGCAGAACCCCGACGGAGTGCCCTGGGCGCCCGAACGCACAGCCGCGGTCCTCACCGAATTCACGGGAATGGACCTCATGCTCAACCGTCGCGGCCTGATGGGCGCGGGAGCCGCGCTCACCGCCGGCTCAGCCCTCAGCAACGCCATGTACGACTGGCTGCACACCGAGCCCTCCGGGGCCCGGAACGCGCAGCACTTCGGCGACCCCCACCAGGCCGACCCGGCGGGCTACGACCGCTACGAGGCGGCGCCCATCGGCTCCCAGGAGATCGAGGCCCTGGAACGTTCCGTCGAGGTCTTCCGGGCCTGGGACGCCTCCCGGGGCGGAGGGCTCCAGCGCAAGGCCGTCGTCGGCCAGCTCAACGAGGTCGGCGGCATGCTGGCCTACCACCACCCCGACCACCTCCAGCGCAGGCTGTGGGGGGTGGCGGCCAACCTGGCGGTGCTGGCGGGCTGGATGTCGCACGACGTGGGCCTCGAACCCACCGCGCAGAAGTACTTCGTCATCGCCGCGCACGCGGCCCGCGAGGGCGGCGACCGGCCGCGCGCCGGCGAGGCCCTCTCCCGGGCCGCCCGCCAGATGGTGCACCTCGGCAAGCCGAACGAGGCCCTGGACCTGATGAAGCTGGCACAGTCCGGCTCCGGCGAGCAGACCCTGCCGCGCACCCGCGCCATGCTGCACACCGTCGAGGCCTGGGCGCAGGCCGCCATGGGCAAGGGGCAGGCCATGCGCCGCACCCTGGGCGAGGCCGAGGAGCTCTTCGTCTCCGACAAGGGCGACGTACCGCCGCCCTCCTGGATGCAGCACTTCGACGAGGCCGACCTGCACGGCATGCAGGCCCTCGCCTACCGCACCCTCGCCGACCACGACGCCTCGGCGGCGCCCGTCGCGGCACGGCACGCGCGGGAGGCGCTGCGGCTGCGGGGCGACGGCTACCAGCGCTCGCAGATCTTCGACTACATCTCGATGGCCTCGGCCTGCTTCATCGCGGACGATCCCGAACAGGCCGACCGCTACGCACGCCTCGCCCTGGTCTCGATGAACGAGACCTCTTCGCACCGGACGTGGGACCGGCTCCGCGAGATGTACCGGCTCACCGGCCAGTACGCCGGGTACGCGGGCATCGAGGAGCTGCGCGAGGAGATCAAGCTGGCCCTCCCGAACAGCCCCGCCCCCGTCGCACGCGGAGCGGCGGTCTAGGGGCCGGGTGTCGTCGTGGGACGGGACACGGCCGGGACGCGGAAGGCCGGCGGCAGACGGGAGCACGGGAGGACGGGACGGAGGAAGGGCCGCGCCGTGTCGGCGCGGCCCCGCGGAACCCGTACGGCCGGGATCTCCTGCTCTCGCCGTCAGCCGCCGATCCGGGCGACCAGGACGCAGGCGTCGTCCTCGCGCTCGCCCTCGCCGAACTCCTCCGTCACCATCCGTACGCAGTCCCGGGCCGACCGGGCCCCCGAGAACCGCGGCGCCAGCGCCAGCAGCCGCTCGGTCCCGTCCGTTCGGCCGAACTCGATGCCCCGCGGGGTCAGTCCGTCGGTGTGCAGTACGAGTACGTCGCCCGGTTCGAGCTGCTCCTCGGCCTGCCCGTACACGGCTCCGGAGGTGGCCCCCAGCAGCACCCCCTCCGGGGATCGCAGGGGCCGGCCCTGGCCGCGCCGGAAGAGCAGGGGCGCCGGGTGCCCGGCCTGGGCCCAGGAGAGGACGCGGCGTGCGGGGTCGTAGCGGCAGCAGACGGCCGAGCCGAGGGCCGGCTGGACGGAGGTTTCCAGCAGCTGGTTGAGCCAGCCCATCAGCGGACCCGGCTCGATTCCGGCCATCGCCATCCCGCGCAGGGCGCCGAGCATCATGGCCATCCCCGAAGTGGCGGTCACCCCGTGCCCGGTCAGGTCACCGACCGTCAGGAGCGAGCAACCGTCGGGCAGTTCGAGCGCGTCGTACCAGTCGCCGCCGATCAGCGCGCTGGTCGCGGAGGGGAGGTAGTGCGCGGCCACGTCCATCGTGCCCGCGTTCCCGTGCGGGAACCGCAGGGAGCCGCGCCACGGGGGGAGCACGGCCTCCTGGAGCTCGACCGCGAGCCGGTGTTCGGTCTGGGCGATCTCCCGCTGGCGCTGGAGCGAGTCCCGTGACTCGCGCACCGCCCGCTGGCTCCGGCGCAGTTCGCTCACGTCCCGCAGCAGGGCCCACATCGAGGCCGTGCAGCCGTCGGAGTCGAGCACCGGTTCGCCCCTCATGTGCAGGGTGCGGACCCGCCCGTCGGCGCGGACGATGCGGAACTCGCCGTCTATCGGCTTGCCGTCGACCAGACAGTCCGTGACCATCGAGGTCATCAGGGGCTGGTCCTCGGAGAACAGGGTGGAGCCGAGCTCGTCGAGGGGCAGCGGGCCCGCCTCGGGGGGCCGGCCGAAGATCTGGAAGAGCTCCTCGGACCAGGTGACCTCGTCCGTCAGCAGGTTCCACTCGGCGCTGCCGACGCGGGTCTGGCGGTCCTCCATGGGGGGCTCGGGAGGTGCCGCGGGCAGCTCGGCGGGCTCCGGGGCGGGCGGGAGCCCTTCCTTGAGCTGGCCGAGGTGCTGGCCGAGGTCGTCGAGGTGGTGCACGGCGAGGTCGCACAGCGCGCGCTGCCAGCGGCCCTGGGCGTCGTCGTCGTCCACGACGGTGTCGCGGCGCACGGCGTCCACCTCGCCGCGCAGCCGGCGGGTCTGCGAGATCAGTGCGTCCACCGATCCCGGTTCGGGCGGCTGCGCGGGACGGTCCGCGTACAGGTGGGACGGCATGATGACTCCGATACAGGCGCGGCGATACAGACGCTGCTCGGTCGGGTCCCGGAGGGCGACCGGCGACGGCTGTGGACCGACTACGACTGTGGCACAGCCGGAGACGGCCTGTAAGGCGTTTGGCAACATCCGTAACGGTCTTGCTCCGGGCATATGCCGAAGGCCTTCCGGTTACCTCCTGTCCGTACGAACGTTTCCGGTCAGCCGTGGATGCGGTTCCTGCCCGCTTCCGTGCGTCTCCACACCGCGCCCGGTCGGAGTCCGCCGCTCCGTCACACCGTGAGCGGCACCGGGTGGACCTCGTCGGCGGGGTGCCCCGCGCGCTCGTGGATGCGGCGTACGGCGTCGGCCGAGGGCGCCTCGGACAGGCAGTACACCTCTCCCGAGGCGGGGTCGGCCCAGGCGCGCTCGAACTGCACCTTCTCGTCCGCCTGGATCGCCAGGTCCGCCCGGTGGGCGGCCATCAGCTCGTCCGCCGTGATGCCCTTCATCCCGTGGTGGACGTCCATGTACTTGGCCACCGCGAACACCTCCTCGTGCG
The DNA here is from genome assembly GCF_055569445.1 of Streptomyces sp. NPDC029122. Classification (NCBI taxonomy): domain Bacteria; kingdom Bacillati; phylum Actinomycetota; class Actinomycetes; order Kitasatosporales; family Streptomycetaceae; genus Streptomyces; species Streptomyces sp. NPDC029122. Next base: position 318,156 of record NZ_JBVHWK010000001.1, on the reverse strand, counting down.
TCGCCGTGTACGGGTCTGCTTCCATCGTGCGCCCGTGGCCGGAAAAGGGCCCTCCGAGGGGTGGCGGTCGATCACATGCGCGAGGCGTACGACTTCTCCACGCCCCCGTTCCCGTCCGCCCCCGGGGTCGTCCGCCCGTCAGGGGCACCACTCGAACGAAGGACCCCGTTCCGCACCACGCTTCCCACTTCTCCCGGTGATCGCTACCCTACGTGTCGGTAATGAGCCGGGGGCGGTCCGTTCTGCGGGCCTGGGAGGGCGGGGACACGGCCGGATGAGCGAACAGAGCAGCGCGCCGAAGGGGCGGAGCCGACGCTCCTTCCTGACCCACCTGGTCGCGGCGCCCACGCTGGCCCTGGTCACCCGGGCCGGAGCCGACCTGCTCGCCCCCCGGACCGCGCACGCCGTGGTCCCGAGCCTGCCCGCCATCGCCGACATCGTCGACCTGGGCGACCTGTTCATCCTGGCCGGCGCCCCCACCTCCGCGCTGCTGGCGCTCGCCGTGGAGACGGACGGCACCGTCCGCTTCAGGCTGCCGCGCGAGGAGGTCGGCCAGGGCCTCACCACCGCCGTGGCCATGCTGGTCGCGGAGGAGCTGGACGCGCCGCTGGACACCGTCCGGGTGGAACTGGACGACGCCCGCCCCGAGTTGCTGTTCAACCAGCTCACCGGGTCCTCCAACTCGATCCGCTCGCTCTACGGGCCGGTCCGCCAGTGCGCCGCCACCGCCCGGGCCCGCCTGGTCGCGGCCGCCGCCGCGCGCTGGAGCCTCTCCGCCTCCGCGCTGACCGCCGCGAACGGCACCGTACGGGCCCCCGACGGCCGCACCGCGAGCTACGGCAGCCTCTCCGCCGAAGCCGCCTCCCCGAGCCTGCTCGTCCCGGGCGCCTCCCCGAAGCCGGCCGCGGAACACGCCCTCATCGGCACCCCGACCCGCCGGATCGACGCCCGCGCCATGGTGACCGGCGCCCAGAAGTACACCCTCGACCTCGACGTACCGGGCGCGAAGCCCTGCGTTGTGCGCCGGCCGCCCTCCGTCGGCGGCACCGTCCGGGCCGTCACCAACCTCGCCGCGGTCCGGGCCATGCCGGGCGTCCTGGACGTGGTGACCGTCAAGACCGGCGTCGCCGTCGTCGCCGAAACGTTCGGGCAGGCCCTCACCGCCAAGGCCGCCCTCACCGTCGACTGGGGACCCGGTCCGGCCGACCAGCTCTCGGACGCGCAGATCCGTACCAAGCTGAGGGCCGCCACCCCGCCGCTGCTCGTACCGCCGCTGCTCACCCCTTACGTGGACGCCGAGTTCGACTTCGCCTTCGTCAGCCACGCCCCGATGGAGACCAACTCGGCCGTCGCCGACGTCCGCGCCGACCGCGCCGAGATCTGGTCCGGGCTCAAGTCCCCGATCGTGGCCCGGCAGACCATCGCCGCCGAGCTCGGACTGCCGCTGGACAGGGTGCGGGTGCACGTGGTCCAGGCCGGCGGCTCCTTCGGCCGGCGGCTGTTCTTCGACGCCGCGCTGGAAGCCGCCCTGATCTCCCGGGCCTGCCGCCGCCCGGTCCGCCTGATGTGGACCCGCGTGGACGACACCCGGCACGGCCGTATGCGCCCCGCCACCCACCACCGGATCCGGGCCACCCACCTGCTCGGAGAGGTGCTCAGCTTCGAGCACCGGGTGGCCGCCGCCGAGACGGACTTCCGGCACGGACTCGGCGAGATCATCACCGCCACCGCCGCGAGCCTGCCCGCCGGCATCGGCAACGCCACCCTCGCCCAGACCCTGTTCCACACCACCGTCAAGTCCCCGTACCACTTCGGGCTCACCACCCAGGCCCTGACCGAGGTCCCCACCGGCATCCCGACCGGGTCCTGGCGGTCGGTGTACTCGGCCAACACCCGGGGCGCCGAGGAGATCGTGGTGGACGAACTGGCCGCGGCCACCGGCAAGGACCCGTACCGCTTCCGGCGCACCTTCCTGAAGACCGACGCCCAGCGCGCCGTGCTCGACAAGGCCGCCGCCGAGGGAGAGTGGGGCCGGGCCCTGCCGGCCGGCTGCGCGCAGGGCATCGCCTTCCACGAGGAGTACAAGTCGCGCACCGCGTGCCTCGTGGAGATCGACGCCCGCGACCGGGAACGCGTCCGCGTCACCAAGGCGGTGATCGCCGTCGACGTGGGCCTGCCCGTCAACCCGCGCGGACTGGAGGCCCAGATGATCGGCGGCCTCACCGACGCGATCTCCACCACCCTGCGGGCCGGACTGCACCTCGACAAGGGGCTTCCCCTGGAGGGCAGTTACAGCCAGTTCCACTGGGCGCAGCAGCGCGACACCCCCCGTGACGTACGGGTCTTCGTGCTTCCGGCCACCGGTGCCGAACCGGGCGGCGCGGGGGAGCTCGGGGTACCCGCCGCCGTGGGCGCCATCGCCAACGCCTGGGCCCGCGCCACCGGTTCCAAGCCCCGCAGCTTCCCCCTCGACTTCGACGTCGACTTCACCCCTTACCCGCGCTGACCGCTGGAGTACGCCGCCGTGCCTCTGCACACCTTCACCGTCAACGGCCGCAGCGTCACCGTCGACGCCCCGGACGACCTCCCCCTGTTGTGGGTGCTCCGCGACATGCTGGGCGTCACCGGCCCCAAGTACGGCTGCGGGGTGGACGTCTGCAAGGCCTGCACCAGCCACCTCGACGGCGCCGACGTCCGTCCGTGCGTGGTTCCCGTCTCGGCCTGCGCGGGCAGGCAGGTCACCACCATCGAGGGGCTGGCCGACGGCGACCGGCTGCACCCCGTACAGGAGGCATGGCTCGAGCAGGACGTCGCCCAGTGCGGCTTCTGCCAGCCGGGGCAGATCATGGCCGCCGTGGCGCTGCTCAAGCGGACCAGCGAGCCCACGGACGAGGACATCGACGCCATCGCCAACATCTGCCGCTGCGGGACCTACTTCCGCATCCGGGAGGCCATCAAGGCCGCGGCCGCCAGGATGTGACGGCCGGACCGCGCGGGCGCCAGGTCCGCCCCGGCTCCGGGGAGCCCGGCCGCCGCCGCCCCGTCAGCGGCGCGGAGCCCCCGCAGGACCGTCACTGGGCCGTTCGGCGCAGCGCTCCGCGCCGGGACACAGCCCCGTAGCACCTGTAACGCCTGATATCCGGCCGAAATGGATGACCATGCCGGAATGAGGCGAATCAATGCGAAACGCGTGCTGGTCGGTGAGCCGCTCGACTCCGCGCGCCTGGGCGAGACCCTGCTGCCCAAACGGCTCGCGCTGCCGATCTTCTGCAGCGACCCGCTCTCCTCCGTGGCCTACGCCACCGAGGAGATCCTGCTGATCCTCGCCCTCGGCGGAGTCGCCCTGCTCCACCTCGCCTGGTACGCGGCCGCCGCCATCGTCTTCCTGCTGGTGGTCGTCATCGCCTCCTACCGGCAGACCTGCCACGCCTACCCCGGTGGCGGGGGCGCCTACGTCGTCAGCCGCGAGAACCTCGGCCCGACCGCCGCCCTCACGGCCGCCAGTGCCCTGCTCGTCGACTACGTGATGACCGTCGCCGTCTCCGTCGTCTCCGGAGTCGCCGCCATCACCTCGGCGATCCCCGCCCTCAGCGACCACCGAGTGGTCCTGTCCGTCGGCTTCGTGGCGCTGCTGACGCTGATGAACCTGCGCGGCGTACGGGAGTCGGGGCGCGTCTTCGCCGTGCCCACCTACGGGTTCGTCCTCGTCGTCTACGTGATGTTCGCCGTCGCCGCCGTCCGGCTCGCCACCGGCGACACCATCCGGGCCGAGTCCGCCGACCTCCCGATCACCGCCGCCGGTACCTACACCGGCCTCGCCGTGGTGTTCCTCGCCCTGCGCGCCTTCGCCTCCGGCTGCACGGCCCTCACCGGCGTCGAGGCCATCAGCAACGGCGTCCCCGCCTTCCGGAAGCCCAAGGCCAGGAACGCCGCCACCACCCTGGCCGTCATGGGGGTGCTCTCCGTGACCATGTTCGCCGGGATCACCGCCCTCGCCATGACGTACCACGTGCACTCCGCCGCCGACCCCACCGAACTGGGCCTGCCCCCCGGGACCCCCATGTCCACGGCGCTCGCCCAGATCGGCCGCGCCACCTTCGGGAGCTGGCACTTCCTCTTCTACCTGCTCCAGGCCGTCACCGCCGGCGTGCTCGTCCTGGCGGCGAACACCGCCTTCAACGGCTTCCCGATGCTGGCCTCGATCCTCGCCAGGGACCGGTACGCGCCCCGGCAGCTCTTCCACCGCGGCGACCGGCTCGTCTACTCCAACGGCGTCGTCCTGCTGGCGCTCGCCGCGGTCGCGCTGATCGTCGCGTTCGACGCCGAACTCACCCGCCTCATCCAGCTCTACATCATCGGAGTCTTCGTCTCCTTCACCCTCTCCCAGTCCGGCATGGTCCGGCACTGGAGGCGCGAGCTCGCCTCCCCCGCCACGCCCCGGCCCGAGCGCGTCCACATCCACCGCCGCCTTGCCGTCAACGCCGTGGGCGCGGTCCTCACCGCCCTGGTCCTGGTCATCGTCCTGACCACCAAGTTCACGCACGGAGCCTGGCTGGTCGTCATCGCGATGCCCGCCCTCTTCCTCGGCATGAAGGGGGTGCGCCGCCACTACGACCAGGTCTCCCGCCAGGTGGCCGTCGCCCCGGGCGCCGAACCCCGCAGACCCTCCCGCCACCACGTCGTCGTCCTCGTCTCCCAAGTGCACGCCCCCACGCTCAAGGCCCTCGGCTACGCCCAGGGACTGCGGCCCGACACGCTCACCGCCCTCTCCGTCGCCGCCGACGAGGAGGACTCCCGGCGCCTGCGCGAGGCCTGGGCGGAACACGCCCCGGGGATCCCGCTCACGGTGCTGCACTCGCCCTACCGGGAGGTGGCCGGGCCGCTCATGGAGTACATCGAGGAAGCGGCGGCCGCCGAGGGGACGGACGCGCTGTCGGTGGTCATCCCCGAGTACGTCGTCGGGCACTGGTGGGAGCAGCCCCTGCACAACCAGAACGCGCTGCGGCTGAAGGCACGGCTGCTGTTCACCCCGGGGGTCGCGGTGATCGACGTGCCGTACCTGCTGGAGTCGGCCCGGCAGGAGCCGGAGGCCCCGGCGGTGCGGACGGAGTAGTCCCGGCGGGGGAGGGGCCCTGGGCCGCCGCCGCGTGGGCCAGGGCCAGTTCCACCACGTGCGCCGGGTCCGAGAGCGCGCGGCCGGTGAGCCGCTCCAGGCGGCGCAGCCGGTTGGAGACGGTGTTGCGGTGGCAGTACAGCCGCTGGGCGGCGTAGGTGGTCGAGCCCTGGCAGGCCAGCCAGGTACCCAGCGTGGTCAGCAGCACCCGGGCGTCCTCCGGCGGCAGCTCCAGCACGGGGCCCAGCACCACCTGCCGCAGCCGGGCGGCGAGTTCCGGATCGGCCGCCACCAGCGCCGCCGGGAGCCGCTCGTCCAGCAGGGCGGCACCGGGTGCGGCGGACGGCGGGGCGGTGCGCAGGGCGAGGGCCGCAAGCCGGCGGGCCCCGGCCAGTTCGGCCGGGGTCCCGACCACCGGGCTGACCCCGGCGCGGACGGCGAGCGGGGCGAGCAGACGGCGCAGGGACTCCAGCGGGTGGTGGCCCAGCTCGGCGAGGCCGGTCTCCCCGTCCGCCCGGATCCGCCACAGCAGGCGCGGGGAGTCCGGTCCCGCCTCCGGTCCGCCGTCGGGGCGGGCCGGGCCGCCCGCGCCGTCAGACCCGAGCACGACCACGGCGAACCGCCCCCGCTCCGGCAGCCCCAGCCGCGCGGCCGCCTCCGCCACCGGGCCCGAGCCGTCGAGCAGCGCGTCCAGCAGGGCGGCCCGGCGCTCCCGTTCGCGCTCGCCCCGCTCGGCCTCCGCCGGCCGGTACGCCTCCGAGGCGGCCTCCGTCATCTGGTCCAGTACGTCCCACAGCGCGCCCGCCGCGGGCAGCAACCGCGGCAGTGCCGCCGGGTCGTGAGCGGTCACCGCCTCGGTCAGGCTCTGCCACAGCAGCCGTCCGCCGTACCGGTAGGTGCGCCGCAGCGAGTCGAGCGGCAGCCCCCGACCGGCGCTCAGGGTTCCGGCGGTGCGGGCGCCGGACAGCTCGACGGGCAGCCCCCGGGAGCTGCGGACCAGGCCGTCGACGGCCTGGTGGAGGGTGTGGTGGATCCGCTCGCGCAGCTCGGCCCGCCCGGTCAGGGCGGCGTAGGCGGGATCCTCGGTCAGCGTCCGGTCGGTGAGCCGGTCCGCCGCGACGGCGATCCGGCGGCTCAGGTCCTCGCGTATCTCCTCGATGATCCGGTCCATGACGGGCAGGGTGGCACGGGGGAGGGGGCCGTGGGGAGGGCCCGGAGGCCGGTGGTCCGCTAGCGTGTGCTGAGTACTGTGGGCGCAGTGCTCACGAGTACGCGCCCAGCCGCCGCGACCCCCGGGAACCGTCATGCGCCAGAATCCGCAGCGCCGAGCCGCGCTCCTCGACGCCGCCATCGAGGTCCTGGCCCGCGAGGGCTCCCGTGGCCTGACCCTGCGTGCCGTGGACACCGAGGCCGGGGTGCCCACCGGAACGGCCTCCAACTACTTCGCCAACCGGGGCCAGCTGCTGGTGCAGATACTGCACCGCACCCGCGAGCGCCTCACCCCCGGCCCCGACGAGCTGGCCGGCCCCCTCGACACCAAGGTGCTGCTCGGCCGGCTGCTCGGGCGGATCCGCCGCGAGCGCAGCGTGCACACCGCCGTGCTGGAGCTGCGCCTGGAGGCCACCCGCAGGCCCGAACTCCAGGCGGAGCTCTCCGCGTTCCTCGCCGCCGAGCTGGAGGAGAACATCGCCTGGCACCTGGACGCGGGCCTGCCCGGGGACCGGGCGGGCGTGGTGCTGCTCTACCTCGCGATGCAGGGCCTGATCGTGGATGACCTCACCATCCCGGCCCTGCTCGAAGCCCACCCCGTCGACGACCTCCTCGGGGTGATGGTGGAGCGTCTGCTTCCGGAGCGCTCCGCGGGCTGAGCGGTGCGACCGGCCGGGCGGTGCGACCGGCCGGGCGGCCCCGTGCGGCGGGCCCCTGATTCACAGGCTTGATCAAAAACGGACGGGTTCCGGCCAAGCTGTCACGCCCCACCGCGCATGTTCCAGCGGAAAATGCCAGAACCCCCTTTCACACGGTGGAACTTGAGTAAGTTCCCTTCTGTCACGCCGTACGACCGTGCGATCAGCACGTCCGGCCGGGAGGGGAGCCCGCGGTGCCTGGGATCGACGAATGCCTGCTCGAAGCCATGGCCCTGCCCGGTGCGCGGGGCGCCGCGCTGGTCGACTGGAGCAGCGGGCTGGCCCTCGGCACCGCCGGTGACTCGCCCGTCGGCGACCATGAGACCACAGCAGCCGAGACCGCGGAACTGGCCCGCGCGGCGGCCGAGTACGAGTCCTTCGCGCCCGCGCCGGACGGCGCGGGCGCCCCCGGCCCGCCCGTAGAGGACCTGATCGTCACCACGCGCACCGGCTACCACGTGCTGCGCTTCGTCGAGACGAGCTTCGACAGCAGCGTCTTCCTGCACCTGTGGCTCGACCGCACCGACGGCAACCTCGCCCTCGCCCGGCACCGACTCCGCGCCCTCGCCGAAGGACTGGTCCTGAGATGACCACCGCCACCGCCGTCTCCCCGCTGCTCACGCGGCTCGCCGCCGAGCGCGCCACCGGCGCCCTGCTGCGCGACCGGGGCACCCTCTTCCTGGAGGACGGCCGCATCGTACACGCCGAGAGCCCCGCCACCCCGGGTCTCGACGTCCTGCTCACCACCGGCGGGGGTCTGGCTCCCGAGCGCTGGACCGAGGCCGTGAACGAGGCCGGTGCCCGCTGCCAGGTGGGCCGCTTCCTCGTCGACAACGGCCGGCTGGCCGGGGGCGAACTGGAGATCTGCCACCTCGCGGCGATCTTCGACGCGGCCTTCTTCGCGCTCTCCCCGGGCAGCGGCCCCTCGCGGTTCCGCCGCGGCGCCACCCACTGGATCGGCCCGGTCCGCTCCGTTCCGGCTGCCGCCGTGGAACGGGAAACCGCCCGCCGCCGCGAACTGCTGGACGCGGTGTGGCCCTACCCCCTGCTCGACGTCTCCCCGGTGGTGCCCAGGGCGGCCGCCCCGGGGCAGACCGTCACCGCCCGGCAAAGGCTCCTGCTCGAACAGGCGGACGGCGTCCGGACCCCCGCCGACCTCGCGTGGGTGCTGGGCCGGCCCGCCTTCCACACCCTGCTCGACATACGAAGACTCGCGGCCGCGGGCCTCGTCGAGACCCCGCACGCCACGGCGCCGCCCGCCGCGCCGGCCCCCGGACCCCTGCCCGACTGGATGACCCAGGCCCACCCCCCGGACGTGGCACTGCTCCGCCGGTTACGCGACGCACTGGAGGCAAGCCTGTGAGGCTCCCGCTGCGACCGGTCCTGCGAGCCGACCGCTCCGAGCGCAGGCAGTCCGAGGAGAGGCGCCCCGGAGAGAGGAAGGCCGACATGACCCCACCGATGCTGCCCGCCGGGGCCGAAGCCGACGTACTCGCCGAGCTCCGGCGGCTGCGGGCCCGCGTACCCCAGCTCACCGGGGTGCTCGCAGCCAGCGCCGACGGCCTGGTGCTCGCCCAGGAGAGCGCCGCGGCCGAGGCCGAGTCCCTCGCGGCGCTGACCGCGGCCGCCCTCGGTGTGGCCCAGCGGCTCAGCGACTGCACCGGGCAGGGCGGCTTCCGGGAGCTGCTCGTGCGCGGTGAGCACGGGTACGTCGCCACCTACGCCGCGGGGGACTCGGCCGTCCTCACCCTGATCGCGGAGCCGCGCGTCAACGTGGGCCGTCTCCACCTGGAGGCCCGCCGCTCCACCCTGCGCATCACCGAACTCATGGACCACAGCCTCGGCCGGCGCGGCCCCGAGGCGCCGCCCGCGGGAGCCGTCCCCTCGGAGCGCGCCCCGGAGCACCCCTGACCTTCTCGAGAGCACACGAGTAAGACGCGAAAGCGAATCCCCCGGCCCGTCTCGGTGCGGGCGACTGCAGAAAGAGGAAGAATCCCATGATCAATGTGGAGACCGCTCTCAAGGAAGCCGCCGGCATCGAGGGCACCCTCGGCGCGGCCCTCGTCGACTACGGCAGCGGCATGCCCCTGGGTACCGTCGGCGGGAGCAAGGACCTGGACCTGGCGGTGGCCGCCGCGGGCAACACGGACGTGGTCCGGGCCAAGGTCCGCACGATGGAGATGCTCGGCCTCAAGGACGAGATCGAGGACATCCTGATCACGCTCGGCAACCAGTACCACCTGATCAGGCTGCTGAAGGGACGGGCCGGCGAGGGCTTCTTCCTGTACCTCGCCCTCGACCGCGGCCGGGCCAATCTGGCCATGGCCCGGCTGCAGCTGAAGAAGATCGAAGCCGATCTGGACATCTGACGGAGGCCTCGGGACCGTGACGGCGCGGTGGCGGGCGGCGGAATTCTTTGCCGTCCGCCCCGGCGGACCTGGGGATATGTCCGGGATGGGCGGACTTTATCATCCTGTTACAGAGTAAGATGCTGTAATCAGCTGATCTTCGAGCCCGTCGATAAAGCCAAAAACGCTGGAGAACCCGTCACCCATGCCCCCGCGCCTGAGCATCGTCGTACCCGTCTACAACGTCGAGCTCTATCTCGACGAGTGCCTGGAATCCATAGCAGCTCAGACGTTCGCCGACTTCGAGGTCGTGATCGTCGATGACGGGTCCACCGACACCAGTGCGGTGATCGCCAAGGCCTTCGCTGAGCGTGACAAACGGTTCCGGGTGGTCCTCCAGGAGAACGCCGGCCTCGGTGCCGCGCGGAACGTGGGCTTCCGGCACGCGACGGCGGGCAGCGAGTACATAGCCTTCGTCGACAGCGACGACACCATGCCGCCGTACGCCTACCAGCGGATGATCGACTCCCTGGACGAGACCGGCTCCGACTTCGCGGCCGGCAACGTCACCCGTTTCCGCTCCGTCGGCATGCAGCAGTCCTGGGGTCACCGCGTCGCATTCGCGAACGACCGGCCCAAGACCCACATCTCGAAGTTCCCGCCGCTGGTCACCGACCGCACCGCGTGGAACAAGGTGTACCGCCGCAGCTTCTGGGAGGAGCACGGCTTCCAGTACCCGGAAGGCATCCTCTACGAGGACGCCCCGGTCAGCATCCCCGCGCACTACTTCGCCGAGAGCGTCGACGTCATCAGCGACGTCGTCTACCACTGGCGGGTCCGTGAGACCGGCGAGCGCTCCATCACCCAGCGCTCCACCGACCCGGTCTCCGTCATCGACCGCGTCACCTCGGTACGGCTGGTCCGCGAGGCCCTGCTCGCCAAGCCGGGCGAGAAGTACGCCCGCTACCTGCGCGAGTACGACCACAACGTGCTCAGCGAGGAACTGCCCCTCATCTACAAGTACGTCGGCGAGGGCGGCCCCGACTTCCGCGCCGCCTTCGTCAAGGAGGTCGGCGGCCTCATCCGGGAGATCGGCACCGGCCCCTGGAACGACCTGACGGTCGCGGACCGGCTCAAGGCCTACCTGGCCCGCGAGGGCCGCGTCGAGGAGTTCATCGCCCTCACGCACCACCAGCGCGACTACAGCTACAGCGTGCCGGTCAAGGGACTGGCCCGCCCGCAGGCCGACTACCCCTTCCTCAAGGCGCCGGTGCCCCCCAAGCTGCTGACGCTCGGCCCGCGCGAGCGCCGCGTCGTGAGCCGCCTCGAGCAGGCGGCCTGGAGCGACGGCAAGCTGCTGCTGCGCGGCTACGCCGTGCCCGGGCACCTGGGAGCCGAGAGCCGCCTCGGCTCGCGCAAGATGCTGGTCTTCCGCGAGCAGGGCAAGCGCCGCCGCACCGTCGTCGGCGCCCGCACCGTCGCCTCCCCGATGGCCACCGTGAACACCCCGCACCTCGCCCTGCGGCACGCCGACTGGGCCGGCTTCACCGCCGTCGTCGACCCCACCGCCTTCCAGTCGGGCGGCAAGTGGCACGAGGGCGTATGGACCACCTCCATCGCCGTCACCGGGGCCGGAGGCCTGCACCGGGCCCGCCTCAGGGGCGGCGAGCACGACAGCGGAATGACCCCGCCCGCCCACTGGGCCACCCCCGACGTCCGCATCCTGCCGACCGTCGCGGGCGCCCTCACCATCCGCGTCGAGATCGTCCGGGCCCGCGTCCTTGACGTCCGCCGCCACGACGAGGACCTCGAACTCGTCGGCGAGCTCGCCGCCGAGGTCGGTGCCGGCGCCACCCTGCACGCCCAGCACGCCCTGACCGGTACGTCCTTCAGCGTCCCGCTGACCACCGGCGCCACCACCGCCGGCGGCCGGACCGCCTTCACCGCGGTCGTCCCGCTCGCCGAGCTGGCAGCCGTGCCGGCCGCCGAGACGCAGCCCGGCGGCTGGAGCCCCGAGCCGTGGAACCTCACCGTGGTCCGCGCCGACGGCACCAGCCACCCCCTGGCCCACGACGAGCGCGGCGGCTTCGCCGGGCTCGCCGTACCGCTCCCCGGCACCGCCGGAGAGCGCGCCGTCTTCGCCAAGCGCGGGATCAGCGGAGAGCTCGTCCTCTCCGTCCAGCCCAGCCCGCCGCTGGTCGACGCCGTCACCGCCCGCGACGGCACCCTGACCCTGAGCGGCACCTTCGTCGCTCCGGACGCCGGCGCGGACGAAGCGTACGAACTGGTCTTCCACGACCAGCACGGCACGGAGTTCTGCTACCCCGTCACCCGTGACGGCGACCGCTTCGAGGCCTCCTTCGAGCCCGTGCTGCCCGAGCCCTACGCCGGCCGCACCACCATCCCGCAGGGCCGCTGGTGGCCCACCCTGCGCCCGATCGCGCAGGGCGGCACCACCGCGGGCCTCCTCGGCGTCGACCGCGGTGCCCCCGTCCAGCTGATCGCGCCCGCTCTGGGCTCCGGCCCGCACGCCGTCACGGTCCTGGGCCGCCGGATGCGGATCGAAGCACGCCTGCGCGACCGCATGGTCCTGGTCTGCGACCCGCTGCTGAGCCCGCGCGACCGCTCCCGCCACGCCCAGCGCATCGCCCGCGACGAGACCTACCCGGCCCAGCGCCGGCTGCCGGTCAAGGACATGGTCGTCTACGACACCTTCCAGGGCCACGCCGCCGGCGACTCCCCCCGCGCCATCCACGAGGAACTGCTGCGCCGGGGCGAGAAGCTGGAGCACATCTGGCTGGTCCGCGACGGCCGGGCCGAGGTCCCGCCGACCGCGCGCGCCGTCCAGTACGACAGCCTGGAGGCCTGGGAGGTGCTGGCCCGCGCCCGGTACTACGTCGTCAACGACAGCGTGCCGTCGCACTTCACGCGCCGCCCCGGCCAGACCGTCGTACAGACCTGGCACGGCACTCCGATCAAGCAGATCGGCTACGACTACACGCACGACTACTACACCAGCCCCGAGGTGCTGGAGGGCCTGGAGCACGACAGCGCCCAGTGGACGCTGCTCGCCTCCCCGAGCTCCTACGCCACCTCCGTCCTCAAGCGGGCCCTCGGCTACCAGGGCGAGGTCGTCGAGTTCGGCAGCCCGCGCACGGACGCCCTCGTGCGCCCGGACGCCGAGCGGATCGCGGAGGTCCGGCGGCGCCTCGGCCTGCCGGAGGGCAAGAAGGTCGTCCTGTACATGCCCACCTGGCGCGAGAACCGCGAGGGCTTCAGCGGCGGCTACAAGCTCGACCTGCGCATCGACCTGGACGCGGCACGCCGTGAGCTGGGCGAGGACCACGTCCTGCTGGTCCGCGGCCACTACCGGGTGAACGAGCAGCTCCGCGACGGGGTGCGCGACGGCTTCGCCGTCGACGTCTCGCGCTGGCCCGACACCACGGACCTGCTGCTGGTCGCCGACGTCCTGATCTCGGACTACTCCTCCGCGCTCTTCGACTTCGCGCTGACCGACCGCCCGATCCTGCTGTTCACGTACGACCTCGAGCACTACCGCGACACCCTGCGCGGCTTCACCTTCGACCTGGAGGAGAAGGCCCCCGGCCCGCTGCTTGCGGACTCGGCGAGCCTGATCGAGGCCGTGCGCGACGCCGACGCGGTGGGCGCCGAGTACGCCGCCGCGCGGGCCGCCTTCCGCGCCGAGTTCTGCGACCTCGACGACGGCCGCGCCGCCGAGCGGGTCGTCGACCGCATGCTGGAGATGTAGCCCGCACGGGTGAACGTACGGACCGGTCCCGCGCCCACGATGAATTTCGGGCGCGGGACCGGTCTGTATGTGAGGGACGGCGTTCCCGCCCCCTCACCCACCCGTCCGGAGGCAGTCATGACCACCCAGGGCTTCACCACGTGTCTGTGGTTCGACGGCGAGGCGGAGGCCGCCGCCGACTACTACCTCTCCGTCTTCAAGGGCGGCCGGATCCTGCGGACCTCCCGCTACACCGAGGCGGGCCCGGGGCCCGCCGGTTCGGTGCTGGTCGTCGAGTTCGAGATCAACGGCCAGAAGTTCGTCGCGCTCAACGGCGGCCCCGAGTTCCACTTCAGTGAGGCGGTCTCCTTCCAGATCCACTGCTCCGACGAAGCGGAAGCGGACTACTACTACGACGCGCTGACCAGTGACGGCGGCCGGGAATCCGCATGCGGCTGGGTCAAGGACCGGTTCGGAGTCTCCTGGCAGGTCGTCCCGCCCGGCGCCATCGAGCTGCTGGACGACGAGGACCGGGACCGTGCCGCCCGCGCCACGGCCGCCATGCTGCGGATGCAGAAGCTGGACGTGGCCGAGATGCGCAGGGCGGCCGACGCGGGTTAGGGGGCGTCCCGGCGGAGGTGCCGGGCGGCGGTCAGCGTACGCGTGGGACGTGCTGTGTCACGCAATGGACGCCGCCGCCGCCCCAGGCCAGGTTGCGGGCCGGGGCGCCGACCACCTGGCGGCCCGGGAAGAGCGTGGCGAACTGCGCGAGCGCCAGGGCGTCCGCCGGTTCGCCCGCGGTCGGTACCACGACGTTCCCGCTGGTCTCGTAGTAGTTGGTGTAGCTGAACGTCCGCACCATCAGCCCGTTGTGCCGGAAGTGCGGCTGGTGGTGCAGCTCCACCAGCTGGAACGGCCGCCCGCGCGCGTCCGTCGCGGCGTCCAGCAATGCCTTGTTGGCCGCCATCCGGTCGTGGTTGGGGCTGGCGATGTCCGGCTGGGTGTGCAGCAGCAGCCTGGCGGGCCCGAGGTAGGCGGCGACGAGGTCGACGTGTCCGTTGGTGATGTCGTCGCCGGCCAGGCCGTACGGCAGCCAGATCACCTTGCTCGCACCGTACGAGGCCAGCAGCGCGGCCTCGATCTGCGCGCGGGTCATTCCCGGGTTGCGGTTGGGGTGGAGCAGGCACTCCTCGGTGGTGATCAGGGTGCCCTGGCCGTCGGTGATGACGGACCCGCCCTCCAGGACCATGTCGACGGGCTGCCGGGGGACGCCCAGGTACGAGCAGACGCCGACGGGCAGGAAGTCGTCCTTGTCGTACGGGTACTTCTCGCCCCAGCCGTTGAAGCGGAAGTCGAGGCCGGCCGAGCGGGTCCGCGCGTCGTTGACCGTGAAGACGGGGCCGGTGTCGCGGGCCCAGCAGTCGTTGACGGGGTACTCGGTCACCGTGACCGAGCTGCCGCAGCGCGCCCGCGCCTGGGCCCCCTGCCCGGGTTCGGCGACCATCACGACCGGTTCGAAGCGGGCGACGGCCCGGGCGATGCCGGCGACCTCGTCCTGGACGTCGCCGAGCAGTGCGCCCCATCCGGCCGTCCGGTCCCAGGGCCAGGCCATGACGCAGGCGGAGTGGGGCTCCCATTCGGCGGGAGCGTGGTGGAGTTCGTCGCCCTTGGTCTGCGCGTCCGCGGCGAAGGCGGGGGCCGGACCGGCGAGGAGGGGGTGGGCGGCGGCCGCGAGGGCGGCGGCGCCGAATCCGCGCCGGCTCATGCGTGGCAGGTGCATGACATATCTCCTTGTGCTGTCGGGGAGTTCGCGGGGCCGGGCGGGTGTCCGGTGGCGGTCCGCAGGACACCCGCCGCGGGTCAGGAGGTTTCGCCGGCGAGTTCGCCGACGGGAGCGCCCGTCGCCCGCTCCTCGCGCGCCCGGGCCGCCCGCAGCGTGTCCTGCGGCTTCTTGACGGCGAGGTAGACGAGGCCGGCGGTGATGACCGCGCCGGTGCCGAGCAGCCCGGCCCAGATCTGGTACCAGGGAGCTCCGGGCGGGGCCAGGATCGCCCGTGGCCAGCAGACGTTGGCCACCTCGAAGGCGGTCCAGAGGACGGCCAGGACGTTGAGGAAGGTGCCCTTGCGCCCGAGCCGGACGTGCCCCGACGGGACCCACGTACCGCGCAGCCGGGCGATCAGCGCGGCCAGGCTGACCAGGAAGAACGGCAGGAAGGTGGCCGCCGTGCCGAAGGCGATCAGGCTGCCGATGGCGGTGGCGTTCAGGCCGAGCAGCAGACCGGTGCAGCTGACCAGGGTGGAGGCGATCAGGCCGCCGATGGGGGCCCGGCGCCGGTTGACCCTGCGGACCTGGCGGGAGAAGGGGAACACCCCGTCCCGCGCCAGCGAGTACACCCCGCGGGCGGCGCCGCCCTGGGAGGCCATGGCGCAGGCGAGGAAGCCGATCAGGACCACCGCCACGAAGGGCTTGTCGGACCAGGAGCCGAAGGCGGTGACCACGGCGGTGGTCACCGGGTCGAGGTCCTCGCCGGCGACGACGGCCCGCGGGTCCGGGTGCGCCAGCGCGACCGCCATCGCGTTGAGGACGACGACCAGCCCGACGCTGAGCAGCGCCCACCACATGGCCCGCGGCACCTGGCGCCCGGCGTCCTTGGTCTCCTCGGCGGTCGAGACGCAGGCGTCGAACCCGATGAAGCCCCACCCGGCGACGGCGAGGACGGCCAGGAAGGCCATCGGGGCCGATCCACCGGACAGCGCTTCGGCGCCGAGGGTCTGCGCGAACACCGCGAAACCGTGCTCGCGGAAGAACAGCAGCAGGGCGAAGCCGACCAGCACGGAGGCGATGGCCTCGGCGGCGATGCCCAGCGAGACGAACCAGCTCAGGATCCGGATCCCGTAGGCGTTGACCAGCATGCAGGCCACCAGGATCCCGGCGGCGACGGCGACCAGGGCGCCCGGCGAGGGCACGACCCCGATGAGGGCGAAGACCCAGGGGGCCGCCAGGTACGCCACGGTGGTGTTGCCGAACATCACCGCGAACTGCCACACCCAGCCGCTCATCCAGCCGAACGACGGGCCGAGCAGCCGGCGGCCCCACTGGTAGGGGCCGCCGGCCAGCGGCCACTGCGAGGCCAGCTCTGAGTAGACGTTGACCACCAGGCACTGGCCGAGCAGGACGATCGGCAGCGCCCACACCCAGGCGGGCCCGGCGATCATCGTGCCGACCATCGAGACGGCGTAGAGGGCGACCACGGGCGAGACCACGGCGAAGCCCATGGCGATGTTCCCGAGGACCCCGAGGCTGCGGTGCAGCTCCTGCTGGTAGCCCAGGTCGCCCAAGCGGGCGGCGTCGGTGTCCGGCGGGGCGTCCCGGCCGGGGGCGAGGGGGGAAAGGTCTGGCATGCGCACCTCTGGAGGAGGGGGAACGCGGGCGGCCGCACCCGGGCGGGCCCGGAGCGCTCCGGAACGTAAATCTAACGGCGTTAGGTATCGGGAATGCGGGGACCTTAACCCGGCCCGAACCTCTTGGGAACCCCTCCCTACGGGTAACCTGGCGGCGGAAAACGAGGGGGATCACCGTGGGCCGACCCAACCAGCCGCTGCTCAACCGCGGGATCATCGCGCGCGCGGCCCTCGAACTCCTCGACGAGGAAGGCCCCCAGGCCCTGAAGATGCGCACCCTCGCCGACCGCCTCGGCGTGCGCGGGGCCTCGCTCTACCACCACGTCGCCTCCAAGGACGACGTGCTCGACGCGGTCTCGGAACTGATCAACGAGGAGATCGACCTGAGCCCGCTGGACGACCCGCGGTGGCGCGAGGGGATCGCCGCCTACGCCCGCGGCTACCGGCAGGTCTACCTCCGCCACCCGAACGCCATCGCCCCGGCGGCCCGGCGCCAGGTCGAGGCCGACAAGGCGCTGCGCGGCTACGACGCCCTGCTCGCCGCGCTCGTCCGGGCGGGCTGCACCCCGGCCAGGGCGGCCGAGGCGGCCGCCGCCGTCGACTACCTGGTCCTCGGCTCGGCGCTGGAAACCTTCACGGCGGGATTCAGCCGTACCCCCGCCGACTACCGCCCCGACTACCCGGCACTGGCCGACGCGCTCACCGGTGCGGCCGGCACGGGCTCCGGCCTGGACGCGCTCGACGACCGCGGCTTCGAGCTGGGCCTCGGCCTCCTCCTGGACGGCCTCGCCGCCCAGCTGTCCCCGGCCCAGCCCGGCCGGGCGCGGACCGTCTCGCCCGGCGCCTGACCCGCTTCACCGGGCCCCGGCCCGGGCGGGTTACGCGAACCGGGCCAGGAGGGCCGGGAGGGCGGTGCCGATCGGCTCGCGGATCAGCTCGTCGGCCAGCGCGTCGTACGGAGTCTCCTCCGCGTTGACGATGATCAGGCGCGCCCCCGCCTCGGCCGCCATGCCGGCGAGCGAGGCGGCCGGCTGGACCTGGAGGGTGGTCCCTGCGGCGATGAAGACCTGGCACCCCTTGGCCACGGCCACCGCCCGCGCGAGCACCTCGGGGTCGAGACGCTCGCCGAACATCACCGTCGCCGCCTTCAGGATCCCGCCGCAGGCGGGACAGGCGGGATCCGGCTCCCCGCCGGCCACCCGGGCCAGCGCCTCCGCCATGCCCGACCGGGCGTGGCAGCGGGTGCAGACCACCTGCCTCGCCGTCCCGTGCAGCTCGAACACCTTCCGCGCCGGCATCCCGGCGAGCTGGTGCAGACCGTCCACGTTCTGCGTGATCACCCGCACCGGGGTGCCGGAGCGCTCCAGCTCGGCCACCGCCAGGTGCGCCGCGTTCGGCTGCGGCTCGAGAGCCCAGAGCTCGGAGCGCATGAGCCAGGACCGGCGGCGGATCTCCGGATCGGCCATGTAGTACCCGTACGTGACGAGCTTCTCGGCCTCCGGATCGCGCCGCCACAGGCCTTGCGGCCCCCGGTAGTCCGGAATCCCGGAATCGGTCGACATCCCGGCCCCACTGAACACTGCGACGAGCGGCTTCCCCATGGGCCGACCCTAGACAGAACCCGCACGCCCCTGCGACCGGATTAAGCCCCGCCGCTCGGCCGCTGCCGCCCCTGGTCCCGTCGGCGCTGCCTCCCCGGGGCCGGTCGGCGCATGAGGAGGGTCGTTTCTGCGGTGAATCTCCACGTCCACCGGAGTGAGCCCGCGCCGCGCCCCTGCCGACTGGCGCGGGCGGGCGGCTACAAACCGGACATGACGCTCATCCCGTACCGCCCGGGCGCCGTGCTGCTCGCACTGTCCGCCTCCCTGTTCCCCCTGATCGCGTCGTCGGTTCCGGCGGCCGCCCTCGCCGACCCCGTGCCCCGCTGGTCCCGCCAGCACCATCACACCCCCGAGGAGATCACGAGCTTCCTCACCGCCTTCTACGGGGACCACGGTCCCTCCGCGAGGGACCGCAGCCAGCGGGTCTCGCAGCAGCTGAAGGAGAAGCAGGCCCACAGCCCGGACGCCGACGTCGTGCTCTGCGCCCGGGGCGTCCCCCAGAACATCGGCATCGGCCCGGCCACGGTCGCCCATACCGCCGGAGTCGGCTGGGCCACCGTCACCACCACCTGGGACTCCGGCTTCACCGACACCTTCACCGCGTACGTCCGCCTCGACTCCCGGCCGATCGTGCTCGACGACGTGATCTGCGCGGGCTGATCACTATCGTGGGGGAGTGAACGCGACCACCACCGTCCTGTACTGCCACGACCCGCTGCACGAACGCCGGGCCGATGCCCACTTCGCGGCCGAGGCCCGGCAGTTGCGCACCGCCGGCGGGGCCGTCGCGCTCGTCGACCACGACGCCCTGCTCGCCGGGGACGCCGAGCGGGCGGTGGCCCGGGTCCCCGCCGGGGCCGGAGCCGTCTGGTACCGGGGCTGGATGGTCCCCGCCGAGCGGTACGCCGACCTCGACGCGGCCCTGCGGGGACGCGGCGCCCTGCTGGCCGTCAGCCCCGGGGCCTACCGGCGGGCCCATGAACTCCCCGGCTGGTACGAGACGTTCGCTTCGCTCACCCCCCACAGCCGCTGGCTGCCCGCCGCGCCGGGAGAGATTCCGGACGGGGACCGGCTCGCGGCCCTGTCCGCGGCCCTTCCGGCCGGGGCGGGCATCGTCAAGGACTACGTGAAGTCCCGCAAGCACGAGTGGCACGAGGCCTGCCACCTCCCCGACCTCGCCGACCGCCCCGCCGTCCACCGCGTGGTGAGCCGCTTCGTCGAACTCCAGGGGGAGTTCCTCGCGGGCGGGATCGTCCTGCGCGCCTTCGAGCGCTTCACCGGCCCCGAGGTCCGCGTCTGGTGGCGCGACGGGGAACCGCGGCTGGTGACCCCCCACCCGGATCACCCGGAGCACGCCGCCGTACTCCCCGACGCCGCCCTCGCACCGGTCCGGCAGGCCGTCCGGGCGCTCGGCTGCCGCTTCGTCACCACCGACCTGGCGCTGCGCGAGGACGGGGTCTGGCGGGTCGTCGAGGTGGGCGACGGCCAGGTCAGCGACCTGCACCCGGCGGTCGGGCCGCAGGCCCTCGCCGAGCTGCTGACGGCCGGATAGCGCTCCTGCGCACACGCCCGGCGTTCTGGTACAACACCGGCCATGACGGGATTCGAGATCACCGGCGCGGGCGCCGCAGACATGGAACTGCTGCGCACCTGGGCGGACCTGGAGGGCTGGAACCCGGGAGACAGCGACCGGTTCGCCTTCGCGGTGGCCGACCCGGACGGCTTCCTCGTCGGGCGCCGTGACGGGGAGCCGGTGGCGTGCATCTCCGCCGTGCGTTACGGCACCGGGTTCGGCTTCATCGGCTTCTACATCGCCCGTCCCGACGTACGGGGCCAGGGGTACGGCATCCGGCTGTGGCGGGCCGGGATGGACCGGCTCCACGGGCGGCTCGTCGGACTGGACGGGGTGGTCGAGCAGCAGGGCAACTACCGTAAGTCCGGCTTCCGTTCCGCCTGGACCACCATGCGCTACGAGGGCTCGCCGCAGGCCGGCGCGGACGGCGCGGACGGGGGCGTGGAGATCGTCGACGCGGGCTCGCTGCCCTTCGCCCGGCTCGCCGCCTACGACCGGCGCTTCTTCCCGGAACCGCGTGACGCCTTCCTCTCCGCGTGGATCTCGCTGCCGGGCCGGACGGCCCTCGCGGCCGTACGGGACGGCCGGATCGAGGGCCTCGGCGTGGTCCGCCCGTGCAGTGGCGCCTCCCGCATCGGCCCGCTCTACGCCGCCACGCCCGCGGTGGCCGCCGCCCTCGTGCGGCGGCTCGCGGAGCACGCCCCCGGCGGTGAGGTGGCCGTGGACGTGCCGGACGCGAACCCGGCCGCGGCCGCGGTGGCGGCCGGGCTGGGGCTGGACCCGTCCTTCGAGACGGCCCGCATGTACACCGGCCCGGCGCCGGAGGTGGAGCTGGCCGGGCTGTACGGGATCACCAGCCTGGAGCTCGGCTGACCGGCGCCGCGGGGGACCGGCGCGGGGCCGGACGGCGGTCGCGCGGCGCCGCCCGGCCCGGGAGCGGCGGTCCTCAGACGCCGAAGAGCACCCCGGTGGTGCTGCGCAGCCCGCAGGGGTTGCCGAAGGTGTACGTGTAGCTCAGCCGCCGGCCCTGCCAGACGCCCTCGGCGGTGACGGTCACCGGGTTCCACTCCCTGGTGCACGCGGTGTCGGGGCGGGGCGCCGCCAGGGCGTCCAGCGAGGCTCCGGCGGCCCGCAGCTCGGCGCAGGCCGCCGCCGGGTCGGGGTGCGTGCCGCCAGGCCGCGGCGCACACACCAGCGTGGCCGCGCGCAGCACCGTCCCGTGGACGGCGTCCTCCCCGGCCGTGACGCTGACCACGAGCGCGGACGGCGAGTACAGGCTCTGCGCTCCGGCCGGCGCCGCGTCTGCGGCTCCGGTCCCCGCCAGCGCGGTGAGCGCGGTGAGGGCCATTGCTCCGGAAGCCAGTCCCAGACTCCTGGTGATGGACCGCATTTCGAACACTCCTCGGGGTCGGTGCTTCGGATAGCGGACGCGAGTCTTGCCCATCCGCGCCGGGAACGCCCGTACGTACCGCTGTTTTCCGTCACTGATCGTAAGCGCGTGAGTGCAGTCCGCAGCCGTGTTGGCCCGGCCTCCCTCGGGGTGACCTGTGAGGGAAGGTTTCCGGGAAACGGCCGAACACCCTCCCCGAAAGGTTTGCCGCGAAAGGTTTGCCCGCGCCTTCAGCGCCCCGCCGCCGTGCGCGGCGAGTAGAGGTCGAGGAGCCGGGTGCGGGTTTGCTGGAGCCGAACGGCGAGGACCCGGCCGACCCAGTGCCCGATCGCGGAGCCGAAGGCGGGATCGGCGTCCATCAGCATCCGGACGGTCGCTCCGTCGAACTCGTAGGCGCGCACCGGGGTCATGGCCTCGGCGCTCAGCTGCCACACGTACGGCGGGAACAGCCACGACCAGCCGACGAGCTCCCCGGGGCCGAGGCTCTCGACGGGAGCGGGGGTGCGGCGGCCGGGCAGCGGCACCTCCAGGGTCACCGTGCCGGAGCGCACGATCCAGAAGGTCAGCGCCGGGGCACCCTCCTCGAAGAGCCGGGCCCCTTCGGGAAGATTGACCTCACGGGCGTGCGACATCAGCCGGCCGCGGTGCTCGGCGGACAGCACGGCGGCGATCCGGATGGGGGAAGGTGTGCTCATGACGGCCTCCGATCGCGACCCCCCACCAGCCTCTGGTCCCCCCAGTGTCGCCGACCCGGGCCCCGATGGGGACGTGCGGCGGTGCGGGCACCCTCGGTCGTCCGCCGTCCACCGAGGGTGGCGGGTGACGGGCCGGGCCGCCCCGGAGCGTCGCCCGCACCCGGGCGGAAGAAACCCTTCCGGTGGCTGTCGCCGCTACTCCTCGGCGTTGGCCTCCAGGCAGGCCAGCTCCATCGCGTCGAGCACCGCCTCGTGGCTGCGCCCGCTCAGTTCCGCGACGTTCTCGATCTGCGCCGTCGCCCAGGCGGCCAGCGTCATCACCAGCACGCGCAGGCCGTCGGTGCCGTGGTCGTCGAGGATCGCGTCGGCGACCGTCATGGCGTCCTCCGGCACCTGCTCGGGCGGCTCCAGTCCGGTGAGACCGCGCAGCATCGCCAGGGTGCGGCGCGATATCTCCGGGGTGATCCTCGCCAGCCGCATGTCTTCGTCGTCGTCCATCAGCCCCGCCCTCCCGTCACCGGCCCTGCCCCTCAGGGCACGGTAGAGGCGCACGGCCCCGCGCGGGGCGGTTTTCGCCAGGTGACCGCGCGTGAAAGGGATGGCCCGCGCTTCCCGGAATTGACGCCTCCAGACGCGGGCTCTCCTCCCGCCCGGGCCGCCTCACCGCGCCCGTCCCGCACCGCGCGGCCCCAACGCCCCCTGGGGCGCCGAGCGTTCGACATCCGATGCGTCAAGTGTGGTGTCCGGGACGGCGATCCGTCCTAGGGTGCGCCCGTACGGAAGAACACCGGTACCTCTGCGGTACAGCAGTACGACGCACAACGAACTGGGGGGTTCATGCGTAGATCCAGAGGCCTGGCGGCCGCTCTCGCCCTGTCACTGGCCGGCACCGGCGCGGCCGTCGGCCTCGGCCTCGTCCCGCAGGCGGCGGCCATCACCCCGCCCGTGGCCTTCACCGCCGACCCGCTGCCCACCTGGCAGCCCAACGGGGTGGTCTGGGCCCTCGCCGAGGCGGGCGGCACCGTCTTCGTCGGCGGAACCTTCTCCGCCGTACGCCCGCCGGCCGGAGCGGGCGGCAGCGAGCGTCCCGCGGTCAACTTCGCGGCGCTCGACGCCGCGACGGGCGCACCGACCTCCTGTGACCTGTCCTTCACCGTCGGCAGCGGTACCGCCACCGTCCGCGCGCTCGCCGTGTCACCGGACAAGAAGACGCTCTACGCGGGCGGCTACTTCGGCGCGGTCAACGGCACCCCCGTCTCCAGCATGGCCGCCATCGACGTGGCCACCTGCACCGTGAAACCGGCCTTCCGCCCGGCCTTCGCGGCCACCGTACGGGCCGTCGCGGTCACCGGCGACACCGTCTACGCGGGCGGCGACTTCCTCACCGTCGCCGGCCAGCCGCGAGGGCGCTTCGCGGCCGTCGCGGCCGCCGACGGCGCGCTGCGCCCCTTCAGGGCCGACGCGGACGAGCCGGGCCGGGCCGTCGAGGTCACCCCGGACGGCAAGAACGTGCTGCTGGGCGGCGACTTCTTCCGGGTCAACGGGACGGACACCCACGCGCTCGCCGTCGTCGACTCCACCAGCGGCGCCCTCACCAAGTCCTACGCCGGCTTCATCGAGACCAACTCGGTCGTCAAGGACATCGCCGCCGACGCGACCGGCTTCTACACCGCCAACGAGGGCACCGGCGGCGGGGTCTTCGACGGCCGGATCGCCCTCGACCTGGCCGGCTTCGGCCAGCGCTGGCGCGACACCTGTCTGGGCGCCACCCAGGCCGTCCTGCCGTACCAGAACGTGCTCTACAGCGCCTCGCACGCGCACGACTGCTCCAGCGTGGGCGAGTTCCCCGACGGCCGGCGCCACCACCTGCTGGCCCAGCCGACCACCAGCACCGGCAAGCTGGGATGGTCCCCCGACACCAACGACGGCATCGGCGAGGGCATCGGCCCGCGCGTGATGGCCGTCGGCTCCAAGGCGGGCGTCCCCTACCTGTGGGTGGGCGGCGAGTTCACCACCGTCAACGGGGCGGCGCAGCAGAGCCTGACACGCTTCTCCTCCGCCAACGACACGGGCGCGCCCACCGTTCCCGTGGCGAGCGCCGCGGCGTTCGGACCCGCCGAGGTCCAGGTGCGCTGGCGCACCAGCCTCGACCTGGACGACAGCGCGCTCACCTACCGGATCTACCGCAACGGCTCGGCGACCCCGGCCGGCACGGTGACCGCCGACTCGCTGTTCTTCAAGCGGCCACAGGCCTCATGGACCGACACCACGGCCCAGGCCGGCCAGACGTACACCTACCGGGTGACGGCCACCGACGCGGCGGGCAACGTCAGCGCCCCGTCCGCTCCGGCGAGCGTGACGGTCCCGGCCTCGGCCGAGGCCTACCCGAGCCGGGTCCGCGCGGACGGCGCCCAGCTGTACTGGCGTTACGACGACGCGGTCCTCCCGTACGCGGCCGACTCCTCGGCCGCCGGCAACCAGGCGGGCGCGCACCACAACGGCCCCGCCCTGCGCCAGTCACCGGGGGCGGTGGGCGGTGCGAGCACCGCGATCGGCTTCGACGGCGCGAACGCGCACGTCTACGGCGACAGGCGGCAGAGCGTGGGGAGCACCTACAGCATCGAGACGTGGTTCAAGACGAACACCACCCGCGGCGGCAAGCTCGTCGGCTTCGGCAACCAGCAGACCAGCGGCAGCAATCGGTACGACAAGCACATCTACATGACCAATGACGGCCGGCTGGTCTACGGCGTGTACACCGGGGCCACCCGCACCATCACCACCGCCGCCGCCTACAACGACGACAAGTGGCACCACGTCGTCGCCACCCAGGGCCCCGGCGGGATGACCCTGTACGTGGACGGCGTCCAGAAGGGCACCCTGAACGTCACCACCCACGAGAACTTCACGGGCTACTGGCGCACCGGCTTCGACGGCCTCGGCGGCTGGCCGGACCGTCCGGCCAGCGAGCACTGGGCGGGCCGGCTGGACGAGACCGCCGTCTACCCGGGTGTCCTGAGCGCGGCACAGGTGCAGCACCACTACGCCCTGGCTTCCGCCCCGGCCGACTCCGTCGTCCAGCTGACCGCGGCCGAGGACACGTACGCCAACGCGGGCGCCCCCGGCACCAACTACGGGACCTCCGGGTCCCTCGCCGTGCGCGGCACCTCGCCGTACACGAGCTACCTGCGCTTCGACCTGCCCGCCGCACCCGCCGGGAAGGTCCTCAAGTCGGCCGCGCTGAGCGTGAAGACCAGCACCATGGCCGGCGCCGGGACCACCGACACCGTCTCGGTCGTCCCCGTCACCGGCGCCTGGTCGGAGGGCGGGACCACGTACGACAACCGCCCGGGCACCGGCGCTCCGGCACTGGGCGGCTTCGCCGGGATCCCGGACGGCTCGGCGGTCCACACCACCGGGCTGAACACGGCCGCCGTCGCGGGCGCCCTGGGCGGCTCCTACGGCCTCGCCCTGACCAGCACCGGGACCGACGCGCTGTGGCTGTGGTCGTCGGAGGCGGCGGCGAACGAGGGGACGCCACAGCTACGGCTGACCTTCGGGGCGCCGTAGGCCGCGGGCGCGCTCCCGGCGCCGGCGACGCCGGGAACGCGCTCCCCGGGCCGTCGCCCGTCACGGGCCGGCGACGGCCCCGCCGCGGGTCAGGCCGACGCCCGTGCCCGCGAGCGCCGCACGTCCCGCACGAGGGTGAAGGCGGCCCCCAGGAAGAGCAGGACACCGGCCGCGATCCACAGGGGCGACGCCCCCGTCCGGTAGTCGTGAACGGCTCCGACGAGGAGCACCGAACAGGCGAGGACCCCGAAAGCCGAGATCGCGGTACCGGTGTGGCGGGTCATGACGGCATTGTCGCCGACGGCCGGGGCGGCCCCTCACGGGGTGCCCCGGCCGCCCGGCGCCTCCACCTCCAGGAACCGGCGGCCGCGGGGGCCCCGGTAGAGCAGGCAGTCCCAGCCGTGCCGCTCCAGCTCCGCCGCGCAGGCCTTCAGCCGTTCCTGTTCCTCCAGGGCCGCGCCGCCACCGGCCGGGCCGGCCCAGGTGACCTCCACCCGGTCCGCGCCCGGCACGACCCGGTACCCGGTCCGCACGCGCCGCCCCGATCCGTCCACCGCCGACGGCGGGAAGCCGGCCGCCTCCAGCACCAGGGCCACGGAGCGCGCCGCCGCCCGCAGCTCCCAGGGCGCCGGGACCGCCGTCCCGCCGGCGAGCAGCCGCCGGATCTGCAGCAGCCCCTCGTACGCCGTGCGCACCTCCGCCGCCCGCCCCGTACCGGACGGCTCCGGGCCGTCGCCGGTCGCCGCCTCGAAGCCCCCGCCCCCGGGTTCCGTCACCTCTCCACCCCCGCCGTCTGAGTACCCCATGACCAACGGCCTGAGTATCCGCCCCGATTCCCCGCCGCGCCGCCGCTGCTGCAATGACGGTATGAACACTTCGGCACCCGGACCCGCCCGCCCCCGCCTCGGGCACGTCACCGCCGCCGGCTCCGCGCTGGCCGTCGCGCTGGTTCCGCTCGTCGTCGGCGTCCTGATCGCCAAGGGGGTCGCCGCCGACCCGCACGCCCCCGTCAACGCCCTGATCACCGGCGGCGGCCAGCGTGCCGGGCTGCCCCGCGCCGAGTGGAGCCGTCGCGGTCACAGCGCGGTGCGCAGGCTGCGCACCGCCCGCCGGGGCACCGCCCGGCGCTGCGCGGCCGTCCGCGACCGCCGTCGGTCCCTCAGGGAGCCGGCGGCTCCCTGAGGGCGCGGGGACCCACCGCCCCGGGGGTCAGCGGCCGTACTGGCGCACGCACAGGTCCACGATGGACGGCGGCACGGTCCCCTCCGCCGCCTCGCACAGCTCCTCCCCGCGCACCGGGCGCGGCACGCGCGGCGCCGGTTTGGGGGGCCGTGCGTGCCGGGGGGCGGCGGGCTTGGCGGGCCGCTCGGCGGCCGGGCGGGCCCGGCGGGCGGGCGGCGGCACCCGAGGGTCCGGCTCGGGGACCTCGCCCAGGGGCGGGGGAAGCTCCGGCGGCGGGTCGTGGGTGTGGTGGGCTCCGGTGAAGTCCGGGGTGTCGGGCGAGTCCGGGGCGTCCACGGGCGGTACGGAGCCCCGTGCCGGACCGGGCGCGCCGGACTCCGGCCCCACGGAGACGCAGCCGGCGCTGGCGAGGAGCGCGAGAAGGGAGAAGGGCAGGGTGGCCCGGCGTAACTGCATCCGACCACCATGCCGTAGTCCGGGCCGGCCGGATCCCGGCGCTCACGCGTCCGGGTGACCCCGGGGGCGGCGGAGGGACGGCCCCGGATGTTGCCGAATTGATCCTTCAGGGGGTGGCCGGGAACGGCCCCGGCGGTCGCAGAATGGGCGGCAACGCGATCGGCACGGTACGGCAGTGCGGGCGACGGGGGAGGCGCGACCCCCGGGGCCCGGTGCCGCCGTGCCCGTCACCGCCCGCCCGCCGTACGGAGTGCCGAGCATGACCGAACCAGCCGCGTCCAGCGTTCCCGCCCCCACCCCGACGCCCGGACCGGGCCCGACGCCCGCGTCCGGCCCGACGGACCCCGCCCCGAGGCCCGAACCCGGCCCGACGCCCCCACCGCGCCCGACGGACCCCGGCCCTCCGGCCGCCGGCGGGCGGAGTTCCGTGCGGGGGTGGGCGGCCGTGGGGGCCGTTTCACTGGGGATCTTCTGCCTGATCACCTCCGAGCTCCTGCCGATCGGGCTGCTCACCCCCGTCGGGGCCGCACTGGGGGTGTCCGACGGCACCGCCGGGCTGATGGTCACCGTCCCCGGGATCGTCGCGGGCCTGTGCGCGCCCCTCGTCACCGTCGGAGCCGCCCGGACGGACCGGCGGCACCTGCTGTGCGTGCTGATCGCCCTGATGGCCGTCGCCAACCTCGCCGTCGCGTACGCCCCGGACTTCACCGTGGTCCTGGCCGCCCGGGTCCTGGTCGGCGTCAGCGTCGGCGGGTTCTGGGCCGTCGCGGGCGGGCTCGCCGTCCGGCTGGTCCCCGAGCACCACGTCGGCCGGGCCACGGCCCTGATCTTCGCCGGGGTGCCGACCGCCTCGGTCCTCGGCGTTCCCGCGGGGACCCTTCTCGGTCAGCTGGGCGGCTGGCGCACGGCCTTCGCCGCCGTCGGGGTGCTCGGCGCCCTCACGGCCGTCGCCCTGTTCCTGCTGCTCCCCGCGCTGCCCCCGGCCGGGCCCGTCGCCTTCCGCGAGCTGCCCGCCCTGCTGCGCCGCAACCGCGGGGTCCGGGCCGGAGTGATCGTCACCTTCCTGGTGGTGACCGGCCAGTTCGCCGCCTACACCTTCGTGCGGCCGATCCTGCGGGACGTCTCCGGCGTCGACTCCGGCCTGGTCAGCACCCTGCTCCTCGGCTACGGCCTCGCCGGGGTCGCGGGCAACTTCCTGGCCGGCCCGCGCGATGCCCGCCGTACGCTGCTGACCGTCAGTGCCATCCTCACCGCCGTACTGGCGCTGATCGCCGTCCTGCCGGGGGCCTTCGCCGGCACCGCGCTCCTGCTGGTCTGGGGCCTGGTCTACGGCGGGGTCTCCGTCAGCCTGCAGCGCTGGATGCTCCAGGCCGCGCCGCTGGCCGCCGAGGCGGCCTCGTCCCTGATGGTGGCCATGTTCAACTTCGCCATCGCGGCGGGCGCCCTCGCCGGCGGGCTCGTGGTGGACGGCGTCTCCGTGCCGGCGGCCCCGCTCACCGGCGCGGCCCTGATGCTGGCGGCCGCCCTGACGGCGGCGGCCGCCACCCGCCGGGACGGGGGCGGGGAGGGGGAGGGGGCCGGAGGCCCGGCCGGCGGGGTCCCGGACCACCGGCCGGCCGCCTCCGCCGCCCCCGACCCGCTGCCGGAGCAGAACGGACGCATGGGGCGGAACGGACACCCGGCTTGACGAAGCGGCGGCGGACGGCGAGAGTCCGCTCAAGAGCCACCGAATGAGCCGCACTTCGGAGAAGTCCCCCATGCCGATATCCGCCCGCGCCCCGTTCACCGTGCCGGCCCAGGGGGCGGGCCCGGCCCTCGCCGCCCGGCGGCGCAGGGCCTGACCGGCTGGACGGGGGCCGGTTCCGCACCGCCGCACCGGCCCCCGTCCGCGCCCGGAGACAACCGTGTCCCCACACCCCCATGAGAGCGGGCCCGAGCCCGACGACCACCTGTTCGTACGCCCGTACGTCGCCGTGCCGGAGGACCCGTCCGGCTCCGCCTACCCCGCCTGGCCGTCCGGCCCGGGGTTCCCGGAGCCGTCCGGGCCGGCGGACACGACACAGCCCCTGCCGCCCGTGCCGCCCGCGGCCCCGGCCGGTGCTCCGGTCGCCGCGGCCCGCCGTCGCACGCCCCCGCGGCGGCGGAGCCGGCTGCCGCTGACCGTCCTCGCGCTGCTGGCGCTGGCCGGGGCGGGCGCGCTGGCGTTCCTGGTGAGCGCGCCCGAACCGGAGCCCGCGCCGGCCGCGGGCCGGCCCGACCTGGTCCTGCCCGCGCTGCCCGCCCGCAGCCCGGGCGCCGGGGACTCCGACGTACGGAGCCGGGCGGCCACGGCGGCGCCCTCGGGCTCCGCCACCCGGCACACCCCCACCGCGTCCCCGTCCTCGGCGAAGCCGACGGGCTCCGCGACCCCGGGGCCGGAGGGCTCCGCGAAGCAGCCGGCCGGGTCCTCCGGGACCCTGCGCCCGGGGGACAAGGGGCCCGAGGTCAGCGCCCTCCAGGAGCGGCTGTACGGGCAGGGGTTCACGTACGTGCGGGTGACCGGGGTCTACGACGGGCAGACCAAGCGCGGTGTCGCGCAGCTCCAGCGGGACCGGGACATCAAGGGCGACCCGACCGGCGTCTACGGCCCGGCGACCCGCGCGGCCTTCGGCTGAGGCCGGGAGCGGCGGGAGCGGCGGGACGGAGGCGAAGGCGAAGGCGGAGCCCCGGCCGGCGCCCCCCGGCCCGGCTCACCGCCCGCCGCGCAGGTCCTCGGTCCGGGCCTCGGCGAGCCGGACCCGGGGCCGGTCACCGCGGCGTTGTTCACCAGCCCCGTGACCGGGCCCAGTTCCGACCCGGCGATGTCGGAGAGCCGCTCCACCGCGTCCTCGCGGGAGGTGTCCCCGCGTACGGTCACGCGGCGTGCGCCCGCCGCCCGCACGTCGCGGCGCCGATGCCACGGCTGCCTCCGGTGACGACCGTGACGGGGCGACGCGGCATGCGAACCTCCGTGCCGGTAAAGGCGGATGGGCTCCGCGTGCGGGCAGGCTAACACCCGGAGAATCCGCTGGACCAGCGGAAATGGTGGCGCCGAAAGTGGCCGGGACATCCGAACCCGTCCCGTCCGCCAGGAGGCGCCCATGTCCACCCTGCGAGTCACCGTGGAAGAACTGACCGTCCACGAGCATCCCAACGCCGACGCGCTGGAGCTGGCCCAAGTGGGCCTCTACCGCGCCGTCGTCGCCAAAGGCGCCTACCGCACCGGCGACTTCGCCCTCTACATACCCGAACAGGCGGTCCTGCCCGGCGCCCTGATCGAGGAACTGGGCCTGACGGGCCGCCTCGCCGGAGGCTCCCACGACCGGGTCAAGGCGGTCCGGCTGCGCGGCGAGCTCTCCCAGGGCCTGGTCTGCCTGCCCCGCGCGCTGGCCGGAGTGGACCTGGCCGGCGCGGCCGAGGAGGGCACCGACTTCGCGGAGGCGCTGGGCATCGTCAAATGGTCGCCGCCCGTCCCCACGACGATGGCCGGTGAGGTCGAGGCGGCGCCCGACCTGCTGCCGTGGGTGGACATCGAGAACCTCCAGCGCTACCCGCGGATCTTCGAGGAGGGCGAGCCGGTCGTCCTGACGGAGAAGCTCCACGGCACGGCCTGCCTGCTGACCTACGTCGCGGGGGAGGAGCGGGTCCTGGTCTCCTCCAAGGGAGTCGGCGCCAAGGGGCTGGCGCTCAAGGAGGACGGGCGCAACGTCTACTGGCGCGCCGTACGCGGCCACGGAGCGGCGCGGGCCGCGGCCCGGCTGGCCGAGCGGCTGGGCGCGAGCCGGGTCGGCGTCTTCGGTGAGGTGTACGGGGCCGGGGTGCAGGACCTGGCGTACGGGGTCCAGGCCGCGACGGCCGACGCGCCGCCCGGGTACGCCGTCTTC
The DNA here is from genome assembly GCF_055569445.1 of Streptomyces sp. NPDC029122. NCBI lineage: Bacteria > Bacillati > Actinomycetota > Actinomycetes > Kitasatosporales > Streptomycetaceae > Streptomyces > Streptomyces sp. NPDC029122. Next base: position 287,269 of record NZ_JBVHWK010000001.1, on the reverse strand, counting down.
GACGTGGCCGCCGAGATCGACGGCCGGGTGCGCTGGCTGAACCCGGAAGAGGTGTTCCCGGACGGCGAACTCCCTCTGGTTCCCCGGCTCTTCGAAGGGCCGTACGCCCTGGAGGCGGTACTGGAACTGGCGAGCGGCCGGGAGACCGTCTCCGGGCGGAGCCTGCACCTGCGTGAGGGGGTCGTCATCCGGCCGGCGGCCGAGCGGTACAGCCCGGTGGTCGGCGGCAGGGCCATCGCGAAGGCGGTCAGCCCGGCCTACCTCACGCGCAAGGGAGGCACCGAGTACGAGTGAGGCCGGCCCGTCCGCGGGCCCGCCCGGCCCGCCGCTGCCGCACCGGCCGGGCGGCGGCGTTGCGCTCAGCGGCGCGGGCGGCCTCCCGTGATGGGATGGGCCCAGGGGCGATTCCGCCGGTCCGGGTTCGAGGAGAGGCCGTATCCATGTCGCAGGACACCGAGGACACCATGCGGGCGATGGCGTACCAGGCCTACGGCGGGCCGGAGGTGCTCGCCGAGACCCGTCTGCCCCTGCCGAAGGTCGCGCCCGGCGAGGTCCTCGTCCGGGTGCGCTGCGCGGCGGTCAACCCGGTCGACTGGAAGATCATGGCGGGTGGGCTCGACGGCCTGATGGACGCCGTGTTCCCCGTCGTCCCGGGCTGGGACGTGGCCGGCACCATCGAGCGGGTCGGCATCGACGCCCCCGAGTTCGCGGTCGGCGACGCCGTCATGGGGTACGCCCGCAAGGACTGGGTGCACGGCGGGACCTTCGCCGAGTTCGTCAGCGTCCCCGTACGCTGCCTCGCGGCCAAGCCCGCCTCCCTCGACTGGCAGCAGGCGGCGGGCCTGCCGCTGGCCGGACTGACCGCGTACCAGCTGCTCACCCGCCTCGGCACCGGCAAGGACGACACGGTCCTCATCCACGGCGCGGCGGGCGGCGTCGGCTCCCTCGGCGTCCAGATCGCCGCCGCCCTCGGCGCCCGCGTCATCGGCACCGCATCCCCGCGCAACCACGACCGGCTGCGCGAACTCGGCTGCGAACCCGTCGCCTACGGGGACGGACTGACGGAACGCGTCCGCGCCCTCGCCCCCGAGGGCGCCACCGTGGTCGCCGACTTCGTCGGGGGCGTCGTCGACGTCACCCGCGCCGTCCTCGCCGAAGGCGGACGCCACGCCTCCATCGCCGACCACGCGGTCCTGGGGGCGGGCGGCCAGTGGATGTGGGTCCGCCCCGACTCCGCGGACCTCACGGCCCTGGGCCGCCTCGCCGACGAGGGCCGCCTGACGGTCACCGTCGCCAGGACCTTCCCGCTCTCCGAACTCGCGGCGGCCTTCGCCCTCAGCCAGGAGGGCCACACCGCGGGCAAGATCGTCATCGAGGTGTGAAACGACGGCCGCCCATCCACGACGCCCCGGGCCGAGGGGCCGCACCGGGCCGCGCGTCCCCTCACGGCAGGTCCGGGACCTCCCCCGACGGCTTCCAGTCGACCTCCACACCCGGCAGGGAAGCCGCCCAGGGCCCGGCGAGGGCGGCCAGGGCGGCCGCGTCCGGCGGGGTCGGGCCCAGACCGACGGCGTAGCGGGCCAGGGTGGCGGTCCGCTCGAAGGGCCGGGGCCAGGCGTGGGCAGCCGGAAGCCCGGCGAGCAGCGCCCGCAGCCGGCCCCTGGCGCGGCCCAGCCGCTCCTCGAACTCCCCGGCCGCACCGCCCCGTACGGTCACCACCGCCCACGCCGCGTGCCGTCGGTGCAGCGGCGGCGGCGACAGCAGCCGGCCGAGGCCGTCCGGCTCCGCCTCCAGCACCTCCCAGGCCCGGTACAGCTCCTGGACCAGCAGGTCCCGCAGGCCCGGCCCCACCTGCGCGGTGCAGCTGCGGACCGGCGCGCAGGGGGTCAGGACCGTGACCGGGTCCGGGGACCGGCCCGTCCCGCCCGACGGGAGCAGGGACACCGGCTCGCTCCAGTCCCAAGCGGCCCAGGTCCCGAAGAACTCCCGCCGCAGCGCGGCCGGGGAGAGGTCCGGGGCCTCCCGCACGGTCCGGGCCGCGAGGACCGCCCAGGCCAGCCCCGGCAGCCCGCCGAAGGGCGCCGAGTCCAGCCCCCGTGCCCGCGCCCAGGCCTTGGCCTCCCGTGCCAGGCCGGCGAAGGCGGCGTGCTCCGCGCCCACGGAGCCGCGCACCGCGTCGGCGTCGTCGAGGGCGCTCAGCGCCACGGCCGCCGCCCCGCCCAGCTCCGCCCGCCGGGCCACCGCGTGCTCCGGGTCCAGCTCTCCGGCGCCGACCAGCACCAGGTCCACGTCCAGCCCGGACGCGCGCAGCCGCAGCCCCGGCACCCGCGCGCCCGTCACCTCGCGCAGCCGCCGCGCCTCCGGCAGCGCGGCCGCCACCCGCGCCCGCACCCCGGCGGTGTCCACCGGCCCGGGCAGCACGGCCACCAGGTCCAGGTCGGCCCCCGGCAGCGCGCAGCCCATGCTGCGGGAACCCGCCGTCCGCACCAGCCCCTCGGGCAGGGCCGCCGCGATCCGCGCCGCGAGCTCCCCGGCCGCGCCCGGCACCTCGGCGCTCCCCGCCGGGGCCCCGGCCCCGGGCCCCGCCCACCGCACCGCGCCGGTGCCCAGCTCCACCACGGCACGGACCCGCATCGGCCCGTCCCCGCGCCGCGACAGCACCGCCAGCTCCCCGACCCGCGCCGCACGCCCGCCCGGCCCGAGGCGCTCCGCGAACTCCCGCTCCGCCCGCCGGGGATCCGTGCTGCGGCCCACCGTCAGGTGCGGGGTCCAACCCTCCGCGCGGCCCCGGCAGCCCGGGAACCGGTCGGCCAGGGCACGGCGCAGCTCCTGCCACGCCGCGTCACCGTCCGGGCCCGCCGCCGGATCCAGCCAGAGCGCGGCGTCCTCCCGGTGCCCGAAGGACCGCACCCCCTCCAGCCGGGCGGTGAACGGCTCCGTCCCGGCCGCGACCTCCGCCAGCAGCGGCAGCGCCTCCTCGAAGGAGGACTCCGGCACGAAGCCGAACAGCAGGTTCACATGCGCCGGCCAGCGGTCCGCCTGCGGGTCGTGCGCCCGGCGCAGCTCCGCGACCACCGGGTCGTGCGGCGGCAACCACGCCACTGCCGTCCGGGCCGTCGCCGGTACGCCGCACCGCGCGGTCCCCGCGTCCGGTGCCGCGTACTCCACGGTGGCCTCCACCCCGAAGTGGTCGGAGACGAACAGCCCCTGCGGCCCCGGGGAATCACCCCGCAGCGCCGCCTGCCGCACCCGCGCCCCGCCGGAGGGGCGCAGCAGGATGCGGTCCAGCCGGCCGGGCCGCCCCGACAGCGAGGCCACCGCCGCCAGCGGGTTGACCCGGGGGTCGAAGGTGGGCGTGTCGTCCCCGGGCCCGTGCACGTCGTTCCACGCGTCCAGCAGCCCCAGCGCGGCGGCCGGCCCCTCGGCCCCGGAGCGGCCGTCGTTGAAGTCGCCGAGCAGCGCGACCCCGGCGTCGATCCCGCCCAGCCCCTCGGCCAGCCGCGCCAGTTCGGCCTCCCGCCGGTCGGCGCCGTTCTCGGTGTGGTCGCTGGTCAGGTGCGTCGCGGCGACGACCAGGGGCCCGCCCGCGGTGTCCACGGTGACGGCGGTGACCGCCTTGTGCCGGCCCAGAACGTGCAGCCCCGCCTCCCGCACCGGCAGCCGGCTCAGCACCAGCAGCCCGTGGTCCGGGACGTCCTCGCCCTGCGGATCGGTGCCCAGGGTGTAGCCGGCCCGTACCCACGGCTCGGCCAGCAGCATCGCCAGCAGCGCCGGTTCGACCTCCTGGAGCGCGATCACGTCCGCGCCGGCCACCGCCAGGTCCGCCAGCAGCATCGGCCTGCGCCGGGCGGTGAAGACGCGCGGGGCGTCGTACCGGTCCCACAGGGTGTTCCAGGTCAGCAGCCGCACGCGCGCCGCGGGGTACGGACCCGGCCCGTCCGGACCGGCCTGAACCGGCCGCCAGCCGCCGGCCGCCGGATCCCAGGCGTGCGGGGTCCTCGCAGTGAAGAACGGGGCGGACAGCAGCCGCCGCTCCCGCACCCGCCCGGCCCCCGTCGAGTCGATCCGGTCGACGCCGGTGGCCCGGTCCCACACCAGTTCGCCGTCCGCCTCGACGAACAGCACCCGGTGCCAGGGGATGTCGCCGCCCGGCACGAAGGAGGGCAGCGGCACCCGCTTGGGCGCGGCCCCGCGCTGGAGCAGGCCGAGCGTGAACCGCGCCGGGTCGAACCGGGGGTCCCAGCGGACCTGGTGGTAGAGCTGCTCACTGGTGCGCATCAGAGACCGTCCCCCTCGCCGGCCGGCCCGAGGGAGCCGGCGGTGTCCTCGACCGTGCCGCCCGCCCCGACGTACCGGGTCCGGTGCGCCTGCCCCGGGTGGGGCGGGCTGAACCGCCGCAGCTGTGCGGCCCGTACGGGCTCCGGCACCGGATGCGGCCGTACGGCGTTGCGCCGCGCCAGCTCCGCTTCCCCGACCAGCATCACCACCCGCGTCACCAGGGCGTCGCGGCGCCGCGCGACCGCGCCGGCCAGGCCGCGCTGCTGCTCGGTCAGGGAGGTGGCGTCCCACACCACCGTGCCCCCGGCGGCCAGGGCGCGGTCCAGCCGCTCCAAACCCTCGCGCAGCACCTCCGGATTGGCCCGCTGGTCGGCGCGCGCACCCCGGGCACCGCGCAGGTCGTCCAGGCAGATGTACGCGTCCACCCCGGGCAGGGTCCGCGCGAAGGTGCTCTTCCCGCTGCCCGAAGGCCCGCACAGCTGTACCAGGCGCGGGTACGCGGATCCGTCCCGCCAGCGCCAGGTCGCGGCGACGGCCTCCTGCGCCGAGGAGACCGAGCCCCGCCCGAAGGCCTCGCGGGCCTCCGCCCAGCACCGGTCGGCGGCGTCCGCGTCGAGGTCGCCGAGCGCCCCGCGCAGTCCGGTGCGCAGCTCGCCGAGCGGGTCAGGGCCCAGCAGGCCGGCCTCCTCGGCGCACAGCGCCGACCACTGCGCGCACTCCAGCTCCTCCGCCGTCGCCGGCAGGGCCGTCGCCAGCGCGTGCAGCACCCCGAGGTCGGCGGCCGAGGCCATCCGCACCAGCCCGGCCCGCCGCTCCTCCTCCGGGAAGGGCCTGCGCAGCGCCGGGTACAGGCCCACCAGGTCCGCCACCCGCCGCGCCGTGCGCATCCCGAGCGGTCCCGCGGCAAGCCGCGCCGCGAGGGCGCCGCGGTGCTCACGGTGCAGGGCGGCGGCCAGGACCCCCGCCAGCCGGGTCTCCCCGGTGCGGCCCGCGCCGTCGAGCCGGGCGGTGACCTCCCGGACGGCCCGCTCCCCTTCCGGGCCGGCCGGCGCGGGCGCCCCGACGGCGGTGAGCAGCGCGGCCGGATCCGGTTCGGAGCCGGAGCGGACCGCCCACAGAGGTGCGGCCGGGCCGAGCCCGTTGGGCACCACGGGCGCGTGCATCCAGTGGGTGCCGGTCCGCACATGGCCGCCCCGCACCCACTTGGCCGCGTACCGCCCGAAGTCCGCCCGGTCGAATCCGGCCGTCGTCCGTACGACGTAGCCCTCCTGGCGGGTGGTGTCGATCCGCAGCCGGCGCAGCGCCCGCTCGTCGTAGGTCCCGCGCCAGAGGACGCGCGGCACGGGAACGCCGAGCCGGCCGAGGAAGCGCACCGTGCGGTCCCAGTCGAGGCAGTGGTCGCCGTCCCACACCGAGAACCCGTAGAACCAGCTGTCGAGTTCCTCGTAGGCGAGCGAGTGGCGGGCGTACACGTTCTCCCCGCAGACCCGCCACCCCTGCGGTATGCGGGCGCCGATCCGGCTCTGGAGGCCCTTGACCCAGGCGCGGGAGGGGTGGTGGGCGGAGTCGAGGGAGCGGGCGTGCAGGCCGTCCGCGTACAGGGTGGTGTTCTCCCCGTCGAGCTTCTCGGTGACGACCACCTCGCGTCCGGCCAGCGCCGAGGTGCCGGCGGCGCGGACGTCGTCCGCCGTGGCACCGGGCGACCACGGCAGGTGTGCCGTGCGGGGGTAGTGCGTGCGCATGATGGCTCCAGCTCGGGCGACGGGTGCCCGGTCACTCTAGGTATCCGGAGCAGGCCCATCCACCCAATTTGCCACGTCCCCGCCCGTCCGGCGCCTGCCCGGCCCCAGTCCGCCCCGGCCCGGGCCCGCACGGTCAGCGGCACAGGGCGACGATGGCCGGATCCACCACCCCGTGGGCCGCCTCGCACAGACGGCTCATGTCGTACGAACGCTGCGGCGCGGGACGGGGCGCGGGGCGTGCGGGCCGCCGCTCGCGCGGCTTCGGGGCGGGGGCGCGGTGCGCGGGCCGGGCGGGCCGGGCGGGGGAGGCGCGGCGGGGCGGGCGGTCGTCGGAGCGGTGCCCGGGGCGGGGCGGGGCGTCGGGCCGCCGTGGGGCACCGGCCGGTGGCGCGGGGGCCGCGGCCCCGGCGGGCGGCGACGGCACCGCCACCGGATCCGGCGCCGGTCCCAGTGGCAGACCCTCCGCCACCGGCTGCCGGGGCGCCCACCCGGTCGGAGCGGGCGGTTTCCCGGGTGCCCGTACGGTCACGCACCCGGTGGCCAGCACCAGCAGGGCGAGCACCAGGGGCAGGGACAGGGCGAGCGGCAGGGTCCGGTGCGACGGCATCCGCCCACCCTGCCGCAAGGGGGCGCCGGCGGTCGCGCCCGCTCACACGGACGGGTGAGCGTACGTGGTCGGACCAGCCGCTTTCACACTGCCGGTCCGCAGCACGGACCGTAGCGAGACGGGCGTAACACGGCAATAAGGAGGCACGGAGCGGTGGAGCGGTCACCCAGGGTGCCCGGATGCCCGCCGTAACCCGGCGGCCGGAGCCGCTGTTGCACAGGCGGCTGGTCCACCCACGGTGAACGGAGTACCGATGCCGCAGCTGACCGACGACCCCGGACGTGCGGGCACCTGGATGACCCCGGCGGAGTACGGGGCCTCGCGCGCCGCGCTCTGGACCGGGGCGACGGTCCTCGTCACCGACTCGGACGGGCGGATCCTCGTCCAGACCGTCGACTACCGCACGGACCGGCTGCTGCCGGGCGGCGCCGTGGACGCCGGGGAGGCGCCCTCGGCGGCCGCGGCACGCGAGATGCGCGAGGAACTCGGCGTCGACGGCCACTACCCGCGCGGGCTCGCCGTCGACTGGATCCCCGCCGACATCCCCGGCATCCCGCCCGAGATGCGCTTTCCCGGCGAGATCCTGCACGTCTACGACGGCGGCACCTGGACCGCGGAGCGCATCCGCTCCGTGCGCCTGCCCGCCCAGGAGATCACCGGCATCGACTTCGCCGAGCCCGCCGACCTGCCCGCCCTGATGGACCCGGGCGACGCCCGCCGCGCCCTGTCCGCCCTCCGCGCCCGGATCAACGGCGCCGGCCCCGCCCTGCTGGAGGACGGCCGCCCCACCACCCCCACCGCCCTGGACCGCCTCGGGGTCCTGCGCGGCCGCCGTACCCCGCAGCACGGCACCTGGCACCCGGGCCCCGTCCCCGCGCGCCTGCCCGTACGGGACCACTCCGGCTGGCTCTTCGCCCCCGACGGGCGGGTACTGCTGCTCATCGCCCGCGCCACCGGCGCCGCGCACCTGCCCGCCCCGAACGCGGAGCCCGCCGTCGGGGCGGTGCCGCTCGGCTACCGGTACACCGACCGGGGGGCCCTGGCCCGCACGGCGGCCCGGCTCACGGCGGTGGCCCCGGCCGCGGACCCGGCGTACGCCCGGCTGCTGGCCACCCCGGAGCAGGTGCGGGAGCTCAGCGACTGGGGCCCGGCCGGGTGGCACGAGCTCGCCTCGGTGCACGCCGCCCGCGCCCACCTCGGCCTGCCCGCCGCCTTGCGGACCCCGCCCGTGGAACTGCCCGAAGAGGGACTGCGCTGGTGAGGGACCCGGCCCGCCAATGCCGGGCCCGCGGCGGCCGGTCCCGCAGCATGGGGCCATGACCGACAGCGTGATCGACTACACCGTCTACATCCAGGCCGACCCCGCCCGGGTCTGGCAGGCCCTCACCGACCCGGCCTACACCCGCCGCTACTGGGGGCTGACCTTCGAGACGGACTGGGCGGTGGGCTCGACGATGGACTGGGTGGAGCGCGGGGCCCGCACCAGCGACCCCGAGCAGGTGGTGCTGGACTGCGTCCCGGACCGCCGGCTCTCCTACACCTGGCACACCTTCAGCGCCGAGTGGGCGGCCTCCGCCGGCATCGCCGAGGAGCTGCGGGCCGAGCTGGCGGGTGAGCCGCGCACCAGGGTGACGTACGAGATCGAGCCGGTCGGGGACACCCTCGCCCGGCTCACCGTCCGCCACGAGGGGTTCACCCCGGGCGGCACCCTCCTCGGCATGTGCTCCGCCGCCTGGCCGATGCTCGTCTCCAGCCTCAAGACCCTCCTGGAGACCGGTGCCCCGCTGCCCGAGCCGGAACCGGGGCGGACCGGCCCGGCACAGTGAGCCCCTGCCCACTGAAGTCGCAGGTCAAAGGGCTGACCGCAGGTCCGCGTTCTCGCGCCGCCACCCGTTCGGCAGCGGTACGGGCCGCTGCCGAACCGAACCACCGCCCACGCAGGACGCTCGGCTGGAACGTCCCAGCCGAGCGTCGCCGTGCCGTGGGCCTCTCACCGCCCCACGGGAGTGGGCGAGCGGGTCAGGAACTGATGGGCGTGGTGAGGATCGGGGTGCTGACCACCTTCGCGCAGACGGCGTAGACCTTCAGGGTTCCCGGGTTGGTGGTGTCGGTGTTGGTGGCGAACGCCCACCAGGCCTCTCCGCTGATCGGCTGGGTCGAGTGCAGCAGGTACCGCTCCGCGTGCGAGTTGCCCGCGATCACGCTGGCGCCACCGCCGGTGCGGGTTTCGCCGGGCGGGCATGTGGCCTGGGCCGCCGCTCGGCCGGGGTAGCCGCCGGAGGCGACGGGGATGGTCACGGTGTTCTCCACGACGCGCACGATGTCGTCTGCCTGCGCCAGGGCGGCCGGTCCCATCACCATCGCCGCCGCTGCCGCGGCCACGAGAAACTTCTTCAGCACGAGATGCCCAGCTTTCGTTCGGTTGTCAGGAAGGAGGCGTCACATCGGGTGTGAGCCGCCTCAGATGTACCGCCACGTCCGAACGAACCTTCAAACGACATTTCGAAAGCATGCTCACATGGCGTAAACGATCCACTCCGACAGCCCCGGACCCGGTTCGGGTGCCTTCATTCCTGGCCCCGAACGTGCCCGGCAGAGGCACCCCAACCGCACCCGCCGACAGGTCATGGTCTTGTCCGGCGCCCTTCGAGCCGCACCACCGGGGCACGGCCGCGCGCACGGCTCGCCTCTCCTTCCGGGCGGACCGCCGAGGACCGGCCGTCCTCACCCACCGGCCGCCCTGACCCGCAGGCCGCCCGGACCCACCCCCACCCCCGCCCCGGGCCCGCGCACGGCGGTCGTGTGGAATATGGGCCATGGGCAGCCCAGAACACCAGATGCGCCGCACGCCGTCGGCCGGCCCGGCGACGACGGCCCGGCCTCCGCAGCAGGCGGGGGCGACCGACCGCTGGCGGTACGCCCGCCACCTCGACCGGCTCGCCGCCGCCGGGGCGGCCGGCGTGGCGGGGGAGGCCGCGGCGGTGGCCGAGGTCCTGCGCGACCGCGACCCGGTAATGGCGCAGAGCGCGGTGGTGACCCACCTGGACCGCCGGGCCGTACGGCTGCTGCCCGGCACCCCCTTCCACGACTGGGCCCGCGCCCTGCACCGCGTGCTCGACGGCCACGCGTTCCCCGCCCGCCGACTGCGCGAGTGGACCCTGCTCAAGGCTATCGAGGCCGGCGGGGAGTGGCCGCGGGCGGAGCTGGCGGCCGCCTCCGACTGGTGCCAGCGCACCGCGGCCCGGTCGCCGGCCCCCGACGAGGCGCTGGCCCTGCTGGCCGCCTCCGGCCGGACCCGCGGCGTACGCAACACCGCGGCCCGGCGGCTGCACAGGCGCGCCACCGCCTGAAGCGGAAACGATCAATGCGGAAGAACTCTCGCCATACGCCTGTTCGCGGGTTTATGGTCTGCCTACCTGGCCGGGTATCAGCGCCGAACCGTTGCCATTCCGCTGGAGGATGACTCCCCGTGTCGCACGTTTCACAGGCTCCCGTCACCACCCCCGACGCCGAGCCCGTACCACCCGCACCCACGTCCTTCGACGAGGTGAAGGGCTGGTTCTCGGCGCATGACCAGGTCCTCTTCGACTGGTTCCTGACCCGCCAGAACGAGGCCGCGCCCGTGGCGGGCGACCTTCTGGAACTGGGCGCCTTCATGGGCAAGAGCGCGATCTTCCTGGGCGGGTACCTGCGTGACGGCGAGGAATTCACCGTCTGCGACCTCTTCGACTCGCCCGCTCCCGACGACTTCAACCTGGAGGAAGTGCGGGACTCGTACCCCACCCTCACCCGCCGCGGGTTCGAGACGAACTACCTCGCCTTCCACGGGGGGCTGCCCACGGTCATCCAGGCCCCGACCTCCGTCGTCGCCGAGAAGGTGCGCCCCGGCAGCTGCCGCTTCATCCACATCGACGCGTCCCACCTGCACGAGCACGTCGTCCAGGACATAGCCTCGTCGCGGATCGTCGCTGCCCCGGACGCCGTGGTGGTCTTCGACGACTACCGCTCCGCCCACTGTCCGGGCGTCGCCGCCGCCGTCTGGGCCGCCGTGGCCACCGGCGAACTGCACCCGATCGCCGTGTCCGCCTCGAAGCTGTACGCGACCTGGGGCGACCCGGAGCCGCAGCAGACGGCGCTGCTCGGCTGGCTGGAGGGCCGCACCGACCTGTGGCACGGCGTCGACGTCATCGACGGCAAGCCGCTGGTGCGCATCGGTGACGAGGGCGCCCCGGTGCCGCCGGCCCCGAAGCCGCTGCACCCGCCGGTCCCCGCACCGGCCGCCGTTCCGGCCCCGGCCGCCCCGAAACCCGCACCCCGGCCGGGGATGCGCTGGCGCAGGCTGGCCAAGGACCTGCTCCCACCGCTGGTCACCCGCGCCATCGTGGCCCGGCGGCGCCGCGCCCGGGCCTGACGCCCGCGCCGTTCCCGGTGTCCGGCGGAGCGCCGCCGGACATCCGTGTTCCCCGGAGGCCGCTCAGAGGCCCTTGCGGACCCGGGCCGCGCGGCGGGCCTCGGCGGCCTGACGCGCCTCGATGGTCTTGCGGGACTCCTTGCCCTTGCCCGGGCGGCCCGGGCGGGTGCCGATGCCCCGGAAGCCGAGCTCGGTGCCGCTCGGGCGGCCCTTGGCGTCGGTCGGCAGCGCCCCGGACAGCGGGACTCCGGACGGCCTCCGCGCGCCGGTGATCCGGCTCAGCGCCGCCTCGCCGGAGCGCACCTGGGTGATGGTGGGCCGGATCTTGGCGTCGGCCATGAGGCGCACCATGTCACGGCGCTGGTTGGGGGTGACCAGGGTGACCACCTTGCCGGACTCGCCGGCCCGCGCGGTGCGTCCGCCGCGGTGCAGGTAGTCCTTGCTGTCGGCCGGCGGGTCCACGTTGACCACGAGGTCGAGGTCGTCGATGTGGATGCCCCGGGCGGCCACGTTCGTCGCGACGAGGACCGTGATCAGCCCGTCCTTGAACTGGCCGAGGGTCCGGGTGCGCTGCGGCTGGGACTTGCCGCTGTGCAGTCCCTCCGCCCGTACGCCCATGGCCCGCAGGTGCTTCACGAACTGGTCCACGCCGTGCTTGGTGTCCAGGAACATGATCACCCGGCCTTCCCGGGCCGCGATCTCGGTCGCCGCGGAGACCTTGTCCGCCGCGTGGATGTGCAGCACGTGGTGGTCCATCGTGCCGACCGAGGCCGACTGCGGGTCCACGGAGTGCGAGACCGGGTCCTTCAGGTAGCGGCGCACGAGCTGGTCGACGTTGCGGTCCAGGGTGGCCGAGAACAGCATGCGCTGTCCGGCGTGGTGCACCTGGTCGAGGATCTCCGTGACCTGCGGCATGAACCCCATGTCGCACATCTGGTCGGCCTCGTCCAGCACGGTGATCCGCACCCGCTCCAGATGCACGTCCCGGCGTCCGACCAGGTCGCTGAGGCGTCCGGGCGTGGCGACCACGACCTCCGCGCCGGTGCGCAGGGTGCTGGTCTGGCGGCCGATGGAGAGCCCGCCGACGACGGTGGCCATGCGCAGCTTCAGGGCCTGCGCGTACGGCGTCAGGGCCTCGGTCACCTGCTGCGCCAGCTCGCGCGTGGGTACGAGGACCAGCGCGAGCGGCCGCTTGGGGTCGGCCTGCTGACCGGCCGTGCGGGCCAGCAGGGCCAGGCCGAAGGCGAGGGTCTTGCCGGATCCGGTGCGGCCGCGGCCGAGGATGTCGCGGCCCGCGAGGGAGTTGGGCAGGGTGGCCGCCTGGATGGGGAAGGGCTCCCGCACCTCCTGCTCGGCCATGGTCCTCACCAGCTCAGGGGGCAGCCCGAGTTCGTCGAACGAGGCCACCGGGGGCAGTGCCGGGGTGGTGGTCCGCGGCATGGCGAACTCGCCCTGCGGACCGAGGGTCCGGGGGGCCTTGCCGGCTCCCCTCGCTACCGGCTTGGAGCCTGCCTTCGCTCCGGCCTTGATGCCGAAACGCCCGTGAGCTGACGGGTTCTTCATGCAGAACCTTCCGTGAGGAGAGTGAGGCTCTCGGTGCCCGCACCGGATGAACGGCGACGAGCCGGGGTCCGTACCCCTCGGTACGGTCCCCGGCTCGTCGTACGCGTCCGCCCGGGCCGCAAGCGCCCCGCGCCTCAAGTTTCCCGGCCATTTTACCAGCCGGTCACCGGCCCGGCCGGGGGTCGAGCTCCCCGGACCGCACCTGGGCGAGGTGGGCCCGCATCTCGACCGTCGCCCGGCCGAACCAGTCGGCGATCACGGCGATCTCGTCGGGGGTGTACTCGGCGAACACGGCCCCGAGCCGGTCGTAGAAGGGCTGGTAGGTGGCGATGACCCGGGCGGCGGCCTCGGGGTCGGCCACCACCCGTACCCGCCGGCGGTCGGCGGGATCGGGCTGCCGCCGGGCGTACCCGGCCCGCTCCAGCCGGTTGAGCACGCCGGTGACGGCGCCGGTGGTGAGGTTCACCAGCCCGGCGAGGTCACCGGCGGAGAGGGGCTTGTCGCAGGCGGCCAGGATGTGGGCGAGGCAGGTCAGGTCGGTGACGTTGATCCCGAGGAGCTGGGCCACCTCCTGCTGGCCGATGAGGCCGAGGGCCACGTACTGGTCCATGCGCGCGATCGCCTCCCCGGCCGTGGCCGCGGGGCGGGGCTTGCCGTGCACCGACACACTCCTTAGTATCTAAGTTACTTAGCTCGTGAGGTAAATGACCCTGCTCCGAGCGTACTGCTGCCTGCCCTTCGAGGGGGAATCATGAGCGCCCACGGCGACGTCGACCTCGGCCACACGGTGGCCGGCTGGACCGGTACCACCCTGGCCCTGCTGGGCTGCGCCGGAGCGGGTGCGGCCCTGTGCGCGGCCTGGACGCCGGGGATCTGGCTGGGCCTCGGCCTGGTCGTGGTCGCGGGGCTGGTGACCTGGCTGCTCCACCTCGCCGGATGGGGCAAGCCGAGCGGCCCCCGCCCGCGCGAGGCCTGGGACTGGCGCACCCGGGACACCGCCGCCCGGAGCGGGCACGCCGACTGCCTGGGCTGCCGGGCCGGCGGTCCCCGCCGCGCCGCGGCGGCGTCCGCGCGGCGCCCGTCCGTCCCCCACCGTTCCGCCGTTCCACTGCCCGCCACGGACGGCGACGCCTGACCCGGCCCCCGGTTGGCCGCGCCCGGTTGGCCGCGCCCCGCGTGTGGCCGGCGGGGCGGGTGGGCAGTATCGAGACGACCGCGGGTAAGCGGTCCCAGCGGAACGTTGAGAAGGATCAGTACCGATGGCAACTGGCACCGTGAAGTGGTTCAACTCGGAGAAGGGGTTCGGATTCATCCAGCAGGACGACGGCGGCCCCGACGTGTTCGTGCACTTCTCCGCGATCGAGGGGACGGGCTTCAAGTCCCTGGAGGAGAACGCCCGCGTTTCGTACGACGTCACCCAGGGGCCGAAGGGCCCGCAGGCGGAGCGGGTCGTACTCGAGTAGCGCCGCCGCCCGAGCAGTACCACTGGCCCCGCGGTTCCCGCCGGCCAAGGAGCCCCCTCCGGTCGACCGGAGGGGGCTCACCGCGGTGGAGGGCCCGGCCCCCGGCTCAGCCCTTCGGGGCCCCCTTCGAGGCGCCCGCACCGTCCCCGCCGGCCTCCCGCACGGTGATCGCCGAGACCGGGCAGGCGCGCGCGGCCTCCCGGACCAGCGGGTTGCCGTGGCCGTCCGCGCGCCCGGGGAGCACCTCGCTGAAACCGTCGTCGTCCTGGGTGAAGACCTGCGGCGCGGTCAGCACGCACTGGCCGGCGCCGATGCAGACGTCCTGGTTGACGGAGATCCGCACGGCGCTCACCAGGTCACCGGCAGTTCGATCATGCCCTGGATGGTGTCGCCGGGCTTGAACGGGATCCGGTCGGGATCGGCCGCCAGACGCAGGCCGGGCAGCCGCTGGAACAGGGTCCCGAGGGCGATCTCCATCTCGGCGCGGGCCAGGTTCTGACCCAGGCACTGGTGGATGCCGAAACCGAAGGCCAGGTGGTGGCGGGTCGGACGGTGCCAGTCGAGCGCGTCGGGGTCGGCGAACACCGCCTCGTCACGGTTGATCACCGAGGTGGAGAAGACCACCCCCTCGTCCGGCCGGATCGTCACCCCGCCGATCTCGATCTCCCGCGTGGCCACCCGCAGCATGCCGTCCGCGATCGACAGGTACCGCATCAGCTCCTCCACCGCCGCCGGCATCAGGGAGGGGTCGGACCGCAGCTCGGCCAGCTGCTCCGGGTGCCGCAGCAGGGTGAAGGTGCCGAGCGAGATCATGTTCGCCGTGGTCTCGTGCCCCGCGATCAGCAGGATCCCGGCCAGCGACACGAGCTCCTCGACATCGGTCTCGCCCGCCTCCAGACGGGTCGAGACCAGCTCGTCCAGGAGCCCGTCGCCCGGATCGGCGCGCTTGCGCCGGATCAGGGCCTCCAGGTAGGCGTCGAGCCGCCGCCGGGCGTCCTCCACGTCGCTGGTCGCGGGGCCGCGCAGCAGCCGCCGCGACTGCTCCTCGAAGAACTCGTGGTCCTCGTAGGGGACCCCGAGGAGCGCACAGATCACCATGGACGGCACCGGCAGCGCGAAGTCGCCCACCAGCTCGGCCCCGGGGCCCCGGGCCTCCATCGCGTCGATCAGCCGGTCCACGGTCTCCTGGATCCGGGGCCGCAGGGCGGCCGTCCGCTTGACCGAGAAACTCGGGATCAGCATCCGACGCTGCGCGTTGTGCTCGGGGTCGTCCACCCCGAGCAGGGCCGTACGCCGGTTCTGCAACCCCTTGAACCGGGGGGTGGGCGCGGGGAAGGACTCCCTGGTGCGGTCGGTGGACAACCGCCCGTCGGAGAGCAGCGCCCGCGCCTCGGCGTGACCGGTGACCACCCATACGGAGCGGCCGTCGAAGAGGGTGACCCGGGAGAGCGGCCGCCCCTCCCGGAGTGGCTGATAGGCGGCCGGGGGGTGGTAGGGGCAGGTTCGGTCCTGCGGGAAGGCAACGGCATCGGACATGGAAAGCAACACCTCGCAAGCGATGGTTCCGTCTCGCCGGACTCCATTACATGCCTAAGGCACCTATCCCACCTATGCCACTTTCGGCCAGCCTGCCCGAGTACACCTGCCGGGCCCGCCCGCCCCGCCCGGGCCGGACCGAGGCGCGCGCGGACTACAGGTGCGCGTCCAGGAAGGCGCGCAGCTCCGCCCTCCCCATCGGGCCCGCATGGGTCGCCACCGCCTCGCCGGACCGCAGCAGGACCACGGTCGGGGCACCCGTCACCCCGTAGCGCCGCACCGTTCCGGGGCAGCGCGTGATGTCGGCGCGCACGGCGGTGAACCGCGCCCCGTACTCCTGGTCCCCCGCCAGCTCCGCGACGAGGGAGTCCAGCTCCCGGCAGGCCTCGACGGCCTTGGGCCAGGTACCGGTGAAGCAGGCCAGGACCGGGCCCGGCGCCATGGCGGCGATGAAGTCGAATTCCTGGTCCTCCAGCGGCCGGTGTACCCGACTGGCCATGGGCGGTGCTCCTCGGTTCGCGTGGGACGGGACCGCCAGCCTAGGCGGTGTCCGCCCGCGTTCCCGGACCGCCCGTTGTCAGTGGCGGCTGTGAAGCTGGGCGCATGGACGACAGGATGCCGCGCCGCCGCGTCTACGGCGCCGACCACGAAGACCCCGACCCGGGCCCGCGCCCCGGCCGCGTCTACGGCGAGCTCGTGGGCGGTCCCCTCGACGGGCTCCTCCTCGACGTCACCGGCTGGAGCGCCCGGCGGCTCGCCGAAGAGGCCCGGCTGCCCACCGAGATAGGCCGCTACGGCGCCGGGGGCCGCGCCCTCTACCGCCGCCGTCCTTCGGACCCCCGGCGCTGGGACTGGTCGGGGGACAGCCGGTGACGGCGCCCCCGCCTCCGGCCGCCGCCCGGCCCCGCCGCGACGGCGAGCCGAGGAGGTCGTCGGCGGATACGCCTTCCTCCAGTGCAAGGACAAGGCGGAGACCCTCGAGTGGACCAGGCGGTTCCTGGAGACCCACCCGGCGGAATGGACCGTCGGCGCCGAGGTTCGCGAGGTCCAGGAGATGTGACCCGGCCGCGGCCCGCGCCACGCGCCGCGTTGGCCCCGCCCCGTCGCGGCCGCTCTGATGGGTGGCGGTGACGGCAGGGAGCGCGGCCCGGGCGGTCGAGACGGTGTTCAGGACCGAGTCCGCGCGGATCAACGCCGGCGTCACCCGCATCGTGCGGGACGTCGGGATCGCCGAGGAGATCGCACAGGACGCGCTGGTCGCCGCCCTGGAGCAGTGGCCGCACTCCGGGATCCCCGACCGGCCCGGCGCCTGGCTGACGGCCACCGCCAAGCACCGGGCCGTCGACCTCGTCCGCCGCGAGGAGACGTACGCGCGCAAGCTCGCGGAGGCCGGCCGGACCCGCGGCGGCCGCGCGCTACGAGGAAGGACACCGACTGGCGGTCCATCGCCACCCTCTACGGGAGACTCGCCGAACTGGCCCCCTCCCCGGTGGTCGAGCTGAACCGGGCGGTCGCCGTCTCCATGGCCGACGGCCCCCGGGGCCGCCCTGCCGCTGGTGGACGCCCTCGCCCGGGAACCGGCCCTGCGCTCCTACCACCTGCTGGCGAGCGTACGGGGAGACCTGCTGGAGCGGCTCGGGCGCGGTCCCGAGGCCCGCGCCGAATTCGAGGGGGCGGCCGCCCTCACCCGCAACGCCCGAGAGCGGGAGCTCCTGCTGGGGCGTGCCGCCGCCCTCGGGGAGCTCAGCCCCTGACGCGCACCGCCTGCGGTTCGGGCCGCCGGGGCGCCGTGAGCGCGACGGGCCTGCGGAACCCGCCGGTGCGCGCCACGCTCTGCACGGTCAGCCGCAGCGCCTCCTGGAAGTCGCCCATCGTGCGGCGGGCGGCCGGGGTGTCCACGTACAGCGAGTTCATGTGGAGTCCGTCCGCGTCCCGCTGGAACCACGAGCAGGTGCCGTTGGCCCGCGCCGACCACACGTGCGCGGCGGGCCGCCACTCGTCGTGCCGGTCGGCCCCCCGGCAGCGGCGCATGTCGATGTACGAGAAGAAGTTCACCGGGTACGGCCAGGAGCGTCCCGCGAACTCCTCGGGAGCCAGCAGCTGCCACGCCCGTACGAACGGCACGTCGAGGTGGCGCATCATCTCGGTGAACCCCGCCCTGACCTCGCCCATGACCTGGACGAAGTCCTTGCCGGGCGAGGCGTCGAACTCGATCGGCAGGGTGTTGACGAACCAGCCCACCGAGTTGTTCCAGTCCTCCCGCCCCCGCTCACTGACCGGCATGAACCCCCGGTACACCCCGGGCCCGCCCGCCTCGCGCAGACACACGCCCACCGAGCCGAGCAGACCCATGAAGGGCTTGCCGCCGGCCTCGCGGCACACCTTCTCGAACACCTCGGTCTCGGCGGCGTCCAGCAGCGTGGACGCCTCGTTGACGATCGGGTACATCCGGTCCGGCTCCACGCCCAGGTCCAGCGGGAACCGGGGGAAGAACTCCCCGCCGCGGGCCGTGAACGACTTCCAGTAGTCCAGGCGCTCGTCGTCCGCGTCGATCGACAGGTAGCGGCGGCGCTGCGCGTCGGCGAAGTCCAGATAGCTCGGAGCGGGCGGCAGCGCGGCCCGCTCCCCGCGGCGCAGCGCCTCATAGGAGGTCAGTACGTCGTGGACGACCACGGGCATCGACATGCCGTCGCAGACGATGTGGTCGAAGGCGAGGTACACCGTGGCGGAGTCCGGACGCAGCACCGCGCCCATCGTGAACAGCGGCCACGACAGGGTGTCGATGCTCCGGGTGAACCGTTCCGCGAGGAACTCGCGCATCGGCTCGGCGGAGTCGAAGGTGGCGACGTGACGCGCCTCCAGGGCGAGGGCGCCCGCCGCCAGCGGTTCGCAGGACAACTCCCCGGCGAGCCGGCGGAACTCGCAGCGCAGCACCTCGTGCCGCCGTACGAAGTCCAGCAGGGCCCCGGCCAGCGCCGCTTCGTCGAGTGCGCCCTCGATCTCGAAGGTGACGGCCACCCAGGACGCCATGGGATCGTCGTCCGCGCGGCTCTCCTCGGCGACGGTGAAGTGCTTGTCCTGGTTGAAGGACGCCTTCTTGCCCCCCTCGTCACCCCGGTCCGGGACCTGCGGTCCGGCCGAGGCCCGCAACCGCCACTCGACCAGGCGCCCCGGCTCCATGTGGTGCATCTGCAGAGGAAACTGCCGCATACGTCATCCCTTCGCCCCCCGGTTCAGCCCCGAGCCCCTAACGAGACCCGGGCCGGTGAAGTGACGCCCGAACCACCGGCGGACGGCGGGCCGGTGACCGAGGGGGGCGGTGGACCGTGCGGTGGGGGTGCTTCGAGGAACGCGGGGGCCCTGGCCCCGAACGCTTCGTGGAACCGGACGATGGCACGGTCCTCTCAACCACTCACCGCACCGGGCTCAAGGGGCGTCCCGCGGCCCGGCGTCGGACTCGTCCGGGTCGTCGGCGTCGTCGCGCCGGACCTCGATGCGGTCGGCGGCCAGGTCGACCGCGACGCGGTGCTCCATGCCCAGTGCCTCCAGGAACTTCTGGGGGAGCTGTACCCGGCCGGTGCGGTCCAGCATCACGTACTCGCGCTCGCTGACCGACTCCGTGCCGTGCTCGTCGGTGACCGTGCGGCGCAGCACCTCACTGCTGGTGCGGCCGTCGCGGATCGCCACGGTACGGCGGACCTCGCCCGCCACCATCGGGTCGTGGGTCACGATGACCACGGTCGCGCCCAGCTCCCGGTTCACGGTGCGGAAGGCCTCGAAGACGGCCGCCCCCGTCTCGGAGTCCAGCTCGCCGGTCGGCTCGTCGGCGAGCAGCACCGCCGGGTCGTTGGCCATGGCCACGGCGATGGCCACCCGCTGCTGCTGGCCGCCGGACAGCTCGGCCGGGCGCCGGCCGCCGAGGCCGCCGATCTCCAGGGCCTCCAGCAGTTCGGCGACCCGGGCCGCCTGCCGTGCCCGCGCCCTCCGACCGCCGCCCCTCAACTGCATCGGAAGGGCGATGTTCTGGGCGGCCGTCAGGAACGGCAGCAGGTTGCGGGCCGTCTGCTGCCAGACGAAGCCCACCGTCTCGCGTCGGTAGCGCAGCCGGTCGCGGGCGGACATCTCCAGCAGGTCGTAGCCGCCGACGGTGGCGGTGCCCGCCGTCGGCACGTCCAGCCCCGCCAGGATGTTCAGCAGGGTGGACTTGCCGCTGCCGGAGGCCCCGACCAGGGCCACCAGGTCGCCCTGGGCCACCGTCAGCTCCAGCCCCTGCAAGGCCTGCACCTCGACGCCGTCGCCGGTGAAGATGCGGACGAGGCGGTCGCAGACGATGGCGGTCCCGGCAGCGTGCCGGCGCGGCTCGGCGGCGGCCAGGGCCTGGCGCCGCAGTTCCTCGTACGTGGGCGCTTCGGTGTTCAACGTCGGTCTCCCGCTCTCAACTCGGTGGTGATCTGACGCCGGCCGTTCACCGCCGCCTCCGCGAGCACGGCCACGGCCACCAGCCCCGCCAGGCCGAGGGCCTGCGCGAGCACCGGCCGCAGGCCGAGCCCCAGGCCAGCCGGCACGGGCGCGCCGACCAGCGTCGTCAGGTCGAGCGACGGGCCCAGCAGGGCGATCGCGGCGACCGCCGTCAGCGCGCCGCCCAGCGGGGCCACCAGCACCTGCGGCAGCGACTCCGTCAGCAGGAGCACCACCCCCTGCCGGGGCCGCAGGCCCATGGTCCGCAGCCGGGCCAGCAGCGCGGCCCGCTCCGGGGCGGCCCGTACCAGGGTCAGCAGCACGGACAGCAGTGCGAAGCACGCCGCCGCGGCCAGGGAGGTCCAGAACAGCCGCCCGGACGCTTTCTGGAGGGGGTCGCCGGCGAACTTCGCCGACACCGCGGAGCTGGTCCGTACGAAGGTCCGTTCGGCGACCGCCGCCGGGGCGTGGGCGCGGACCAGTTCCCGCAGCCGGTCCTCGTCCACCGTGCCCAGGGCGAACCAGTGGTTGGGGTGCGCCGCCTCGGGCACCCGCGCGGTGACCGGCCCGGCCGGCATCACGACGACCGCCGCCTCCACGGACGGCTCCGCCGGGGTCCCCTCGACCAGGCCGACCGGCCGCGCGCGCAGCTCCGCACCGCCCGCGACACGGATCCGGAACTCGCCCCCGGAGCCCTTCCCGGCGAGGTCCCCGCTGACCAGCACCGGGACGGGAGCGTCCGCCCCGCCGCCCCCGGCCAGCCGGGCCGGGTCGAAGCGGCCCCGGCCCGCGGCCCCGGACAGCGCCGCGTAGGCCGCCGGGTCGGCGACCACCGCCCTGACCCGCGTGCCGATCAGGTCCTCGGACATCAGGAGGGCGTCCCGGTCGGTCCACACTCCGAGCGAGGTCCGTACCCCGGGCAGCGCGCCCGCCGCCCGGAGGAACTCCGGCGTCAGCTGCTCCCGGGGCGGGGCCGACACATGGGCGTCGCCCCCGACATCGCCCCGCGCGGCCTGCAGGCGGGCCCCGTCCACGGAGGCCAGTACGGCCGACCCGAACCCGCCCGTGGTCACCGCCAGCAGCAGCGCGATCAGGGGCAGTACGGAGGGACGCGCGCCCCCCGCGTTCCCCCGGGCGGCGCGCGCCAGCCCGAGGAAGCCGGTCAGGCCGCGCCCGCGCCCCGCCGCCCGGGCCGCCAGGCGCGCCAGCGGGGGCTGGATCCGGGCCAGCAGCAGCCCCCCGCACAGCGCCAGCAGCAGCGGCGCGGCGACGAGCAGCGGGTCCAGCCCGGCCCCGGCCGGGGCGACCCCGCGCCGGCGGACCTCCGCCACGGCGGCCGCGGTGGCGGCCAGCACCAGCAGCTCCGCCACCAGCCTGCGCCGCGGTGCGGCCGCGCGAGGGCCCGACAGCAGCACGAAGGCCCGTACCGGAAAGGCCAGCAGGGCCGCGAGCGCGACGGCCCCGGCCGAGAGCAGGCCGGGCGCAGGCCGGGGGGTCGGCAGCAGCAGGACCCCGAGGGCCGTGGCGAGCACGGCGGCGGGCAGCACGGTGACGGCCCCCTCGCCCAGCAGCCGGCGCAGGACACCCGTGCGGGAGCCGCCCCGGGCGAGCAGCAGGGCCAGTTCGGCCTCCCGCCGGTCACCGGTGAGCCCGGCGGCCAGGCAGAACACGACGAGGGCGACGCCCGCCACCCCGGCCGGCCCGATCGCGGCGAGCGGCGCGGCGGCCTGGCGGCGGGCCTCGGCGGCGGCGAGCAGTTTCGGCAGTTCGGAGGTGATCCGTATGTCGGGGTGGCCGGTCTCGGTGATCAGCCGGTTGGCGGTGGGACCGGCGACGTACGAGGCGATCTGCTCGGCGGCCTCGGACTGCCGGTCGGCGCGCAGGGCGCCGGTGTCCACCGGCAGCCGCCAGAAGTCCGTCGCGCGGGTGCCCCAGCCCGCCAGCCGGCCGATCCCCTCGGGGCCGACCAGGGCGGACGTCTCCCACCAGGACTTCTCCTGCTTCTGGTCCCATTTCAGACAGGCCTGCAAGAGGCAGGTGGTGGCGGTGTCGCTCCAGTAGACGCCGGCCGGGTCGCCCGGGGTGAACAGGCCGACGACCTCGATGCTCATCGGCGGGGCGATGCCCGAGGAGCCCTCCAGCACCGATCCCACCGTGGCGCCGATGCTGTCGGCGGCGCTCTTGGACAGGGCGACCGGGACGGTTCCCTCGCCGCCGCCGGAGGGCCAGCGCCCCTCGACCAGCCGGCTGTGAGAGGAGATCTGCGGCAGGTGCAGCAGGCCCAGGTTGGGTGCGATGTCCGAGGGGCGGGCGAGCCCGGGGCCCGTCAGGGAGCGCGGGTCCTTCGCGCGCACCCCGTAGACGGGGCCGGAGTCCGCCAGGCGGTAACCGGGCCCGACGGCGGCGCGCAGGGCGGCCAGCGAGGAGTCCAGGAAGGCCGGGAGGTCCCCGCTCCGCGCGGTCGGGGCGGTGGCGACGAGGCTGGTGGGGCCCGGGCCCTGCTCGGCCAGGTAGGCGCGCAGGGCCCGGTCGGCGTCCCGGTCGAGGGCGCGCGGCAGCGCGGTGGCCAGCAGGACGGAGACGAAGACCAGCACGGCCGACAGGAGCGTGGCCAGCGGGGCGGCGCGCAGCCGGGTCCGCACCCAGCCGGCCCCGCCGCCCCGCCCGGGCACGGCGGTCCGAGGGTCGGTGGTCGGGCCGGTCATGTCTCCTCCACGTGGCGCAGGCGGGCGGCGGCGCCCCGGGACGTGCGGTCGCCGCGGCCGCCGACCAGCGCCGACAGCAGCGGCACCGCCGCGATGGCGGCGGCCAGCAGCAGGGTCCGCAGGCCCGGCAGGTCGGCCAAGACCCGCGGTACCGGGCGCTGTGCGGCGGGGGTGAGCACCATCAGCGGCACCGTCAGGTGCACGATGGCCGTGCCCACCGCCAGCCCCACCCCGGTGCCGAGCGCGACGAGGACCAGGCCCTCGGCGGAGGCCGCCCGGGCCAGGCCCCGCCGGGGCGCCCCGAGGGCCAGGAGGATCGCGGACTCCCGGGCCCGCTGCCGCGCGGCCGCCGCAGCGGCGGCGGCGAAACCGATGGCGGCCAGCACCGCGCAGGACAGGGCGAGGGCGGCCAGCGCGAGGCGGGGGCCGGCGCTCAGCGGGTCGTCCAGCAGCCCGGCGGCCACCTCCTCGCGCAGCAGCACCCGGTGCGAGCCGGCGCCCGCGCGCAGTTCGGCGGCGGCCCGCGCGGGCGCGGGGTCCGAGGCGGAGGCCGCGGGCAGCCACCACTCGTCGGCGCCGGGCAGGGCCCGCCCGTCGGTCGCGGCGAGCAGCCGGCCGGCGGCGCCGACGTCGACGGCCACCGCCCGGGCGCCGGACGCGGGCAGGGCTCCGACGGCGGCGGTGATCCGTACGGGGACGGTGGCGGAGCCCATCGGCACCGTGATCCGGTCGCCGACCCGGGCCCCGACGGCGGTGAGGTAGGCGCGGGTGGCGATGCCCGGCAGCTCGGCGGCGGCCGGCCCGCCGGTGGTGAGGCTGAGGCCGTGACTCCCCGCGGCGGCACCCGTGTACCGCAGCCGCAGCAGGGACCCGTCGGCCGGCAGCAGCCGGGCGGCCGGGTTCCCGTCCGCCGCCGGGGCCACCAGGTTCCAGGCGGGTGCGGCGGCCCGGACGGGGACGGCCGGGCCGCCCGCCGTCTCCGTGACCGAGACCCGGCGCAGCGCCACCTCCGCGTCGACCGGCGCCCCGGCGTCCGGCCGGCTGGACCAGCCGGTCTCGGAGCCGTACGACACGGCGAGCCCCGCGAGGGACAGGGGTTCGGCGGCCGCCCCGAGCGGGGCCCCGGCCAGAGCCGCGACGTCCACCGAAAGGGTGCCCTCGCCGGTATCCGGCAGCGCCTGGACCGGCGCCCGGTAGGTCAGCCCGAACCGGTCGCGCAGCAGTACGCCCAGCCGGGCGCCGCCGCTCGCGCCGAAGGCCCGTACCGACACGTCGAGGTCGATCCGCTGCGGCCGGCCCGGCAGCACGATGCCGGCGCCGTCCGGGGTGCCGGCCGCCAGCGGGGCGAACAGTTCCGCCATCGGGCGCCCGTCCCGCAGGTCCGCCCGCAGCGGCACCCGCCGGGCGACGGCGGCGGCGTCCAGCGCGAGCAGTTCCCCGTCCGTGCCGCCGGGCAGCCCGTGGGCGGAGCGCACCACCGGGATCGCCCGGTCGCCGCCCGGCAGGGACGCGTACCGGCCGGCCCGGCCGGGGGCGGGCAGCTCGCTGCCGGTGACGCGCAGCCCCCCGGCAGTGGCGAACTCCGCCTGGTCGCGCTGCGAGGCGGACCAGGCGGTGTGGTGGCCGAGGGCGAGGACCCCGCTGGACACCGAGAGCACCAGCAGCAGCACCGGTCCGGTGGCCCGCCCGGGGCGCCGCGCGAGCTGCCAGCCCACGAGCGCCGGGCCGAGCCCGCGGCCCCGGGCGGCGATCCGGCCGCCGAGCCGCGCCGCGAACGGGAGCAGCCGCAGCACGAGCAGCGTGCCCGCGCACAGTGCCAGGGTGGGCGCGGCAACCAGGACGGGGTCGACGCCGAGTGCGCCTCCCGGCCCGGTACCGGCGCCGCTGTAGCGGTCGAGCCGGCGGTACGCGAGGACGGCCAGCGCCACCGTGGTGAGGTCCAGCCCGGAGCGCGCCGCCCCCGACACCACGGCCGCACGGCGCCCGGCGCGCCTCAGCACGGCGGCCGCGGCCCCGCGCAGCACGGCGGGCAGGGAGGTCAGCAGGACGCACGCGAGCGCGCAGCCCGCCGCGGCCGGCCACAGCAGCCATGCCCCGCCGGTCTCGACGGGGGCCTTGGCCAGCGGTCCGTACCGGCCCGCCAGCCGCAGCAGCGGCGGGGTGAGCAGCGGGGCCAGGACCGCCGAGGGCAGGGCGAGCAGCAGCGCCTCGGCCGCAGACAGCGCCCCGAGCCGGCGGCGGGAGGCGCCGCGCGCGGTGAGCAGGACGCGCTCGGGCTCCTGGCGGTCCGTCAGCAGGTGGGCGACCAGCAGCAGGGCGGCCCCGGCGAGCACGGCCAGCTGGAGCGCCCCGACCAGCAGGGTGGAGCGGGCCACCCGCTGTCCCGTCTCCAGCGCGGCGGTGAAGTCCCGCAGGTCCGTGGTGACGACGAGGCCGGCGGGGCCCTTGGTGCCGGTCTCCGGCGCCAGGGGGCGCAGGCGGTCGAGGTCGGCGGCCCGGGCGGCGCGGAAGTCGGGGGTCAGCAGTGTGGCGCGGCTGTTCTGCACCAGGGCGGCGCCGGTGAAGGCGGAGTCGTCGACGAGCAGCGGGCCGTAGCTGGTGAAGGAGGCGACCTGCACCTCGCGTCCGCCGAGCGGATCGAGCCGCCAGTACGGCGAGTCCGGTTCGGCCGCCCGGTAGACGCCGGTGACGAGGACGTTCAGGGGCGGCCCGCCGTAGCGGTCCTCCAGCCGGACCTCGGCCGGCAGTGCCCCGGCGGTCAGCCCGAGCCGGTTCAGCGCGGCCTCGGGCGCGGCCACCGGGACGCGCCCGGGGCGGTCCGCGACCGGCTCGGGCCACTGGCCCGCGAGGAGCCGTACGCGGTCGCGGCCGAGGGCGGCGAGGAGGGTCAGGTCGGGTTCCCGGCCGGGGGTGCGGGGGCCGGGCAGTCCGTACGAACGGCTGCGCGCCACGCTCTCGGCGCTGACGGGAACGCCGGCGAACAGGGCGTCCGCGAAGCTCCGTACGGCGGCGTCGTCACCGGCCCGGGCGGCCAGCGCGTGCTCTCCGGTGAGGACGACGGCGGTGCTCGACCTGCCGGCCGCGCCGGTCAGTGCCTGCCGCAGACCGGAGTCCCCCACGCCGCGGGTGAAGGCCAGCAGCGCGGTCAGCGTGGTCGTGGTGATGAGCGCGGTGAGCAAGACGGCGGCGGCGAGCGGCAGTCGGCCGCGCAACCGGCGCACGACAAAGCCGAGC
The DNA here is from genome assembly GCF_055569445.1 of Streptomyces sp. NPDC029122. Classification (NCBI taxonomy): domain Bacteria; kingdom Bacillati; phylum Actinomycetota; class Actinomycetes; order Kitasatosporales; family Streptomycetaceae; genus Streptomyces; species Streptomyces sp. NPDC029122. Next base: position 261,272 of record NZ_JBVHWK010000001.1, on the reverse strand, counting down.
ATGCCTGTTCCTTCCCCCGAACCGGACCAAGGGCACCGGATAGCGGACGATGCTGTCAGATTCGGTCCATGGGAGGAAGGGACTTGCGTGATTGATGTGACAGATGAGCAAATTCGGACGCGAAGGTAGCGACAGTGCCTGGCCGAGGGGGAGCCCACCATGACGCAGCGACCGCACCGACAGGACACCGGGGCCACCCCCGCCACCACGTCCACCGCGCCGCCCATGATGACGGTGCGCGACCTGCGCAAGAGCTTCGGCAGCGGGACGAACGCCGTACACGCCCTGCGCGGCGTCTCGTTCGAGGCACGGCGCGGCGAACTCACCGCGCTCAAGGGCCGGTCGGGCTCGGGCAAGACCACACTGCTCAACCTGGTGGGCGGCCTCGACACCCCGAGCGGGGGCACCGTCGAAATCGACGGCACCGACCTGTCCACCCTGGACGAGAGCGGCCTGCTGGCGCTGCGCCGCGACCGGATCGGCTTCGTGTTCCAGTCGTTCGGGCTGATCCCGGTCCTCACCGCCGCCGAGAACGTCGGCGTCCCGATGCGCATGCGCAAGGTCCCGGCACGGCGGCGCGAGGACCGCGTCCGCACCCTGCTGGCCCTGGTCGGCCTCGCCGAACACGCCGAACAGCGCCCCGGGGAGCTCTCCGGCGGTCAGCAGCAGCGCGTCGCGCTCGCCCGCGCCCTGGCCAACGAACCCGCCCTGATCATCGCCGACGAGCCCACCGGCCAGCTGGACTCCGAGACCGGCCGTTCCGTCATGCGGCTGCTGCGCGCGGTGGTCCGCAGCGAGGGCGTCACGGCCCTGGTCGCCACCCACGAACCCCAGCTGATGGAACTCGCCGACCACGTCGTCGAGTTGCGCGACGGCCGGGTCGTCGAGCCGGCCGGGCCGGACCGCTGACCGCAGACAGCGGCACCCCTGCCCCGGCCCCGCGGTCCAGCGGCAGCCGCACGGAGCGCGGTGCGGCGGCCGGCTCCCGGCGGCGACCCTCACGTGACCACCGGTCCAGGACGTTGAGCGGGGCCGGGGGCGGGAACCGGCGCATTCACCCGCGTGGCCGTGGGGCGCGCGCGCCCCGGGCGGGCGGCCATGACGGACAGTGGGGCGCGTGGATGCCGATGCGGAAATGGATCTGGACGAGATCGTCGACGCGCTGTACCGGCCGCACCCCGCCGGGTTCAGGGCGGCGCGGGACGCGGCCGCGGCACGCGTGAAGGAGGCCGGGGACCCGGCGGCGGCCAAGCGGATCGCGGCACTGCGGCGGCCGACGCTCGCGGCCTGGGCGTCCAACACGCTGGTACGCGTGAAACCCGACGAGACCGAGCAGTTCCTCCAGCTCGGGCAGACCCTGCGCGCGGCGCACCGTTCCCTGGACGGGGAGCGCCTGCGGGACCTTTCGCACCAGCAGCACGTGGTGATCGGGGCCCTGGCGCGGGAGGCCGCCCGGCTGGCCGAGGAGGCGGGGACCCCGGTTTCCGAGACCGTGGTGCGCGAGCTGGAGCAGATCCTGCGCGCCGTCCTCGCCGACCCCGTCGCGGCGGGGGAGTGGGCCTCGGGGCGGCTCGTACGGGCCCCCGCGCCGGTGTCGGACTTCCCGGCGGTCGACCCGGACGTCGTGCTGCCGTCCGCGGTGCCGGAAGCCGGGGCGCCGGAACCGGGGCCATCGGAGCCCGCCGCGCCGGACACCGCCGCCGGAGCCGCCTCCGACACGGCCGCCGGACCTGCCGCCGGAGCCGCCGCCGAGCCCGTCGACCGAGTCCGCGCGGCCCGGATCGACGCGGCCCGGGCCGCCGCCGAGGACGCGGCGTGGGCCGCCTCCGCCCGCGAGGAGGAGCTGCGGATGGCCGAGCAGGCCCGGCAGCACGCCGTGGCCCGCGCGGCGGAGGCCGACGCCGTGGTCGCGCGGCTGCTGGAGGAGACCGAGCAGGCGCGGGCCGCGCGCGACCTGGCGTACGAGGCGGTGTCCGAGGCGGAGGCCCGCCACCGCCAGGCCGAGCGGGCGGCCCGCGAGGCCCGTCACGCGGCGGCGTCCGCCCAACGCCGCCTGCGCCGGCTGTAGACCGACCCCTGCGGGCGCCGGCCGCGCCGGCGGCCCGGGCCGCACTACGGCACGGGGCCGCGGCGTCGCCGGGCCCTTCCGCCGCGACCGGGCCCGAGCGGGTCCCGGCCCGCGGAACCGGACCGGTCGCGGCCGGCACACCGGCCCCGGCGCAGTCCCCGCCCCCGGTCCGGGCGCGGGCTACGGGGCCGGTCTCGACGCGGAGTGCCCGGCGGCGGGGCGCTGCTGGGGCGGGACGGCGGCCCGGGCGGCGCCGCGGCCCGCCACCGGCATCAGCTGGCCGGTGGCCGCGAGGGCGAGACGGGAGAACAGGGTGCCCGAGAAGCCGAACAGGAGCGCGATCGCCAGGGAGATCGGCCGGGCGGGCGCCCCCCAGGAGTTGTCCAGGAACACCTGGCCCAGGAGGTTCAGCTCGGGGTCGGCCAGCATCCGGACCAGCAGCAGACCGCCGGGCGCGGCCAGCGCGCCGCCGACCGGTGCCAGCACGAGAACGCCCCAGGAGGCGGGCCGCTGTGCGCGCATCACTCCGATCAGCGGCGACAGGAACCCGCCCAGCCCCCCGAGCAGCAGCGACAGGCGGTGGTCGAGCACCAGGCCGACCAGCAGTACCGCGCCGAGGCCGGTCAGGGCCAGCCACAGGGCGATGCGCTGGAGCTCGTACTCCCGCTCGAAATCGCCGTCCTCCTGCCAGGACAGCTGCTCGGTGACGGCGATCAGCAGGGCCCGTTCGGCAGGGGGGTCGCCCGCCCGCGCGGCGAGTTCCGCCACGAGGGAGTCGTTCGCGGGGTCCTGGTCCGAGGTGAGGCGCAGCCGCAGGGCGCGGCCGCGTACGGTGATCTCCTCGGCATCCTCCAGGCGCAGCAGCTGGCTCTCGGCCTCGTGCAGCACCCGCCAGGCGGAAGCGAGTTTGGAGAGCGGGATGGCGACCACCCAGCGCCCGGGGAGCAGGCGCCAGGCCACCTGGCCGTTCCTCTCCAGCCGGTCCAGCCGGTCGGTGACCGCCTTGAGGGCGGCGGACGGGCCCGCCGGGCCGGCCGCGCACACGTCGACGCGGGCGCGGCAGTCGTGGATGCGGGCCTGGAGCAGCCGGTAGCGGGGAGCGGCGATCAGACCCCGGCTGGTGATGTACACCACCACCAGGTAGCAGCCGCAGACCAGCCACAGCGCCCAGCGCCCGTCCCGGAAAAGGTGCTCCACCACGCCAATCCCCCTTCGGCGCCCGCCCGTCGCCGACGACGGGCACAGGGGCATCTTCCTACGCGGGACCGGCCCCTGTCCGGGTTTCCGGACCGGCGCACGCACACGGCCCGCCCGGCTCCCGCATCACGGGCCCGACGGCCGCGCCGGCGGCCGGGGTTCACCGGGCCGTACCCTCCGCGGAGCCCGCCGCACGCCGCAGGGCCTCCGTCAGCGACGCGGCGTACGGCTGCGGGTGGGGGCGCCGCGGGACGGCGACGCCGATGTGGCGGGCGGGGCGGGGCGGGGCCAGGGGCACCACCGCCGAACCGTCGGGCGGGGTCAGGGAGATGTGCGGGATCAGGGTGACGCCGACGCCCGCGCCGACCAGGGTCTGCGCGAAGAAGTAGTCGGTGGTCGAGGCGGCGACCCGCAGCTCGAACCCGGCCCGGTCCGCGTACCGGCGCAGGAAGGCCTCCGTCTTGAGGCAGCCCAGTACCCAGCGGTCCTCGGCCAGCTCCGCCGGCTCGAGCCCGTCCCGCCCCGCCAGCCGGTGGCCGCGCGGCAGGACCGCGTACAGCGGGTCCTCCAGCAACGGCAGCCACTCCAGCCGCGCGGCGGACGGCACCGGTCCGGAGGACGGCAGCGGCCCGTCGAAGCCGTACGCCAGCGCGAGGTCCGCCGCCCCGCCGCGCACCATCGCCAGCGAGGCCTCCGGCTCGGCCTCCAGCACCGTCAGCTCCACCTCGGGATGGGCGGCCACGAACTCCGGCAGGGCGCGGGGCATCAGGTGCCGGCCGCCGCTGGTGAAGGTGGCGACCGTCAGCCGGGGCCGGCCGGCGGCGAGCCGGTCGATCCGGGCGCGGACCTGGTCCAGCTCGGCGGTGATCGTCTCGGCCGTCTCCACCAGCAGCCGCCCCGCCTCGGTGAGGGTGACGCCGCGCGTGCTGCGCACCGCCACCGGGTGGCCGAGGCCGCGCTCCAGCGAGGCGATGTGCTGGGAGACGGCCGAGGGCGTCAGCCGCAGGGCGGAGGCGGCGCGGTTGAAGCTGCCGTGTTCCGCGACGGCCCGCAGGACGCGCAGCCGGTGCACATCGATCAACAGTTTTCCTTGGGGTCGGTTCAGTGGGTGACCGGTTCTGCCGGGGACCCTACAGCGGCAGAGTCGGGGGCATGGAAAAGGTTCTGGTCATCGGCGGCAGCCGCTACTTCGGCAGACATCTGGTCACACGGCTCCGCGACGCCGGCAGCGCGGTCACCGTACTCAACCGGGGATCCTGCGCCCCTCCGCCCGGCACCGCCCACCTGCTCGCGGACCGCGACGACGAGCAGGCCCTGCGCTCGGCGCTCGGGGCGCGCGCCTTCGACGTGGTCGTCGACCAGGTCTGCTACACCCCGCACCAGGCGGCCGTCGCCCGCCGCGTCTTCGGCGGCGGACGGGCCGGGCGCTACGTGATGACCTCGACGATGGAGGTGTACGACCCCGCGACCTTCCGCACCCCGCCCCCGGCCGGGGCCGCCGCCCGCCCGGTGGCGGAGGACGCGTTCGACCCGCTGGACCTCCCGCCCGGTCTCCCCGGCTACGCCGAGGGGAAGCGGCGGGCCGAGGCGGTGTTCCTGCGGGACGCGGCCTTCCCGTACGTCAGCGTCCGCTCCGCGCACGTACTGGGCGGGGGCCGGGCCGACTTCACGGGACGGCTGGCGCACTACGCCGGGCGGATCGCCGACGGACTGCCGGTCGCCGTCCACGGGGACGCGTACGAGACCTCCTTCGTCCACCACCGGGAGATCGCGGAGTTCCTGGCCTGGGCGGCCGCCGGGACCTTCACCGGGCCGGTCAACGCGGCCTCCCACGGCCCGCTCGACGTCACGGCCCTCACCGGCCTGGTGGCCGCCCGGATCGGACGGCCGGCCCGCCACCGGGTCGTCGGCGCGGGGGAGGAGGCCTCCCCCTTCTCCTTCGACCGGGCCTACGCCCTCGACAATATTCGTGCCACCCGTCTCGGCTTCACCTTCCGCCACACCCGTGACTGGCTGCCCGAGGCCGTCGACGAGGCGGTCCGCGAGACCACCGGCCTGCCCGGCCCCGTCGGCGGCCTCAGGCGCACAGCGCGATGAGGTCCGCGATGCCGTCGGCGTAGGCCGCCGACACCGAACCGGGCCGCCCCGCCCGGCCGCCGCGCAGCAGCGGCAGGCCGGCCCGGACGTGCGCGGCGCACTGGCCGTAGAGCCCCGCCTCGTACGGGGTCCCGTCGTCCTCGGAGTTCAGCAGCGCCAGCAGCGTCCACAGCAGGGCCTCGCGGGTCGCCAGCCGGGGCGGGCCGGCCGACCAGACGGCCATCAGCACCGCGCAGGCGGCCGGGGCCGGGGGACACAGCCGCGACCGGGCGAAGACGTGCCCCTCCAGCGCGTGGTAGGCCGCCGGGTGCCCCTCGGCCGCGTCCCACAGGGTGCCCGCGAGATGCCCCGCCGAGCGGCCGCAGCCGCAGACGAAGGACTCCCAGTCGTACCGCGCGATGGTCTCCCGTACGCCGTCGGGCACCAGCGGGCTGCCGAGCGGCTGTTCCTTCCCTCTCATGGGGCCCAAGTATGTAAGCGGGCCCCGGCCCGGTCGAGGAGGCTGACCGCGGGCCGGACGGGCCGGCCGCGCCGGGGGGCGGAACCGGCCGGCGGCCGGCCACGTCTGAGAGCCCGTGTGGATGAAGAGAAGGATCCTGACGCTGCTGTTCGCCCTGCTCGCGGCCCAGATCGGATCGCTGGTCAGCCCCGCCCACGCGTGCGGCTGCGGGGCGATGGTGCCCGACGGGGCCTCCCGGATCGGGGTCGACCGGGAGAGTTCCGTCGTGCGCTGGGACGGCCGGACGGAAGAGATCGTGATGCGCTTCACCGTCGGCGGCGACGCCCGCCGCGCGGCCTGGATCATGCCGGTCCCCGGCCGGGCCACCGTGGAGCTCGGCGACCCGGCCCTCTTCCGCCAGCTGACGGAGCTCACCAGGCCCGAGCGCAGGACCCGCACGTACTTCTGGCCGCGCGAGCGGGACTGGCCCTTCTCCTCCGGCCGCGGGGACGGCGCGGGGGCCGCCCTGCCCGGAGCCGGCAGCCCGGTCGGCGTGGTCGGCCGCGAGCGGCTCGGCGACTTCGACGTGGCCCGGCTGACCGCGACCGACCCCGGGGCCCTGCGCAGCTGGCTGGAGGAGAACGGCTTCGAGCTGCCCGAGCGGCTCGCCGGCGAACTGAAGCCGTACGTCGACCAGAAGTGGGAGTACGTAGCCGTCCGCCTCGCCCCCCGCGAGCCCGGCCGGACCCTGCGCGGCGAACTCGAACCGCTGCGCATCCGCTTCGACAGCACCCGCCTGGTGTACCCGATGCGGCTGTCCCGGCTGGCCCGCACCCCGCAGTTCCTCGGCCTCTACGTCCTCGCCGACCACCGGATGGAGCCCGGCTCGGCGATAGGCGGCGCCGACCCCGAGGTGACCTTCGCCGGGACCGTCGCGCCGAAGGGCGCCCTGGGCGAGCTGACGGGCGGCAAGCCGGTGTTCCTGACCGCGATCGACCAGCGGTTCCCCGACCCCTCCCGCATCGACGGGGACCACGAACTGCGCGCCACCGCCGAGGACACCCCCTACCGGCGGGCCGTCTACCGCGACGAACTCCTCACGGCGGGCGGGGTCCCCGTCTGGCTGCTGACGGTGGGCGGCGTGCTGGTGGCGGCGACGACCGCAGCCGTGTTCCTGGCCGTGCGCGGGCGCCGGCCGCCCCGCCCGGCCGGCCCCGGGAAACCGCTTGACCTGCCCGGACGCGGCTGACACCGTCCCGACGGTGATCACCTTTCCCGCGTACGACGGAACCCGCCTCGCCGGCCACACCAGCGGCGGGGGCACCCCGCTGATCTGCCTCCCCGGCGGCCCCATGCAGGACTCCGCCTACCTCTCCGGCCTCGACGGGCTCCTCCCGCACCGCCGCCTCGTCCGGCTCGACCTGCGCGGCACCGGCGGCTCGGAGGCCTGCGAGGACCCCGCCGGCTACCGCTGCGACCGGCTCGTCGACGATGTGGAGGCCCTGCGCGAACACCTCGGCCTGGAGACGGTGGACCTGCTGGCGCACTCCGCCGGCGCCAACCTGGCCGCCCTCTACGCCGCCCGCCACCCCGGACGCGTCGGCCGGCTCCTGCTGGTCACGCCCAGCGTCTTCGCCGTCGGCATCCCCGTCGCCGGGGACGACCGGCTGGAGGCCGCCCGGCTGCGCGCCGCGGAGCCCTGGTTCGCCCCGGCCTACGCGGCGCTGGAGGAACTCGTCGCGGGCCGGGCCACGGCCGGCACCATGGAGGCCGTCGCCCCGTTCTGGTACGGGCGCTGGGACGGGGCGGCCCGCGCCCACCGGGCCGCCGAGGCCGGGCAGAAGAACCAGGAGGCCGCCGCCGCGTACGGAGCCGAGGGCGCCTTCGACCCGGACATCACCCGCGAGGCACTCGCCGGGATGGCCGCACCGGTACTGCTGCTCGCCGGCGAGGCCGACCTGGCGGCCCCGCCGCGCGCGATGGCCGCGTACGCCGGACTGTTCCCGGACGCCCGGCTCACCGTCCAGCCCGGAGCCGGTCACTTCCCGTGGCTCGACGACCCGGTCGCCTTCGCCGGCGCCGTGGCGGAGTTCCTCGCTTAAGGGCCGTCTGCAGGGCCCGGGGCCCAGGTGGCGGTGAGCCCGTCGAGCCAGGAGGGCGGCAGCTCGGCGGCGTCCCATTCCTCCCGCAACGCCGTGGGCGCCGCGGCGAGCCGCTCCAGCACGGCGAGGCTGGTGGGGGAGTGCAGCAGGGAGTAGCGGCCGTGGAGCGCGATGGTGCTGTCGGGCCCGTACCGGGCGTACAGCCCTTCCAGGCGGGCGCGGTGGTCGTCGGCGAACCGCGTGAGGCGGCCCGCGTACGCGGCCCGCTGACGGGGGCTCATGGTCGCGAGAACGGCGGTGAGCACCTGCTCGGAGACTTCCGGATCGAGGTCGGAGGCGGTGCTGAAGGACAGGTAGAGGGGTGTCACCGCCACCTTCGCCCGTTCCACCTCCATCCTCCGGACGGGCGTACGGGTGTCCCGCGAGGCTTCCGACTCGCCGGCGCCGACGGCCCGGGCCAGGGCTCGTTCGGCGATGTCGCCGAGGGCGTCGGTCAGGGCGCGGGCGCCGTCGAGCCAGCCCGATGCGTAGGGTTCGCCCTTTTCCCGGGGGACGGTCCCGGCGGTCGCGCCGATCTCCCGGTGGGCGGCGGCGAGTACACCGGCCTCGACGAGCCCGATCAGCTCGTCGGCGGCGTCGGAGGGAACCCCCGCCCGGCCCAGGAGCTGGACGAGTGTCGTCCTCGCGTTGTGGAGACTGGCCGGGTCCAGCTGTTGCGGGTCTTCGTCGGCGGGGTTCATGGAATCCTCGTCGTCATGGGTCGCGCCGCAGGCGAGTCTACGCACATCGCCCGCCGGGTCCGCCACCCGGACGCGTCCCGGCCCGCCCGCGCGGGCTACCGGGCCCGGCGCAGAGCCAGGGCGGCGAGGGCTTCGGGGGCGCCGGCCTGGCCGCGGACGCCGGGGAAGGCGTTGACGTCGACGATGAGGGGTTCGCCGTCGTCCGTGGTGATGACGTCCACGCCGTAGACGTCCAGCGCGAAGACCGCACCGACCCGCAGGGCCAGTTCGTCCATTCCGCCGGGCAGCCGGCCGGGGGACCGGCCCGGCTCCTCGCGTCCGGTGGCCAGTTCGGAACGCCGCAGGCCGGTGAAGACCCGGTCGCCTATCACCCACAGCTTGTGGTCCCAGCCGCTGTTGGGGGCGAACGGCTGCACCACGACCGGCTCCCGTTCCCAGCCCGCGGCGGCCAGCTCGCGCAGCCCGGCCGGGCCGTCGACGCGGGCGACGAGGTCGTGCTTGCGGCTGTGCCGGCTCTTGACCACCACGGGCCAGGCGGGCTGCTCGGAGGCCCCCGGCTCCGCGAGCGAGCCGAAGGTGCGGGTGGCGGCGAAGGGGAGTCCGGCCCGTCGGGCCACCTCGGCCATGCCGGTGCGGTCCTGGCAGCGCCCGGTGGCCGCCGCCGAGTTCAGTACGGGCGCCCCGCGCCGCTCCAGTTCCCGCGCCAGGGCCAGGGCCGAGGGGGTCCGTGCCTTCAGCAGGTACACGTCGGCCCGTGCCCCGGCCGCGGCGGCCGCCCCGGCCTCCGGGTCCAGCACCCGCACCTCGTGCTCCGGCGCGAGCAGGGCGGCGGTGGCCGCCAGCAGCGGGTGCCCGGGGTCCGGGGTGATCAGACCGACCCTCACGCGCCGTCACCCGCCGCCGCCCGCGCGGGAACGGCCACCGGCCGGGCGTACGGCCGCACGGGCGGGCGGGGCAGGGCTGCCGGGCGGGCGCCGCCCGAGCGGGCCAGGTCCAGCACGGCGCGCGCGACCCGCGCGGCCGCGTCCGGCACCTGGCGGAAACTCGGGAAGTCGTTCACGTCGACCACGACCGGCCCGTCGGGACCCAGCAGCACGTCGACCCCGTACAGGTCCAGCCCGTACACCTCACCCACCCGCGCGGCGATCCCCGCCACCTCGGCCGGCAGCCGCACCCGGCGCTCGCGGACGGGGGAGTCCGGGTGCAGCGGGGAGCGGCGCTCGGTGGCGTAGGACTCCCCGCCGACGCAGTACACCTTGAGGTCGGTGCCGGAGTTCGGGACGTAGGGCTGCGCGATGAGCATCCCCTCGCCCGCGAGGTCGGGCAGCAGACCGGCGAGCCGGTCCGGCGAGGGCAGCAGGTGCACGCCCCGGCCGGAACTGCCGTCGGCGGGCTTGACCACCAGCGGGTACGCGGAGTCCGGCAGGCCTCCCAGGAGTTCCGGCCGGGCGAGGGCGTAGGTGGGAGGCATCGGCAGGCCCCGGGCGCTGCCGAGCGCGGCGGCCAGGGCCTTGTCCCGTACCCCGCGGATCGAGCGGGCGTCGTTGACGGTGGTGGTTCCGGCGGCGGCAGCGGCTTCCAGCAGGGTGAGCCCCGGCCCGCCGGACACCGTCTTGAGCACCCAGGCGTCGTGCGCGCCGGCCCGGACCAGGCCGTCCATGCGCAGCAGGGAGCCGCCCGGCCGGACGACGTCCACCTGGTGGCCCCAGGCGGTCAGTTGCCGGACGACCTCGTTGGGCATGCCGTCGTGGCGGTAGTGCTCCTCCACCAGAAAGCAGAGCCTCATGGACCTTCCCCGTTTTTCCGGACGTCCGCCGATTCCGTCCGGCGAGTGGTGACGTCACAGGATGCCACGGCATAGCCCCGAAACCGCTCCAGAAGGATCCTAATTGGGCACTACTCAACGTAATGTTTGTCAAGACCTTTCCTAAACGATCACCAATCCTCTTATAGTTGTGGCTCGTTGCCACAGGAACCCTCTCTTCCATTTACGCCCGGTTTGAGGCTTTGATTGATGACGGCGTCGCCCACCCCCCTCCGCCCCTCCGCGCTCGCCCTGCTGGTCACAGCAGCGGCCGCGGGCGCTCTGTCCACGGCGGCGGTGGCCGCGGCCCCGTCGGCCGTCCGAGTCCCGCTCGCCTGGTTCTCCTTCTCCGGCTCGCTGCTGCTCGCCGTCGCCGCCTGCGCCGTCACCTGGTGGGCGCGCACCGCCCGGCAGCTGCGCGGCCGGCTCTCCCACCTCGCCGGCGAACTCTCCGCCCGTGACGCCCACATCGCCCGGCTGACGGCCGACGGGGCCCGCGACGCGGCGGCCCGCACCGCCGAACGCACCCGGCTCACGACGGCCCACGCCGCCGAGGTGGAACACCTGACGGCGGCCCACGCCGCCGAACAGCACCACCTCACCACCGCCCACGCCGCCGAACTGGACCGGATCAACGCCGCCCACGCCCTCGAACTGGACCGGATCACCGCCGCCCAGCTCGCCACCCGGGAGCGGCTCGGCGACGAACTGCGCCGCGCCCAGTCGGGCCGGGCCGCGGCCATGGCCGCCGCCGCCAACGCGGCCGGCCGGATGCAGGCGCTCGCCACCGGAATGCTGGCCGACCTGCGGGACATGGAGCACAGGCACGCCGACGAGGCGGTCCTCGGCGACCTGCTCCACCTCGACCACCGCACCGCCCAGGCCGGCCGCCTCGCCGACTCCATCGCCGTCCTCACCGGAGCCCGCTCCGGCCGCCGCTGGGCCAGGCCCATCGTCATGGAGTCCATCCTGCGCGGCGCCATGGGCCGCATCGGCGGCTACCAGCGGATCCGGCTGCACTCCACCAGCGAGGCCGCCGTCGCCGGGCACGCCGCCGAGGGCGTCATGCACGCCCTCGCCGAACTCCTCGACAACGCCGCCAACTTCTCGCCGCCCACCGCCGAGGTCCACGTCTACGTGGAGGAGGTGCCGGCCGGGATCATCATCACCGTCGAGGACAGCGGACTCGTCATGAGCGAGGTCCAGCTGCGCCGCGCCGAGCAGGCCGTGTCCGCCGGCTCCCCGGACCTCGCCGGACTCTCCGGCACCCGCCTCGGCCTCGCCGTCGTCGGCCGCCTCGCCCGCAAGCACGGGCTGACCGTCTCCTTCCGCCCCTCCGCGCGCGGCGGCACCGGAGCGCTGATGATGATCCCCGAGGAACTGATCAGCCACGCGCCGGCCGAACCCCTGCCCGCCCCGGCCCTCCTCGCGGCCCCCGAGCCCGCCGCCGTGGCGGCGCCCGTACCGGCCCGGCGCACCGAGCCGGAGCCCGCCGGCCCCGCACCGGCCCCGCGGACCGGGGCGGAACCCGCCCGCGACACCCCCGTAGACTCCGCCGAATCCGAAACCACCGGCCGCAACCCGGTGCTCGGCGAGAGCGGACTGCCCCAGCGGCGGCGCGGCCGGACCCTGGCCGCCGCCCACCCCGAGGGGGCCGACGCCGCGGGTGCGGCGGCCCGCACCCAGGCCGCCCCCGGCGGCGCGTCCCGGTCCGCCGCCCGCTTCGGCAGTTTCCGCCAAGCCGTACGCGGCACCGCGGCCCCGGCGCAGCAGCAGCCCACGAACCCCCCGCACCCGGAAGGCAACGACACCCCATGACCGGCTCCACCACCGACGAGACGCTCAGCTGGCTCCTGGAAGGACTCCTGGAGCGCACCCCCGGCGCCCGGCACGCCCTCGTGCTCTCCCGCGACGGCCTCAAGCTGTGCCGCACCCCCGAGCTGTCCGTCGACCAGGCCGACCAGCTCGCCGCGATCGCCGCCGGCATCCAGAGCCTGTCCCACGGGGCGTCCATCGAGTTCGGCGACGGCACCGGAGGGGTCCGCTCCGCCATGGCCGAGTTCTACGGCGGGATCCTCTTCATCGTCGAGGCCGGCGAGGGCGCGCACCTCGCGCTCGTCGCCGCCGAGGACGCCGACGCCGGCCTCGTCGGGCACAACATGTCCGAGCTGGTGGAGCAGCTGAGCGAGCATCTGATCGCCAGGCCCCGGGGATGAGCCGCGTCAGGCCGGGCCGGGACGACTCCCCGGACCGGCTGTACACCCTCACCGGCGGCCGCAGCAGCTCCGGCAGCGACGCCTTCGACCTGGTGACCCTGATCGTCGCCGAGTGCGACCCGGTCCCCGGCATCCAGTCCGAGCACGCGGCGATCCTGCGGATGTGCCGCTTCCCGACGGCCGTGGTGGAGGTGGCGGCCGAACTGGGCCTGCCCGTCTCGATCGTACGGATCCTCCTCGCCGACCTCCTCGCGGCCGGGCGGATCAGCGCGCGGCACCCGCGCCTCACGACGTACCGCCTTCCCGACCCCGACATCCTGGAGCAGGTGCTCGTTGGACTCCGCAACATCTGACCGGGCCGAACCCCGGCAGGCCCTCAGCAGCACCGCCGACAACGGCCTCAAGATCGTGATCGTGGGCGGCTTCGGCGTGGGCAAGACCACCATGGTCCGCTCGGTCAGCGAGATCCGCCCGCTGAACACCGAGGAGACGATGACCAAGGCGGGCGAGGCCGTCGACGACACCGACGGCGTGGGCGCCAAGACCGCCACCACCGTCGCCTTCGACTTCGGCCGCATCACCCTCGACGCCCACAACGTGCTCTACCTCTTCGGCGCCCCCGGCCAGGAGCGGTTCTGGTTCCTGTGGGACCGGCTCTTCTCCGGCACCCTCGGCGCGGTCGTCCTCGTGGACACCCGCCGCCTCGCGGACTCCTGGTACGCCATCGACCGCCTCGAACACCACGGCACGCCCTTCGTCGTCGCCTGCAACGACTTCGGCGGACCCGCCCACACCACCGAGCAGATCCGCACCGCGCTCGACCTCCCGCCCGAGGTGCCCCTGCTGTTCTGCGACGCCCGCTCCCGCGCATCCAGCAAGCAGGTGCTGATCTCCCTCGTCGAGCACCTCCAGCACCGCCACAGCCACCGGCCCGACCAGCCGGCCGTCGTCCCGCACACCCTCCCGGAGCCCACCCCGTGACCACCCCCGAGCCACAGCCCGTCTACCTGGGCGGCCCCCGCTTCCAGAGCGACCCCGCCGAGCTGTACCGGGAGATGCGCCGCGACCACGGCCCCGTCGCCCCGGTCGTCCTCGACGGCGACGTCCCGGCCTGGCTGGTCCTCGGCTACCGCGAACTGCACCAGGTCACCAGCGACCCGCAGCTCTTCTCCCGCGACTCCGACCTGTGGAACCAGTGGGACCGCATCCCGGCCGACTGGCCGCTGCTCCCGATGATCGGACGCAAGCAGCCGTCCATCCTCTACACCGTCGGCGAACGCCACCGCGAGCGCGCCGCCGTCATCTCCGACGCGCTGGAGTCCGTCGACCCCTTCGAACTCAGGGGCCACGCCGAACGCTTCGCCGACGAGCTCATCGACGGGCTGTGCGGCAAGGGGCGGTGCGACATCGTCGGCGAGTACGCCATGCTCCTGCCCCTGCGCGTCCTCGCCCGCATCTACGGGTTCTCCGACGAGCAGGGCCCGGGCCTCGTCACCGCCATGAACGACATGATCAACGGACGGGAGGGCGCCCTGGAGGGCCAGCGCCACCTCGGCGAGTCCATGTACGCGCTGCTCGCGGCGAAGGCCGCCGCCCCCGGCCCCGACGTGGCCTCCCGGATGCTGGCCAACACCGCCGGGTTCACCGTCGACGAGATCGCCCAGGACCTGATGGTGATGATGGCCGCCGGCCACCAGCCCACCGCCGACTGGATCGGCAACTCGCTGCGCCTGATGCTCACCGACGACCGCTTCGCCGCCTCCCTGGCGGGCGGCCGGCACAGCGTCGGCGAAGCCATGAACGAAGTGCTCTGGGAGGACACCCCGACCCAGAACGTCGCCGGCCGCTGGACCACCCGCGACACCCACCTCGGCGGCCGCCGCATCGGCAGCGGCGACCTGGTCCTGCTCGGCCTGGCCGCAGCCAACGCGGACCCCCACGTACGCACCGACGCGGGCGCCCTCACCGGCGGCAACAACGCCTTCTTCTCCTTCGGCCACGGGGAGCACCGCTGCCCCTTCCCGGCGCAGGAGGTCGCCGAGGCCATCGCCCGCACCGGCATCGAGGTCCTCCTCGACCGGCTCCCGGACGTCGACCTCGCCGAGCCCGCCGCCGAACTCACCCGGCGCCCCTCGCCCTGGCTGCGCGGCCTCACCGCCCTCCCCGTGACCTACACCCCGACCCCCGCGCTTGGAGCCACACCGTGACCTGCCCGATCGACCACACCGGCCCCGCCCCCCTCACCCTCGACCCCTTCGTCGCCGACCTCGACGCCGAGAGCGCCGCGCTGCGCGCCGCCGGCCCGCTGGCCCGCGTGGTCCTCCCCGGCGGGGTCGCCGTGTACGCCGTCACGCACCACGCCGAGGCGCGCAAGCTCCTCACCGACCCCCGGGTCGTGAAGGACATCAACGTGTGGGGGGCCTGGCAGCGCGGGGAGATCCCCCTCGACTGGCCGCTGATAGGCCTGGCCAACCCCGGCCGCTCCATGCTGACCGTCGACGGCGACGAGCACCGCCGGCTGCGCACCCTCGTGGCCCAGGCACTGACCGCCCGCCGGGTGGAGAAGCTGCGCGCCGGCATCGAGGCCCTCACGGCCAGGTCGCTCGACCGGCTGGCGGCCCTCGCGGACGACGGGACCGTCGACCTGAAGGCGCACTTCGCCTACCCGCTGCCGATGAACGTCATCAGCGAGCTGATGGGCGTCGACGCCGCCGACCACCCGCGTCTGAAGGCGCTCTTCGAGAAGTTCTTCTCCACGCAGACCCTCCCCGAGGAGGTCCCCCAGATGATGGCGGACCTCGGGGCGCTGTTCTCCCGGATCGTGGAGTCCAAGCGGGCGCACCCCGGCGACGACCTCACCAGCGCGCTGATCGCCGCCTCCGAGGACGGCGACCACCTCAGCACCGAGGAGATCACCAACACCCTCCAGCTGATGGTCGCCGCCGGGCACGAGACCACCATCAGTCTGATCGTCAACGCCGTCGTCGCCCTGGAGACCCACCCCGAGCAGCGGGCCCTCGTCCTCAAGGGAGAGGTCCCGTGGGAGAACGTCATCGAGGAGACCCTGCGCTGGTCCACCCCCACCTCGCACGTCCTCATCCGGTTCGCCACCGAGGACATCGAGGTCGGCGACCGCGTCCTGCCGAAGGGCGAGGGGCTGATCGTCTCCTTCGGCGCGCTCGGCCGCGACGAGGCCCAGCACGGCGAGAACGCGGGCGAGTTCGACGTCACCCGCACCCCCAACCGGCACATCGCCTTCGGCCACGGCCCCCACGTCTGCCCCGGCGCTGCCCTGTCCCGCCTGGAGGCCCTGGTGGCCCTCCCGGCGCTCTACGCCCGCTTCCCGGACCTCACGCTGGCCGTCGCCCGCGAGGAACTGCGCAACAAGCCGGTCCTCACCCAGAACGACCTGTACGACCTCCCCGTGCGGCTGCGCGGCTGAGCACACGGGCCGGAACAGGGGGGGCGGAACACGGGCCGGGCACGCTCCGGAACCCCGCGCCGGAACACCGCGCCGGAAAAGAAATGGTAGTCACACCGGGGCCGTTGCTAGGTTGATCACGTGCCGAAGCTGAATCAGATCATCGCAGTCGAAAAGGGCGTCAAGTCCAAGTCCCTCCAGGAGCTCACCCAGGCTCACCACGACGTGCAGAAGCCCGCCCTGCTGGCCGGCATCTCGCGTACGTACCAGCCCAAGGACGAGGAGGGCGAACAGCTGCCGCCCGAGTCCACCCGGGTCCAGGTCAAGGCGGAGGACGTGCTGCGGGCGACGGCCGGCACCCTGACCCGCCTGTTCGACGTGACGGCGACCAAGGACTGGGCGAACCGCACCGCGGCCGCCGACGTCGTCGTCGACGGCAACGTGCTGCTCCCCCAGGTCCCGGTGCCCTACCTGCTCTTCCTCGAGAAGCAGCTGACCGACCTGCACACCTTCGTGCGCAAGCTGCCCGTCCTGGACGCCTCGGAGTCCTGGAACCTGGACCCCTCCACGGACTCCTGGAAGACGGAACCGGTGCGCACGATCCGCACCAAGAAGGTGCCGCGCAACCACGTCAAGGCCGAGGCCACGGAGAAGCACCCAGCGCAGGTGGAGGTGTACTACGAGGACGTCGCGGTCGGCTACTGGACGACCGTGAAGTTCTCCGGCGCCCTCCCGGCCCGCCGGGTCAACGAACTCCTCGACCGGGTGGAACGGCTCCAGCAGGCCGTGAAGTTCGCCCGCGAGGAGGCCAACGGCGCCGAGGTCACCGACCAGCGGGTCGGGGACGCCGTATTCGGCTACCTCTTCGGGTAGCCCCATGAACGCCCCCTGTGTGACAGGGGGTGCGCGAGAGCGCAAGCTGAAACTGACGTTGAAGCTGAAACAGGGGTGTCACTGGGGGTTCGAATCCCTCCCCCGGCACACGTGCCGGGGTGGCCCAAGCCGGTAGAGGCGGCCCCTTGAATCTCAGATTATCGCTCCAGTCTCAGCATTCGCCGCCGAACACCGGATCGACCGAGCGGGGACGATCACCGACGGATGGGGGTTCAAGTCCCTCCTGCGCCTCTTCGCGGCGCGGTAGTTCAAAGGTAGAACACGTCGGCCTCAGAATGATCCCCGCTCTTAAACGGCGCCGGTGTGCGCAATTGGGTGGCACCGAGGGGCCCGGGAACTGGACATGTTCCCGGGCCCCGTCACGCTTCCCCGCCCCCGCCGGTCCCCCGCAGCCTTGTCCTGTTTGCCCCGCCGTGTACGGCGCGCCGGACACGGACACGAGCGCCAATGGACACCCCGTGCGCCCTCCCGGACCCCATGGGTCACGGAAATGATGAGCACATCGCACATGAACCAGGTGATCCGCGGTCCCCTGTCCCCCGGCCGGGCGGACCGGCGGCGAAAGGAGTTCACGGTGTTGCTTCTCATCTCCCCGGACGGTGTCGAGGAGGCTCTGGACTGTGCGAAGGCGGCGGAGCACCTCGACATCGTCGACGTCAAGAAGCCTGACGAGGGCTCCCTCGGCGCGAACTTCCCCTGGGTCATCCGGGAGATCCGCGACGCGGTACCGGCGGACAAGCCGGTGTCCGCGACCGTGGGGGACGTCCCGTACAAGCCCGGCACGGTGGCGCAGGCCGCACTCGGCGCGGTCGTCTCCGGCGCCACGTACATCAAGGTCGGCCTCTACGGATGCACCACGCCAGACCAGGGGATCGACGTCATGCGCGCGGTCGTCCGGGCGGTGAAGGACCACCGCCCCGAAGCGCTGGTCGTCGCCTCCGGCTATGCCGACGCCCACCGGATCGGCTGCGTCAATCCGCTCGCCCTGCCCGACATCGCCGCCCGCTCCGGCGCCGACGCCGCCATGCTCGACACCGCGATCAAGGACGGGACGCGGCTGTTCGACCACGTGCCGCCGGACGTGTGCGCCGAGTTCGTCCGGCTGGCCCACGCCGCCGGCCTGCTCGCCGCCCTCGCGGGCAGTGTCACACAGGCCGACCTCGGACCGCTCACCCGTATCGGCACGGACATCGTCGGGGTGCGCGGAGCGGTCTGCGAGGGCGGCGACCGCAACACCGGACGGATCCGGCCGCACCTGGTGGCCGCCTTCCGGGCGGAGATGGACCGGCAGGCCCGGGAGCACGCGGCCGGCACCACCGCCGTGAGCTGACCACCGGCATGCCGACCTCCGAGCCCGATCGCGCCCCCCGGGACCGCACCCCGCGCCTCGCCGTCGTCGACCCGTCCACGGGGGAGGCCTTCGACGAGGCGCCCGACCAGCAGCCGGACGCACTGGACGCCGTCGTCGACCGGTCCCGCCGGGCCTGGCACGGCTGGCGCGCCGATGCCGCCGCCCGCACCACCGCGCTGCGCGCGGCGGCCGGCGCCGTCGAGGCGGCCGCCGACGACCTCGCCCGGCTGCTCACCCGGGAACAGGGCAAGCCCCTGGCCGAGTCGTACGCGGAGATCGCCCGTACGGCGGCCCGGCTGCGCTACTTCGCCGACCTGGCCCCCAGGACCCGGCGGATCACCGACGGCCGGCCCGTCCACAGCGAGATCCGCTGGCGCCCCCTCGGACCCGTCGCCGCGATCGTGCCGTGGAACTTCCCCCTCCAGCTGGCGGCGGCGAAGTTCGCGCCCGCCCTCGCGGCGGGCAACACCGTGGTCCTCAAACCGTCTCCCTTCACCCCGCTCGCCACTCGGCTGCTCGGCTCCGTCCTCGCCACCGTCCTGCCCGAGGACGTGCTGACCGTCGTCACCGGCCGCGAACCGCTCGGCGCCCGCCTCGCCTCCCACCCCGGCATCCGCCACGTCACCTTCACCGGCTCGGTGCCCACCGGGCGGGCCGTCGCCGAAGCGGCGGCGGCCTCGCTCGCCCGGGTCACCCTCGAACTGGGCGGCAACGACGCCGCCGTCCTGCTGGACGACGTCGAGGTGGACCGGATCGCGGACCGGCTGTTCTGGGCAGCCTTCCGCAACTGCGGGCAGGTCTGCATGGCGGTCAAACGCGTGTACGCCCCTGCCCGGATCCACGCCCAGGTCGTCGAAGCCCTCGCCGAGCGCGCCATGGCCGTCACCGTGGGGCCCGGCCTGGACCCGGACACCCGGATGGGACCGGTCAACAACGCCCGCCAGCTGGCCCGGGTCGAGCAGATCACGCAGCGGGCCCTGGCCGACGGCGCCCGGGCGGCGGCGGGGGGCCACCGGCCGGCGGGGCCGGGCTACTTCTTCGCCCCCACGATCCTCACCGACGTTCCCCCCGACAGCCCGGTGGTGACCGAGGAGCAGTTCGGACCGGTCCTGCCGGTGCTGTCCTACCGGAACCTCGACGAAGCCGTCGACGCCGCCAACGGCACCGGCTTCGGACTGGGCGGCTCCGTGTGGGGCACCGACCCCGACCGGGCCGAGGCGGTGGCCGACCGGCTCGAATGCGGCACGGCCTGGATCAACCACCACGCCGAACTGTCCCTCGCCCAGCCCTTCACGGGCGTCAAGGACAGCGGCGTCGGCGTGGCGGGCGGACCGTGGGGGCTGTACGGCAACCTGCGGCCGTTCGTTGTCCACCGCCCGCGGGAGGCGTCATGGTGAGGTTCCGGGCGGCCGTACTGCGCTCGTACGAGGATCCGTTCACGGTCGAGGAGGTCGCCCTGCCGACGGAACCCGCCGTCGGCGAGGTCCTGGTCGAGATCGCCGGCTGCGGGATGTGCCGGACCGATCTCGCGGTCCGGCGATCGGCCGGCCGCAGCCCGCTGCCGGCGGTGCTCGGCCACGAAGGGGCCGGGGTCGTGGTGCGGACGGGCGGCGGCCCGGACACCGCGATCGGCGTCGGCGACCACGTCGTGCTGAGCTTCGACTCCTGCGGGCACTGCCGGAACTGCCGCGGCGCGGCCCCCGCCTACTGCGACTCCTTCGCCTCCCTCAACCTCTTCGGGGGACGCGAGGAGGCCGCTCCCCGGCTCACCGACGCGGCCGGGGGAGCGCTGTCCCCCCGGTGGTTCGGCCAGTCCTCCTTCGCCGAGTACGCGCTCGTCCCGGCCCGCAACGCCGTCCGGGTCGACCCCGCGCTCCCCGTCGAACTGCTCGGGCCGCTCGGCTGCGGCTTCCTCACCGGCGCCGGAGCCGTGCTGAACACCTTCGCCGCCGGCCCGGGCGACACCCTCGTCGTTCTCGGCGCGGGAGCCGTGGGCCTCGCCGCCGTGATGGCGGCCACCGCCGCCGGCGCGCTGACCGTGGCCGTCGACCGGCACCCCCGACGGCTGGCCCTGGCCGAACGGTTCGGCGCGATCCCCCTGCCCGCGGGAACGCCCGGACGGGCCGAGCGGATCCGGCGGCTCACCGGCGGCGGCGCCCAGTACGCGCTCGACACCACGGCCTCCGCCCCGCTCATCAACGACGCGCTGCGGGCACTGCGTCCCACCGGCAGCCTCGGCCTGGTGGCACGGCTCCACACCGCGCTGCCGCTCGAACCGGGCACGCTCGACCGGGGCCGCAGCATCCGCCACATCTGCGAAGGGGACGCCGTCCCCGGACTGCTGATCCCGCTGCTGACCCGGCTCTGGCAGGCCGGACGCTTCCCCTTCGACCAGCTCATCCGCACCTACCCGCTGGCCGACATCAACGAGGCCGAACGCGACTGCGACGCCGGCCGCGTGGTCAAACCGGTCCTGCTCCCCACCGCGGGACGCTGAGCGCGGCGCGCGGCACCGTGGACCACCGCATCCGACGAGCAGGAAGCCCGCGGCCCCCACAAACGCCCATGGAGGAGACATGACCGGCACGGCGCCGCAGCACACGGACGTGGAAGGCGTGGACGGAGGTGTGGGCCTGACCGCCCTCCTGGTCGCCGCGGCACGGGCGATCGAGACCCACCGCGACGACAGCCTGGCCCAGGACCCCTACGCGGAACACTTCGTGCGCGCCGCCCCGGCGTGCGCGGACTGGCCGGTGCGCGTCCAGCAGGTCCCGGACGGGGACGGCGACCCGCTGTGGGGGCGGTTCACCCGGTACTTCGGCCTGCGGACCAGGGTGCTCGACGACTTCCTGCTCCGGTCGGTGCGGACGGGCCCCCGGCAGGTGGTCCTGCTGGGAGCGGGGCTGGACACCCGCGCCTTCCGGCTGGACTGGCCGTCCGGCTGCGCGGTCTTCGAGATCGACCGGGCGGGCGTGCTGGAGTTCAAGCACCAGGTGCTCACGGGCCTGGCGGCCACGCCGAAGGCGGAGCGCGTCCCCGTACCGGTCGACCTGCGCGCGGACTGGGCCGGCGCGCTGACCGCCGTCGGCTTCGACCCGGCCGCACCGAGCGTCTGGCTGGCCGAGGGACTGCTCTTCTACCTACCGGGCCCTGCCGAGACGTACCTCATCGACACGGTGGACGGGCTGACCACCGGAGGCAGCGCCCTGGCCTTCGAGGCAAAGCTGGAGAAGGACCTGCTGATGTACCGCGACAGTCCGATCTACACGGCGACGCGGGAACGGACCGGCATCGACCTGCTCGACCTCTTCGACAAGGGGCCACGACCCGACTCCGCGGGCGGCCTGACGGCCAAGGGCTGGTCCACCTCGATGTACACGCCCTTCGACTTCACCCGTCGGCACGGACGTGGCCCCCTCCCCGAGCCGAACGACGCGCTGGAGGGAAACCGGTGGGTGTTCGCGGACAAGCCCCGGCCATGACCCCCGCAGCGCTCAGCGGCCGCCGCCCCCGCGGTGATGCGCTGACGGGTGGTGTCAGACGGCCCGGGCGGTCACGAGCCGGTCGCCCGGGATGCCGGCCTTTTCCGGCGCGTAGTAGTCCTCGATGCCGGCGGCCCACGTGGCCACGGTGATGCGGTCCTCGGCGTCCGGGCCGAAGGCGTCGAAGAGGGCGTGGATGTTCGCCTCCTCGAAGCCGATCGCCGTCATCAGCGACACGAAGAGGGGGCGCTCGATCAGGCCGTCCCCGTCGGGATCGCCGAGTGCGGAGAGCGCCCCGGCGAACTCGGTGATCGTGGGACCGAAACGCTCGGGGTCGAGCACGAACGGACGAAACTCCTCCAGGGTGATCACGCCGTCGCCGTTGGCGTCCAGTTCAGTGGCGAGCGTCGTCCAGTAGCGACGGAACGCGGCCCGGAGGGCGGCCTTGGCGCCGCCGTCCGACGCGGCCGCCGCCTCCAGGACACGGCCCGTCATCAGGTCGAAGTCTCCGGAGTCGAGGACGCCGTTGCCATTGGCGTCGAAGAGCGAGAAGACCAGTTCGACCCGCTTGGCGGCTTCGTTTCGCATGTTCCCTCACCTGTCCTCTGTGACCCGGTGATCTCCGGGCCACGACCCATGGAACCGCCATGAAGAGCCGCAGACCGTCGATCTTCGCTTGTGGTGACAGAAGGACCGCCGAGTGAGCACGTCCGACACGTCGGATGCCTCACCTGTCACAACCGGACCGCTTGACCGATCCCGTTCATCAGCTCAGATGACCCCGCCGGCGACGACCCCTGGACCCTGGCTCACCTTCCGTCGAGGTCGCCCCCGAGCCGGTACGGGGACCCGCGCGGCCGCCGCGGGTCCCCGTACCGCGCCCGGCGCCGGCTACACCGGCACGGACACGTAGGTCCGGCCCGCCTCGTCCACCACCTGGACCTCCTTGACGTCCGAGGGATCCACGGCCGCGGAGCCGTCCAGGGCGGCGCCCTTGCCCTCCCCGTGCTCCGCCGTGCCCACCACCCAGCCGCCCGCCACGGACCGCGTACCGTCCCGGGAGACCACCACCAGCCGGCACCGCTCGCCCGCCGGCACCCCGGTCACCGCCGCGCGCAGCCGCACCCACTTGGCCGCCGGCGTCAGCTGTACGGTCATCCGCGCGCCGGTGCCCGGATCGGTCGCGGAGGCCACCCGGGTCCCCGCCACCGGAGGCGAGGGCACCGCCGACGCGGACGGCGACGGGGGCGGCGGCGGGGGCAGCGCCCCGGCGTTCCCCGCGTCCGCGCCCACCCGGGCCCCGGCCCAGAACACCGCCGCCAGTGAGGCCGCCGCGGCCAGTCCCACCACCGCGGTCCTCCACCGCGCGGCCGCCACCCGCTCCCCGCGCACCTGCCGCAGGGTCCGCTGGAGCATCAGGTCCCCGCCCTGCGGCGGCCCGTCCAGGAAGGCCTCCCCGGGCACCTCGCCCAGCGCCCTCTCCATCTCCCGCAACGCGGCCACCTCCTCCCGGCACCGCACGCAGTCGCCGAGGTGCTCCTCGACGCGCCGTACGTCCCGCCCGTCCAGGACGCCCAGCACGTACGGGCCGAGCAGTTCCATCTCCTCCTCGTGCCGCTGCCGGTTCACGCCACCACCTCCCGCAGTCCGCCGGGCTGCTGGGGCGGCCGGCCGGTTCCTCTCCTGTGCCCGCCGTCGGCGGTGCCGTCCCCGAACACCTCGCGCAGCGCCTTGAGGGCGTAGTGCGAGCGCGACTTGACCGTCCCCGCGGGTATGCCGAGGCGGTCGGCGGCCTCGGCGACGCTGTGCTGGCGGTAGTACAACTCCGTCAGGACGTCCCGGTGTTCCGGCGACAGCCGGTCCAGGGCGCCGAGCACCGTCATGGCGTCCACCACCGCATCCGCGTGGTCGCCCTCCACCGGGGGAGCGGCCGCAGACCCGGAGACCTCCGGCGGCCGCGCGGCCTTGGCCCGGTACCGGTCCGTGATGATGTTCCGCGTCACGGTGAGCAGCCAGCCGCGCACCGAGCCCTTCCCGTTGACCAGGACCTCGGAATGCCTCCAGGCCCGGATCAGGGTCTCCTGGACGACGTCCTCGGCGGCGGCGCGGTCGCCGGTCAGCCGGGTGGCGTAGGCGAGCAGGGCGTTGCCGTGTTCCTCGTACACCGCCCTGATCAGCGCCTCGTCGGTCGAGCCCCGCCGAGTGCGGGGCCACAGTGGTCCGGGCATTGCACCCTCCGTCCGCCTCCGTGTTGCGTCGTGCGGTCGGAACACGCCCCGAAGGGCCCGCCGGTTCATGTGACCCGCGTCACTCACATCCGGCAGGTGCGGCCTTCGTTGAGGCAGGCGACGAGCTCGGCCATCCGCGCGTCGGTCATCACGTCCACGAACATCGCGTGGTCCGTCCTCGGGCTGTGCCGCTGCTCCGGGAAGGAGTCGAGCGCGATGGGCACCCCCGGCGGCACCGCGTAGGCCAGCGACAGCCGCAGCTCGGGCACCGGAAACGTGCCCTGCGGGCAGACGCCCCCCGCGGAGGGGAACGCGAGGTGCGAGCGGTGGTCCGCGGCAGCCGTGTCCAGCCCGTTCCAGCAGCTGGGGAAGACGAGCGTACGGGTCACCAGCCGGCCGGGCGGGCAGCGCGGGTAGCTGGTGGTGGACCGGCCGGGGGAGCCCGAACAGCCCCAGCGGGCCCGGACGTCGGCGCCGGTCCCCGCCGTGGCGGCCACGGCGTCCCCCGTGACGGCCCGCAGGAAGCGGGGCATCGGCACCACCTTGCTGACGGGGCTGCCCCGGAACTCCACCCCCACCGAGGCCTCGGCGAGGATCTCGCCCGCGTTGCCGTGCCCGGCCGCCCGCTCGTGGGGCCGGCCGCCCGGCCGGTCGGTGCGCCGCAGGACGGGCCAGAAGTACGTGGAACGGTCGCCGCCGGCGCAGCTCGTGCCGGCGGCGGCCAGCGAGGCGTCGGTGGACAGGGCGTCCGTGGACAGATTGCCCACGTACGCGTGCGTGTGGTGGGCGCCCGCCCGCAGGCCCGGCGACACCACCATGTTGTCCTGGTTCCAGTGCCCTTGTTCGTTGCGTCCGCACTCCACCGTCACCGTCCCCGTGGAGGCGTCGGGCCCGGCCGGGGGCGGGGCGGGCCCGGGCGGGACGTCGCCGATGTCCACGCGGTCGCCGGACGCGGGGGCGGTGTGCGGCGGCGCCGCGGCCGTCCGGGCGGCCCCCAGCACGGCCGCGGCCGGCCCGGCGCCGAGCAGGAGGCACACGAGCAGCGCCGGCAGGCGGTTTCCGTTCCCCATGACGGTCACGGTCGCCGGTGGCGCGCCGGGCCGTCAACCGGGCATCCGTACGAGGCGGTCCCCGCGATGTCGTAGGTGTCGCAGGGGTGCGCGGACGGGGGCCGAGGTTGGCCCGTCCGGTGCTTGTCCGGCCGCGGGCCCGGCCGCGAGAGTTCTCCGCATGACACCGGAAGAGCTCCTGCACGCCTTCGCCCGCACCCGTGCCTCCCTCGACGGCGAGGAGACGGTCTTCTGGTGGACCGGCGACATCCACTCCTGGGCGCCCGGTGAGCCCTACCGCCGCCTCTTCGGCTTCGAGGGCCTCAACGCCGCCCGGCTGGAGGCCGACGAAGAGGGCGGGGGCTACCGGATGCTCTCCCGCGAGGCCGCCTTCTACCTCGACCCCGCGACCCGGGAGATCCTCGAGACCTGGCAGGGAAAGCCCGTCGTGCACGTCTGGAACGATCCGGCCAACCAGCGGTGGCGGCCCTTCCCCGTCCCGCGCACCGAACTGGGCGACCAGGTCTGCTTCAGCCTGGAGATCCCCCTCGCCTACCCCTCCCCGCTGCCGGTCGCCGACTACCCGCTGAACTCGGCCGACGACACCTACCGGGCCCTGGAGCTCTTCCAGTTCTTCACCTCCGCGGCCGCCCTCGCCGGTGACGCCCCGAGCGTCCCCGCCACCATGTCGTGGACCCGGATGTCCCCCTGGCTGCCCTGGATGGAGCAGGGGCAGAGGCCCGGCGGACTCACCTTCCACTGCCGGGGCGTGAAGCTCGGCTCGTACGCCGGGGTGCCCGAGCGCACCCGCGCGTACATCGCCGCCCACCACCCGGAATTCGCCCGCGCCCCGGAGAAGTGGACCGAACCCAACGAGTCCAGCTGGACCTACTTCCGCAAGCTCAACCCGCGCTGACCTGGCCGGCCCCCGCCAACCCCCGGAGGGGGAGGGGCCCCACAGGGTCCGGACAAGGGTTTTCCCCGTATCGGGTTCACCCCCGCGTTGCCTACTGTCTGCCCACCGGCGATCTTCCGCGCCCCGGGCGGGCCCCGCACCAACCCCACATGGTGTGAAACGACCGCGGACGCGCTGATCGCCGGGTACGCCGTTGCCCTGCCCCGCCGTCGCGGCCGGGCGACGTGGCGCGCGGCGGCGGCCGGGGCGGGATCGACCAGCCCGCCCGGGCCCCGCTCCGCCGGTTCCACCTCCCACACTGCACCCACCGGCCGCTCCGGCCTGCCCGGATCCGGCCCGTAAAAGGGGAACAACGTGCACGCACCCAGACGCCGGCTCATATCCGTCGTGGCCATGTCCGTCACCCTGCTCGCCGGCTCCGCCACGGCCGCGGTGGCCGTGACCCCCGCGAACGACCCGGCCTCCACCCTGCCGGCCGCCGCGGCCCCCGCCGCCCCCGCCGCCGCCCCGGTCGAGAACCTGATCGTCGGCTACAAGTCCTCGGCCTCCGAGGCCAGCTCGAACGACGCGGCCGCGAACGACGCCGCCGCCAAGGGCAAGAAGGCCGGCAAGAAGGCCACGTTCGACCGCCGTCTCGGCACCGGAGCGGCCCTCGTCAACCTCGGCGGTGCGACCGCCCCGGCCGACGCCGCCGCCCTGATGGACCAGTTCCGCGCCGACCCGGACGTCGCCTACGTCGAGCCGGACTCCCGCGCCTACGCGATGGCCACGCCGAACGACACCGAGTACGCCAAGCAGTGGGACCTCTTCGAGCCCACCGCCGGCATGAACGTGCCCGCCGCCTGGGACAAGACCACCGGTTCCGGCGTCACCGTCGCTGTGCTCGACACCGGTTACGTGGCCCACTCCGACCTCGCCGCCAACGTGGTCGCCGGCTACGACTTCATCAGCAGCTCCACCGCCGCCCGCGACGGCAACGGCCGCGACAGCAACCCGGCCGACCAGGGCGACTGGAGCGCGGCCGGCGAGTGCGGCACCGGCTCCCGGGCCAGCGACTCCTCCTGGCACGGCACCCACGTCGCCGGCACCATCGGCGCGGCGACCAACAACTCCAAGGGTGTCGCCGGCATCGCGTACAACGCCAAGATCCAGCCCGTCCGCGTGCTCGGCAAGTGCGGCGGCGCCACCTCGGACATCGTCGACGCCATCACCTGGGCCTCCGGCGGCACCGTCGCGGGCGTCCCGGCGAACGCCACCCCCGCCAAGGTCATCAACATGAGCCTCGGCGGCTCCGGCGCCTGCACCGCGAGCTACCAGAACGCCATCAACGCGGCCGTCGCCCGCGGCACCACCGTCGTGGTCGCCGCCGGCAACAGCAACGCGGACGCGGCCGGCTTCTCGCCCGCCAGCTGCAACAACGTGATCAACGTCGCCGCCAGCAACCGCACCGGCGACCGCTCCTTCTACTCCAACTACGGCGCGATCATCGACGTCGCCGCCCCGGGCGGTGAGACCCGCCGCGCCACCGACACGCCCGGCACCGTCACCACCCCCGAGAACGGCATCCTCTCCACGCTGAACGCGGGCACCACCACCCCCGGCGCCGAGATCTACAAGCCGTTCCAGGGCACCAGCATGGCCGCCCCGCACGTCGCGGGCCTCGCCGCCCTCCTCGTCGCGGCCAAGCCCTCGCTGACCCCGGCGCAGATCGAGTCGGCGATCAAGACCAATGCCCGCCCGCTGGCCGGCACCTGCACCGGCGGCTGCGGCTCCGGCCTCGCCGACGCCACCGCGACCGTCAACGCCGTGACCTCGACCCAGCCCACCCCGGCCTTCCAGAACACCGCGGACTTCGCCATCGGCGACAACGCCACGGTCGAGAGCCCGATCACCGTCTCCGGCGTGACCGGCAACGCCCCGGCCGCCCTCCAGGTCGGCGTGAACATCGCGCACACCTACATCGGTGACCTGAAGGTCGACCTGGTCGCCCCCGACGGCACCGTCTACACCCTGCACAACCGGGCCGGCGGCAGCGCGGACAACATCAACCAGACCTACACCGTCAACGCCTCCTCCGAGGTCGCGAACGGCACCTGGAAGCTGCGCGTCAACGACAACGCGGGCGGCGACACCGGCAAGATCGACTCCTGGAGCCTCGGCTTCTGACCCGGTTCGCACCGGTCCCGGCGGAGCCCCCCAACTCCGTGCTGACGGGCCGATAGTACGGACCAATCCAGTGCGCTGGCCTGCCGGTACCTCCCGTACCGGCAGGCCGGCGGCGCTTTCCTGTCACCTGACTGAATTCTGCGTCACAATCCGGGTCCGTCGGGGGGCTGACCTCGTATTGTCGCGTCTCACAGGAAGGGCACAGGAGCAGGGGCGCGAAAGGCTGGTGGCTGTGCGTGGCGGCGACGGGGAACGCTGACACCAACGTCGGACACGGCGCACTCATCGAGGCGGTCGACCGGGCGCTGGCCGCGCACGGCCGCGCCGTCCTCACGGGATGCGCCGGCTCGGGAAAGACCGAGGTGGCGCGCGCCGTCGCGGCCGCAGCCGCCAGGCGGCGCGAAACCGTCCTGCGCCTCGCCCCCGAGGCCGTCGACCGGGAGATACCCGAGGCCTCGGCCGCGGCCCTCCTCGCCTCCGTACCCCGCACCGCCCTGGACCGCCTCGCCGGACCGCAGCGCACGGCCGTCGCCCTGCTCCGCCGCGAGGCCGACGCCCCCCGCGCGGGCCGCGACCACGTCGCCCTGCGCCTGGCCGTCGTCGAAGTGCTCCGCACCCTCGCCGCCTCCGGGCCCGTCCTGCTCGTCCTCGACAACGCCCAGTGGCTCGACCCCGAGAGCACCGACCTGCTCCGCTTCGTCCTGCGCCTCACCCCGCCGCGCGTACGGGTCCTCGCCGCCGAATGCGTCCAGGACTCACCCGTCGCCGAATCCCTCTGCGGCCCCGGCACCCCCGTCGTCCACGTCCCCGCCCTCGGCGCCGACGAGGTCGCCGAGCTGCTGCTGCGCCACGGCCTGCCCGCCCGCCTCGCCGGCCGCATCCACCAGGCCAGCGGCGGCAACCCCCGCCTCGCCCTGGCACTGGGCCACTCCCTCGCCGAAGCCGCCGCCGGACAGGGCGGCGGCGCCCACCACGCCGACACCCTGCCCGTCACCGGCCAGGCCCGCGACGTCGCCCGCAGGCTCCTCGCCGCCGCGCCCGGCAGGGCCCGCCCCACCCTGCTCCTCGCCGCACTCGCCGCCCGCCCCACCACCGCCCTGCTGCGCCGGGCCGGACGCCCCGACGCCGAGGCGGAACTCGCGCAGGCCGAACGGGCCGCGCTGGTCACCGTCGGTGAGGACGGCACCGTGGCCTTTACCGCCGGAGCCCTGCCGACCGCCCTGGCCGCCGACGCCGGCTGGCCCGAGCGGGCCGCCGGGCACGCAGCGCTCGCCGCCGCCGTGGACGACCCCGTCCAGGCCGTACGCCACCGCGCGCTCGCCGTCGACACCCCCGACGCCGACCTCGCCGCCGAGATCACCCGGGCCGCCGACGCCTGCCGCCGCCGGGGGCAGCGGGCCCTGGCCGCCGAACTCGGCCTGCTCGCCGCCGAACGCACCCCCGCCGCCTTCCCGCAGGAGGAGCTCGCCCGCCTCGTCCGCGCCGCCGAGGACGCCGGCTGGGCCGGCCGCGCCGACCTGGCCCGCCGCGCCACCCGCGCCGTGCTCGCCCGCGACGCCTCGCCCGCCCAGCGGGTACGGGCCCGGCTCGCGGTCATCGACGCCGCCGGGCAGGCCCTGGCCGACCTCGACGAGACCATCGCCCACGCCGTGGCCGACGCCGCCGGAGACCCCTCCCTCCAGGCCGCCGTCCAGCTGAGGATCGCCTGGAAGCACAACATCGGCGACGGCGACCCGGTCCGCGCCCGCGACGCCGCGGCCGAGGCCGGAGCGCTCGCGAAGGCCGGGGGAGACCAGGTCGCCGAGGCCATGGCGCTGACCGTCCGCGCCCGGATGGGCCGCATCCTCGGCGACCCCGACGCGGAGGACATCCTGGCCGAGGCCCTCGCCCTGCCCGCCCCCGAGGTCCCCCTCGGCATGCGCAACGCCCCCCAGTTCCTCGCCGTCCGCCACGCCCTCTTCGACGACCGGCTCGCCGACGCCCACCGCCAGCTCCTCGCCCTGCTGCCCGCCGTCCAGCGGACCGGCTCCGCCGAGGACGTCTTCGAGGTGCTGCGCAGCATGACCGAGGCCGAACTGCGCCGGGGCCACTGCGCCCGGGGCACGGCCCATGCCCGCCGCGCCCTGGAGCTCACCA
Source organism: Streptomyces sp. NPDC029122 (assembly GCF_055569445.1). Lineage (NCBI taxonomy): Bacteria > Bacillati > Actinomycetota > Actinomycetes > Kitasatosporales > Streptomycetaceae > Streptomyces > Streptomyces sp. NPDC029122. The sequence continues at coordinate 230,966 of NZ_JBVHWK010000001.1, read as the reverse complement.
TCGAAGCGGGCCTCTCACCCGGCCCGGCCTGGTACGTGGCCGCCACCGCCGAGGCCGCCGGAGGCAGCTTCGCCCGCGCCGCCGCCTATGCCCGCCGGGGCATCAGGGCCTCCGAGGAGGAGGGCGACCAGGTGTTCCTCTCCCGGGGGCTGTACGCGCTCGGCACGGTGGAACTGGCCACCGGGGACGCCGCGAAGGCCGTGGCCACCCTGCGCCGGGTCGCCGCCCTGGAGGAGGCCCAGCAGGTGGTGGACCCCTCCGTCCTGCGCTGGCACGGGGAGCTCGCCGAGGCGCTGGTCGCCGCCGACGCCCCGCACGAGGCGGTCGTACTGCTGGACCGGGTCACGCCCGTCGCCCGCTCCCTGGGCCGGACCACCGTGCTCGCGGCCCTGGACCGGGCCCGGGGCCTGTGCCTGTCCGCGCAGGGCGAGCCGGAGCGGGCGGTCGCCCTGCTGGAGGCGACCGCCGAGCGGTTCGGCGCCCTCGGACTGCCCCTCGAACACGGCCGTACGCTGCTCGCGCTGGCCCGCGTGGAACGCAGGCGCCGCCGCCGTGCCCCGGCCCGGGACGCGCTGCGGGCCGCGGCCGAGCTGTTCGAGGCCGCCGGAGCCGTGCCCTGGCTGGAACTCGCCCGGGAGAACGCGCCCGAGAGCTGCGGCCCGCACCCCGGCGTGGAGGCCCTGACCGAGGCGGAGGCCCGGCTCGCGCTCCTCGTCGCCGGGGGTGCCAGCAACCAGGAGGCGGCCGCGAAGCTCTTCCTGAGCGTCAAGACGGTGGAGTCCCGGCTCACCCGGATCTACCAGAAACTGGACGTCCGCTCCCGCGCCCAGCTCGCCACGGCGCTGCGCGGCCAGTGAGCCGGCCCCCCGGCCGCCGTCAGCAGCTCAGGTTGTTCCCCGGGGTGACGCCCAGCAACTGGGTGAAGCTCTGGTACTTGCTGACCCGGCTCTGTACCTGCGCCGGGTTCCCGCCGTTGCACTCCAGGGCGCCGTTGATGGAGCGGATCGTCTCGCCGAAGCCCGCGCCGTTGACCATGGCGGCGTGCGCGGTCATCGTGCCGGGGCCGTTCTGGGTGTTCCAGTACCAGAGCGCCGTCTTCATCGCGACGGCCGGGTCCCGCTCCACCAGGTAGGGGTCGGCGAGCAGGTTGATGCCGAGGGCGTCGCCCGCCGCCTTGTAGTTGAAGTTCCAGCTGAGCTGGATGGGGCCGCGGCCGTAGTACGCGGCCTGGCCGGCGGGGCAGCCGTAGGGCTGGGAGGCGTCACAGTAGTGCGGGTAGTTGGCGGTGTTCTGCTCCACTATGTGCACCAGCCCGCCCGTCTCGTGCGAGACGTTCGCGAGGAAGGCGGCCGCCTCGCGCCGCTTGACGGTGTCGTCGCCGGTGTTGGCGAACCCGGGGTACGCGGAGAGCGCCGCCACCAGGCCGTTGTAGGTGTAGAAGGGGTTCCGGTTCGGGAACATCTGGTGGAACTGGGCCTCGCTGACCACGAAGCCGGACGGGTTGCCGGTGCCCGGGTCGGGTTCCTGGCCCCCGCCGCCGCAGGCGCCCTGGTCCGACCAGACGCCCCACTGGCCGGTGGTGCCGGGCGTCTCGCCCTGCGTCCACCACTTGGCCTGCCAGTTGTGGCCGCCGTACGAGGCGTTCGTACCGCCCGTGTAGACGGCGGAGGAGCTCCAGGCGCCGGCGCAGGCGGGCGCCGCGGCGGCGGGGGAGGCGGGCAGGGCGACGGCCAGGCCGAGGGTCGCGGCGGCGGCCGCGGCGAGGGAGAGGGTGCGGCGGCGTAGCGTACGTATCACGTAACTGCTCCTGGAGTGGGGGGAATTGTCGCCGTCGCCTGGGGGGCGACGACTACCGCCACTGAACCGAAAGTGGTCTGGACCTGTCAAGGTCTAGACCAGAGCCGTTACGTGTGGGGCCGGAACGTGCCGGAGCGGTGTGACGGTCGAACCGTCACGCCGCTCCGGGGCCGCTGGGTCAGCTGCCGGCCGAGAGGTTGCCGGACAGGACCGGGATGTTCTCCACGAGGTGCGAGAGGGGCTCGTCGCCCTTGCCCTGGGTGGAGTTCTCGGCGCACTGCTGGTTCTGCGGGTTGGCCAGGACGTTGATGTCCTGGACACCGACGTTGACCAGGGCGAGGATCGACTGGACGTTGACCTTCGCCGGCAGGCCGATGCAGAGCTTGTTCAGCGAGCCCTGGACCGCGGAGAGCTGCGGGCTCAGACGGCCGGAGGTCTCCTGGTTGCCGTAGATCTGCGCGGAGTTGTTGCCGTTGACCGTGTTGACCCCGTTGTCGTTGCCGATCGCCATCGCCGGGGAGGCTGCGAGGGCGCCCGCCCCGACGACGGAGGCGGTGACCGCGGCGGTGGCCATGAACTTCTTGAGCATCGTGTGGATCCTTCTGTCGTATGTGCTGTCCCCGGCGGAACGACCTGATCAACTCCCCCCGGGCCGACGGGTTATCGCCCGTCACCCGTGCGGCCCAAAGGATCCACAAGGCCACCCGGTCAGCCGGCCGGCAGCCGGCCGGCCGGCCCGGCGGTCAGCCGGTCTTGCGGCGGACCTTCTTGTTCTTGCCGCCCGGCCCACTGCTGGAGCCCTGCACCTTCGCCCGGCTCTGGTGGGCCTGCTGGGACTGGGCGTTCGCGGCGTTGCGGTCGAGGGCCTCGCGGAACTTGCGCTTGGCCTCCTCGGCGGGGGACTCGTCCTGCGGGGCGTCCTTGCCGGGGGTGTCCGGTGTGTCGGCCATCTGCCTGCCTCCTGAAGTGATCGGGTCGCCAGTGTGTCAGCCGGACGGCCGGCGGGCCATCGAGGGGGTGTCAGGCCGGTGCGCGCGGTGCCACGGCGCCGCCACCGGCCCGGATCGCGCGCAGCGCGGCCGTGTGGAGGGCGTGGGGGTCCCCGTGGGCCACCGGGCTGCCGGTGAGCGTGTACCACTCGTCCGCGTCCGTGTACTGGACCTCGAGGCGGACCCGTCCGTCCGGGCCGCCGGTGGTGCGCAGCGTGAGCGGGCCCGTGATGACGCCGACCTCATCGGTCATGGCGCCGCCGGGGCCCGCGAGGACGTCGTCCTGCCACTGCCGGGGCGCGGTCATGGGGCGCAGGTGTCGATCATGGTGGTGAGCATGGTCCTTTCGGCTTCGGTGACGGTCAGACCGTAATGGGACTTCACGGTGGTCCAGGCCCGCCCGTACTGACACCAGCTCGACGTGTCCGGCGGCTGCCACAGGTCGGGACTCTGGTCGCCCTTGGAGCGGTTGGACGAGGCCGAGACCGCCAGCAGCTGCGGTCGCGTCAGGTCGTTGGCGAAGGCCTTGCGCTTCGCGGCGTCCCAGCCGGAGGCGCCGGACCGCCAGGCCTCCGCCAGCGGAACCACGTGGTCGATGTCCACCTTCGCGGCCTCGTTCACGGAGACGCCGTCGTAGAGGCTCTTCCAGCGGCCCGACACGGCCCGGCACTGCGCGTCCTGGGTGACGTCGGTCCCGTCCCGCTCGAGCACGGTCTCGCGGGTGTCGCACGAGCCCCCCTGCTCGGCCCAGTGCGTGAACCTGTCCCGGCTGTACCCGGCCATCGTGCCGGGCCTGCCGGTGGTCAGGGCGGCGAGCCGGGTCCGTGCGACGGCCGCGCTGACCATGCCCGGCAGTACGTCCCCGGAGGCCGGCTTGGCGTCGCCGTCGGAGGGCGCGGAGGCCGGGGCGGACGGGGAAGCGGAGGCCGGCGCCGGTGCGGAGGGGCCGATGCTCGCCGCCGGTTTCCCGTCCCCGGAACTCCCCGCCCCGCCGCACCCGCTCGCGCCGAGCAGCAACGCCACGGCCACCGCCGCGCCGACGGCACCCCTCTGACGACCCATGAGCCCACCCCACCCCGACGACACCGCGCGAAACCGACCCGGGGAGACTACCCAAAAGCGGACAAGCGTCCACGCACCGGCTCCCCGGCTCCCCGTCGCGCACGTCGCTGACGGTACGCCGGCAGGCGGAGCGACGGCGGTGCCGACGCCCCGCGCGGGAACACTGCCGCAGGGCCGCCCGGGGCCCCGGGTCAGGCCCAGGAGGCGGTCACCAGGGAACGCCGGGCCGCCTCGAGGTGGGTGGCCGCCGCCAGCCAGGCCCGGGCGTAGCCCTCGGACGAGGCTTCGGTGAGCCGGCCGAAGGCGTCCCGGGGGCGGCGGTCGGCCTCGGCCACCAGGGCCGCCGCCAGGTCGGCCGCCGTCCCGAAGCCGGCCCGGCGCAACGGTCCGCACGCCGCCAGCGGCTCCGGACCCCGGGCGGTCTCCGCGACCGACCGGCGCCCGCCGGCCACCCCCGTCTCCAGCAGCCGGCGCACCCGCCACAGCGGAGAGTCGGCCAGTGGGTCCGGCCCCGGCTCGCCGGGGAGCACCGGCTCCGGGGCCTCGCCCTCCGGGAAGTGGCCGCCCTGGAGCCGGTCGTAACCCAGATCGGCCCGGTCGCGCCACTCCGGCGGCAGCCGCAGCGTGTACGCCTCCCCGGGCACCGGCCCCACCGCGAGCGGGCTGAGCGTCGCGGCCCGGTCCGGGTCGGGCCGGCCCAGGACGCGTACCGCCAGCCCCGGACACCCCGCCAGGCGGCGCAGGTTGGCGGTGTGCGCCAGCTCCGGGTGCGGATGCGCCGGGCGCAGCCGCAGCAGCGGTGCGTCCGCGCGCAGCTCCCGCACCAGCAGGTGCTCCCCGGCCGCGCCGACCACCCGGACGTCGCAGCCCAGCAGCCCCGGTTCGGCGTCCTGCGACAGCAGCTCCCGTACGGCCTCGGCCGCCGGGCGGGCGAAGAGCGACGCCAGAGGCTCCTCGTCCCAGGCCGCCCCGGGCGCCGGCACCGCCCGGACCCCGCGCCCGGCGCCGAGGCGCCCGTCGGCGGAGACCGACGCCCCGGCGATACGCAGACCCGCGCGCGCCAGCCCCGCGTGGTCGAGGGCGGCTCCGCCCAGGGACACGGAGGCGGCCCCCGCGCCCCGGGCACGGGCGAACCCGCCGGGGCGCACGTCCGACAGCGTGTAGCGGGCGCCGTCCGCGCCCAGCAGGTGGGTGACCACACCGCCGTAGCCGGTGGCGGTCAGCACGGGCTCCCGGCACAGGCCGTGGACGCGCAGACCGCCCCCGGCCCCGTAGGCGCGCCGGCCGCCCGCGGTCAGGCCGGGACCGCCCGTCCCGGACGCCAGCAGCGCGGCGGTGCGCAGCAGTTCCGAGAAGGCGGCGGCCAGGTCGGTCAGCCGCTGGGCGGCGTGGCGCTCCCGCGCGGCACGCAGTCCCCGTACCACCCGCAGCGCGGCGGCCTCCGCGCGCGGCAGGCCGGCGAGCCGGGCGGTGTGCGCGGCCCGCAGCAGTTCGGCCTGGACCACCGCGCCCGCCGCGCCGGCCCCGGCGGCGAGCGCCTCCGCCGACACGGCCCACAGTGCGGCGCCGGCCCGTACCTGGGCCTGCGTGGGCCGTTCGCCCACACCTCCCGCACCGGGTCCGTCCGGGGATCCGTCCGCCGGGCGCACCCCGCCGGCTCCGGGGCCCGGGGCGGCGGCCTCCTCCTCCCGGGGCCCGTCCGCGGACCCCGCCTCCCCGGCCTCGTCCCCGGCCTCGTCCCCGGCCGATTCCTCAGCCGGCGGACCGGCCAGCGGCGCGGCCCCCAGGACCGCCGCCCGGTGCAGACAGCGCGGGGCCAGCAGGCAGCCGCAGACGGCCTGGCCGGGCTCCGTGACCGCCCCCGACGGCCCCGGCCGCAGGATGACCACCGCGTCCTCACCGAAGCGGACCGTGACACTCCCATCGGTCGCGGTGTCCGCTGCCGCCGCGCAGCCCTCGATCGCGGCGTCCAGCTTCTTGCGCAGCCGGGCGCTCAGGTTCTCCACCGCGTCCGCGACCACCTCGGCGGCGACGGGCGGCAACAGCGGGCTGGTCATCGGGGCTCCCCACGGAGTCGGTCGCCCACCCAGCGGGCGAGGGCGAGAGGGCTGAGCGCGGCCACCGGCATCCCCGCCGCGACGAGCTGCCGTGCGACCGGCACCGAGTACCGGGGCGCGCCCGAGTCGTCGAGCGCGGCGCAGCCCAGCAGATGGGCACCGGAGGCGGCCAGCGCGCGCACCTCGGCGAGCAGACCCCCGAGCGGGGCGCCCTCCTCGAAGTCGCTGACCACGACGACCAGGGTGCGGCTCGGCACCGTGATCAGGCTCCGGGCGTGCGCGAGGCCCGCGGCGATGTGCGTACCGCCGCCGACCCGGACCTCCAGCAGCAGAGAGAGGGGGTCCTCGACGCGGCCGCTGAGGTCGACGACCTGGGTGGAGAAGGCCAGGAAGTGGGTGGACAGGGTCGGGACGCCGCCCAGCACCGCGGCCGTCAGCGCCGACCACACCACGGACGCCTCCATCGACCCGGAGACGTCCACCACCAGGACCAGCCGCCAGTCCGCCTCCTTCGACGCCCGCGTGCTGAACACGGGCCGCTCCGGGACCACCACCACCCGGCCGTCGTCCAGGCGCCGGGTGTGCGCCAGGTTGGCCCGCAGGGTGCGCGCCAGGTCGAGCGGGCCGCCGGGACGGCGGGTCGGACGAGGCGAGGCCAGGCCCGTGAGGGCCGGGCGCAGCCGGGTGGCCAGCTCCTTGGACAGCTCGTCGACGAGCCGCCGCACCAGCGGCCGCAGCCGGGCCAGGTGCGCCTCGGACATGCCGCCGGCCAAGGACAGCACCGAGGTCAGCAGTTCCACGGACGGGCGCACCGACGCCGGGTCCAGCTGGGCCAGCACATCGGTGCGGCCCGCCCCGGCCGCGTCGGCCAGCACCTCCTCGCGCACGTCGGCGCCGAAGAGGGACTCCAGCTCCGCCGACCACTCCCGGGCGGTCGGGAAGGAGGCCCCGTCCCCGCCGCCGGAGCCGGGGCGGCCCACGTCCGCGGAACCCTCCCCGCGCCCGGCGCCGTACAGCTCGTCCAGCGCGCGGGCATAGGGCCGCGCGTCGGCCGGGAGCCGGTCGCGCTGGCGGCCGAGCAGCAGGCGCCACCGGTCGGCGGGCGCGAGCCGCCGCCCGTCCGGCAGCGGACCGCCGGGCGCGGGTGCGGCCGCGGCGGCCGGCTCCGCGAGGGTCGCGGCGGCCGTGACGGGGCAACCCCCGGGCAGCGCCAGCTCCTTGACCGCGGCCAGCCCGGCGGCGTCGGCGGCCGCCCACAGGGCCAGCAGCGCGGGCGGCGCGTCCAGCGAGAGGTCGACCCGGTCGCCGAGCCGCTCGGTGACCGTGTCCAGGAGCCGCTCCCGGGCGGCCGGGGTCAGCACGTCGAACCCGGCCCGCAGCGCCGGCAACCGCTCCAGGAACGCCCCGTCGGCCAGCGAGTCCACCCGGTCCAGCAGCGGGGTGAGGGCGGCCGGGGAGGCACCGAGCAGCGGCCCGGCGGCGGTGAGCAGTCCGGCGAGCCGGCGGGCCAGCGTGCGCCGCCCGTCGGCGGTGGCCGCGCCGTCCACCCAGGCGGCGGCGCGGGAGCCGAGCCCGGCGGCCGGATCCAGGTCGAGCAGGACCCGTACGGCCAGGGCCGCACCCCGCATCAAGGGGCCGGCTCCGGAGGCGAGTTCGGCGAGGGCGGCGTCCATGCGCAGCCCCAGCCGGCGGGCGGCGGCCCGGTCGGCGAGGGCCACCAGGGCGCCCGCGTCGGCGGGGTCGTCGCTGCCGGCGAGGCCGGGCAGGGACCGCAGCGCGGCGTCCAGCAGGTCGCCGACGAGCTCCTCGGCCGTGGCCCGCGCCCCGTCCGGGGCACCGGGCAGGTGGCCGCGGCGCAGCCCCTCCAGCAGGTCGACGGCCTCCAGGAGCTCGGGCACGGTGGCGGTGTCCGGCAGTACGGCCGCCATCTCCTCCAGTCGTACGCCGACCAGTTCGGGCAGGTCGCAGCGCGCGGCGGCGTCGAGCCCGGCCAGCACCTGGGCGGCCGTCGGGCCGCCTTCGGCCGCCTGGCGGCGCGCGGTGTCCCGCAGCGTCCCGGCGGCCGCCTGGGCGGCGCTCACGCCGCGGACCCCCGCCAGGTCGAGGCGGGCCGGGACCGACGGGGTCCAGGACAGCCGCCACTTGCTCCCCAGGGCGGTGCCGTCGCCGGTGGCGGCGACCGCCACGGGCTCCCCGTAGGAGGCGCCGCAGACCAGCAGCCGCCGCAGCAGCACCTCCCGGCGTCCGTCGAGCTCGGAGCGCAGCGGGTCCAGGCGGACCTCGCGCGGCTCCGGGTCCTCGGGACACGGCAGCCGCAGCGCGGCCAGCTCCGCCTCCACGGAGGGGCCGAGCCCGGAGCGGGGGGCGTGCGGGGTGGTCCGGCCGCGGCCCGTGCCGACGAACACGGCCTCCAGGGCGCGGGCCAGCGCCCGCCCCCGGCCCAGGGGTTCGCCCTGCCCGAGCACCGTGGTGACGGCCTCCAGCAGCTCGCCCCGGCCGGGGGCGGGCAGCCCGCGCAGCACCGCCAGGTCGCAGGCCAGGCGCAGCGTCTCGGCGGCCTCCCCGGTGCCCGCGGTGTGCCCGGCGCGGCGCAGCTCCCGGCACAGCCCGGTGACGGCGGCGGCCGCGGCCTCCCGCAGCCGCACGGGGTCCCCGCCCGCTTCGAACACGGCCTGCTGCCACAGCGGGTCCCGGATCCCGGCGGGGTAGCCGGAGCGGGAATCGAGCAGGTCGTGGGAGTACGCCACGAACGAGGTGACGACGCCGCCGTCGGCGGCGCCGGCGGTGTCCGGACCGGAGACCGCCACCGCCTCCCCGCCCGCACCCGGGGCCAGGGCGGGGGCGTGGAAGGCGCCGATCACGGCGGCGACCCGACGGCCCGCGAACCCGGCGAGCACGCCCCGCATGTGGGCCTCCCGCGCCAGGTCCACAGCCGGAACGTCGCCCGCGTCCGTACGCAGCGCCCAGCCGACGCCGAGCGCGGCGCGGCGTACGGCCTCCGCGGAACAGCCCGGGGCCAGGACCTCCACGGCCCGGTCCCACAGGTCGTCGCCCTCGCGTCCGGTGCCCGACGCGGCGAGCGCCCCGGCGTAGGACCGGAGCCCGGACGGGCCGGGGGCCGACGCAACGGCCTCCGGGGTCCACCCCCGGTCGGACAGCGGCAGGTCGCAGCAGACGACCTCCACGCCCCGGCCGCGCGCCCAGCGGATCGCCGCCAGCTCGGGGGAGAAGTCCGCGAACGGGTAGAAGGCGAGGCGCCCTTCGGCCCCCAGGCCCGCCAGCGCGACCGGCGCGAGGGTCTCCGGGTCGGCCAGGTGCGCCAGCCAGCGCTGGAAGTCGGCAGGCAGCTCCACGCAGACCACCTCGGGGTCCGCCGCCTCCAGCAGCGCGGGGACCACCGCGGCCAGCGCGGGACTGTGGTGGCGTACCCCGAGCAGGTACGGCGCGCGGCACGCGGCCAGTTCCTCGACCGCCGCCCGCGGTTCGGCGGTGAGCGTCAACGCAGGCTCCCGCGCAGGTCCCACAGGCGGCGCCACATCGCGGAGCCGTCCTCGGCCCGGCGGCGCACCGGGCCGTCCCAGTAGCCCAGCAGCCGCCCGTGGTCGGCGGGGTCGTCCTTGCGCACGACGCCCAGCAGGTGTCCCGGCAGCAGGTCCAGCACGTCACCGCCCGGCAGGTACGCGGCCGCGACGCCCAGCGAGGCCGCCACCTGCACGGCCTCGGCGGTGGACATGACGGTACCGGGCCGCTCCACGTCCCAGCCCTCGGCGCTGCGCCCCGATCGCAGGTCCCGGAAGACGGTGACGAGCGCGTCGAGGACGGAGTCGTCCACCCCGAAGGCCGCTCCGGCGCGTTCCACGGCGGCGACGGCCTGCCGCCGGACGAGGGCGGCCTCGGCGTCGGGGTCGGCGATCGGGCCGACGGTCTCGAAGTTGAAGCGCCGCTTGAGGGCGGCGGACATCTCCGAGACGCCGCGGTCGCGCAGGTTGGCGGTGGCGATGACGGTGAAGCCGGGGGCGGCGGAAACCACCGCGTCCTCGGTGGCGGTCAGTTCCGGCACGCTGACCCGGCGGTCGGACAGGATCGACACGAGCGCGTCCTGCACCTCGGGCAGGCAGCGGGTGATCTCCTCGACCCGCGCCACCCGGCCCGTCCGCATCGCGGAGAGCACGGGGGAGTCCACGAGGGCCTGCGGGGTGGGGCCCTGGGCGAGGAGCAGCGCGTAGTTCCACCCGTAGCGGAAGGCGTCCTCGGTGGTGCCGGCGGTGCCCTGCACGGTGAGCTCGCTCGTGCCGCACACCGCGGCCGACAGCAGCTCGGACAGCATCGACTTGGCGGTGCCCGGCTCACCGGTGAGCAGTAGCCCCCGTTCCCCGGCCAGGGTCACCACGCACCGCTCCACCAGGGCGCGTTCCCCGACGAACTTGCGGGCGATCACCCGCTTCGACGGCAGTCCGGCGCGCCGCTTGGGCAGGGCCAGCTCCTCGCCCTCGCTGCCGCACACGAAGGTGACCACCGCGCGGGGGGTGAGGAGCCAGCCGGGCGGGCGCGGGCCGGTGTCCTGGGCGGCGAGGAAGGCGAGTTCGGCGGCGTGACGCTCCTCGGCGGGCATGGCCTGCCGGGCGGGCGCGGACGGTTCGGTGACGGTCATCGGTGCGGGTCCTCTGGTTCGTGGAAGCAGTCGGGAAGGCAGCAAGGAAGAACGAAGGAAGGCAGCAGGAACGAAGGCGGAAAGAGAGGGAAGGAAGGGCGAAGGGGGCGGTGCGGGCCCGGTGGGGGCGCGGCGGCCGCTGCCGCGCACCCCCACCGGGCCCGGCCGGTCAGCGCCGGCGGCCGGCGGCGCGCCTCACCTTGAGCTCCTCGAAGCGCGGTACGTCGCCCTCGCGGACCCGCCCCCACGCCCGGCGGTACAGCTCCGCGGCCGGCTCGGCGGGCACCAGTACGCCCAGCGCCGGACGACCGCCCGCCGCCACCGCGTACAGGGGCAGCTTCCACGCCTCCACCGGCAGCACCGGCGCCCCCGGCTCGGTCCAGCCGCCGGGCAGGAACAGGGAGCGTCCGGCGCGGGTGCGGCTGGCCTGTACCACCAGCCCCGTGGCGGCCAGTTCGGCGCGGGCCGCCTTCATCCGGGCCGGCTTCCAGCCCGTCCAGCGGGCCGTGTTGCGGTCGGTCGGGTCGGGCATCGCCAGCAGCGCCAGGTACAGCGCGGCCGCGTCCGCGCCCAGGCCGTACTCCCCGGACACCTCCGCCACCAGCTCCGGCACGCTGCGCGACGGGTCCTGCGGCCACCAGGTGCCGTCCTTGTCGACGGCGCCCGCGACCGGTGTCCCCGGATCGGCGAGCAGCGCGGCGAACGCCGGGTCCTGGACCAGGCGCAGCGCCGTCTCGGCCGCGGAGGGCTGCTGGTCGGTGCCGCGCAGCAGCGGCAGGTACGGGTCGGACCCGGTCGAGTCCAGCAGGGCGGGCCGCAGCGCGGGCCGGGGCTGCGTGTCCTGCGTGGCCAGCACCACCGCGCCGTACCGCTCGTACCCCTCGCCGGTCTCGGTGGGGGTGCCCGCCGCCTTTCGGAAGTCGGGCAGCCGGATGTAGTGCCCGAGGCTGAGCAGGAGTCCGGGCGAGGCGAGGCGCTGGCGCAGCGCGGTCAGCGCCGGCGGCAGGCAGGCCCGTACCGGATGCCCGGCGGGCAGCCGGTGCGCGAGCCAGGCCGTCAGGGCCGCGGCCCCCGTCAGCACGCCCGAGTCGAAGGGCTGGGCCACCGGGGCGCAGGGTTCCACGTGGTCCCCCTTGACCGTCCACGCGACGTCCGTGCTCAGCACCTCGGAGGCCGCCGCGTCGAGCAGTGCCGGCAGCGCCCGGTGCGGGGCCCAGCCGCCGCCGCGCACCTCCTTGACGGCCTCGGCGAGCAGCCACTCGGGCACGGGGGTACGACGCCCCACGCGCTCGTTCCACACCCGCGCGGCGGCCGCCGCGTCAGGGCCCCGCGTCCACAGCGCCGCCGGGTCGGCGGGCAGCAGCGCCGCGACCAGGTCGCACCGGACGTCCACGCCCAGCTCCTTGAGCTCGTCGCGGGCGTTCACGGCGTCGGTGGCCTTCACCTTGAGGGTCTCGCGCAGCCCGGCGGGCAGGAACCCGCGCTCGTACGAGTCCAGGTGCGGCAGGCCCGCGAGGACCAGCCCGGCCACGGCGGCGCGGACCCCGGTGAGCCTCGCGAACTCCTCGGCGGCCTCCGGGAACCAGGGTGCCGGGCCGCGTTCGGCCGCCTCCTTCAGGAAGGCGGAGGCCCAGTCGGCGCCGCGCCCGCGGTCGCCGACCGGCCCGCCCGCTCCGGCCCCGGTGTAGGGGGCGGGCACGGCGAAGGCGCCGGCCGGGTCGTGCAGCAACGCGTCGAACTCGCGGCCCCCGGAGTACTCCTGGGTCTGCCCGTCGAGGGCGAGCACGGCGCCGCCGCCGAGCGGGACCACGGCGCGGTGCCGGCCGCCCCGGCCGCGCTCGCGGCCGTCGGCACCCAGCAGGTGTGCGGTGTCGACGCGCACCCGCAGGCGCCGCCAGCGCGCGGCGGACACCTCGGCCGAGGTGAGGCCCAGGGCGTCCGCCTCGCCGAGGACCCGCAGCAGCGCCGTCCGCTCCTCCTCGGTGGTGTCACCGGTGACGACCGCGCGGTAGGCGACCGCCGCCGGCGCGTCCAGGAACAGCCCGGTCCAGGGGAAGGCGGAATGGGCCAGCTTCGGCATGTCCACGTGCAGCCGGCCCGGTACCGCCTCGGCGGGGGTGTCGGCGACGGCCTCGGCCAGCGCGCGCAGGAAGCGGAAGGTGCCGTCGGAGTCCACGCCGTGGTAGCGGTGGTGCGGGGAACCCGTCAGCCCGTGCAGCGCACGGTGGAGCAGCCCGTCGGCCGGACCCCGGTCCACCGGCGTCTTCGGGCGCGCGTCCGGGGCCGGCTTCAGCGCGGCCGCGACCCTGTCCAGGGCCTGGCGCTGGGTCAGCGCCGCGCGGACGGTGTCGACCACCCCGCCGAGCAGCGCGGGCGCGGTGACGGCGGGCAGGGCCGCGCCGACCAGCGCGGGCAGCTCCGTACGCTTCACCGCCCGCGCGGCCGCCGCCAGCAGCTCCCCGGCACGACGCCCGTCCAGCGCGCGCAGCGCCGCGGAGCCCTCCGGATCGCGGGGCCGCAGGCAGTACCAGTAGGCGAGCCGGGGGAGTTCGGCGTGGCCGGTCCAGAAGAGGCCGCCGTTGTGGTCGGAGGTGACCCGGCAGGTGACGGCGCCCTCGGGGTCGGTGAGGGCCAGGGTCCGCCAGTCCTGGGAGACGGCGCGCGGCCGGTCGTCGCCGGGGAAGGCGACGGCCGCGCGCGGGAGGGGGCCGCCCTCGCGGACGGTGACGGAGCGCCCGGTGTTGTCGGAGCCGTGCCAGCCCTCGCCCCGGACGTACACGACGCGCCAGCCGAGCAGCCCGTCTACCGGCGTACCCAGCACGGAGCCCTCGACGGCGGGCGTCGGCCGCAGCCAGTTCTGGCCGACGTGGTCGTTGAGGACGCTGCCGCTCGGGTGGCCGTCCAGGGCGTCGGCGAGGAAGCCCGGCAGGGAGCGCCGCCCCAGTACGCCCGTGGCCGGGTCGTACTCGGCCCAGCCCCAGTCGCCCGGGCGGCCGCCCTGGTCCCACACCCAGTACGAGGTCCCGTCCGTGATGACGGGCCGTTCGGCGGGGAGCCTGCTGTCGCCCGCGTGCAGCGGGGCGGCGCCGCCGGTGGTGCGGCCGCCGCCGGGCAGCGGCAGGCTGACGTGCTCCGATCGCACCGACCAGAAGGAGTCGGAGGAGTCCAGGGTGAGCACGTCGTCGGGGGCGCTCAGCCAGTAGCCCTGGACCGGGCCGTCGTAGGAGGCCCAGAAGACGAGCAGGTCGCCGTCGGCGTAGTGGAAGCCCTGGTTGTACCGGTTGCCGCCCTGCGGGATCCGCAGGTCGTGGGTGAGCACGGTGGAGTCGGCGTCGATGACCCGGACCTGCGTGGAGTTCGCGACGATGACGTACGGCCAGGCGTCCATCACGGTCAGCCGCGTGCGCCCCTGGCCGGGCGCCAGCTCGGTGAGGGCGGCCTCCCAGGCCGGCCAGACCAGTTCCTCGAACAGGCCGCCCCGCAGGGTGCGGGCCAGGATCTCGCCCAGGTCGACGGACGCGGCCCGGGACACCTCCTCGGGGGCGAGGGCCAGTGCCTCGGACGGCAGCCAGGTGAGTCGGCGCAGCGCCTCCGGCAGCTCCGGCAGGGCCGCCACCGAGGACCGGGCGGCGAGCCCGCGGACCCACTCGGCGACCAGCGGGGCGCTGCCGGGAGCCCCGGCGAGGTGCCGCAGCGTCTCCCGCCCGGCCGAGACGTGGGTGTTGAAGCGCTCCAGGGTGCGGTGGAACGCCGGACGCATCCGCTCGTCGGCGCACAGCGCCCGCAGGTCGCGCCGCTCGGCCGAACGGGCCCAGCCGTCCAGGCCCAGCACCTCGTCCGGGCCGGGTCTGACGACGGTCAGCCCGAGCGAGAGCAGCAGGTCGAGCAGGTTCACGTCCTGGAAGCCCAGGCGCAGGCCCTGCTCCCGCCCCGGCAGGGCCAGTTCGGCGCGCAGCCGGCCGGCGCAGCGGGTGACGAGGGGCAGCAGGGCGGGGAGCGGCGGCGGGGTGCCCCAGCCGGTGTGGCGGGCGGTGTGGAAGCGCTCCAGCCAGCCGGCCGTGCCGTCGGCGCAGCGCTCCTCGGCGGGTGCGTCCGCCCCGGCGAGCCCGGCGGTGGCGCCGGACTCCTCCAGCACCTCCAGCCACAGGGCGGCCAGTTCCCCGGCCTCGCCCCCGCCGGAGGGCATGATGCCGAGCAGGGTCCCCCGTACCGCGGGCACGCGCTTGGCGAGGGCGACGAGCGCCGTGCGGTGGGCCTTCCACCAGCCGGTCGCGGCCCGCAGGGTGGCGGGCAGCGGCAGCAGCTCGGCGAGGTAGTCCTGCTCGGGTTCGTTGCCGGTCAGCCCGGCGGCGCGGGCCAGCCTGCGCAGCTCGACGGAGGCCTGCGCGGACGGCGGGAGCCCGCCCGCGGTGCGGCGTACGCACAGACGGCGGAAGCGCTCGAAGGCCTCGGCGGGGGAGACCCGCTGGGCCAGCTCCTTGCCGTAGCCGGTGAGCACCTTCACGGGCAGGGCGCCGGCCAGGGCGAATTCGAGGAAGACGGCGTCGAGCCGGTCCTCGTCGACGGCCAGGCCGTAGCGGGCCTCGCTCGTGCGGGCCCGGCCGAACAGCTGCGCCGCGTAGGTGGTGTTGTCCACGGCGAGGAAGAGGCGCGCGGCCTGCTCGTAGAAGACGGGCAGGAAGTGCGGGACGGCGGCGGCGAGCCGGTCGGCCAGCTCGGCGCAGGCGTCGAGGGCGGCCTTGGGCTTGGTCTTGGCCTGGCGGGCCAGCCGGTCCAGTTCGGGGACCACGGCCAGCGCGTGGTGCCCGTCCTCGGGGTGGTGCACCAGCACCCACTCGGGGAAGCCGAGTGCCTGGCGCCGGCCGAGGCCGACCACCCGCGGCTCGCCGTCCGGTACGAGGCCCAGGAAGCCCGCGGCGAGGTCCTCGGCGGCACCGAGCTCGGCCGCGGCCAGGCGGACCACGACCCGCTCGTCCCCCAGGGCCGGGTGACGGTACGTCCGCGCGGTGAGGGGGACGGCCGAGGGGCCCGCCCCGGTGGTCCCGGCGGGCAGGACGGCTCCCGCCGCCAGCAGCCCGGCGCTGTCGCCGAGGCCGTTGCGGGCCGTGCCCGTGGTGTCGGTGGTGCTCACGCTTCGTCCCCGCCCTCTTCGATCGTGCGCCCGGCGTACAGCGCCGCGGCCATCCGCATGCCCTCGGACCAGGCCACCGGTCCGACCTCGGCCAGGCGTACCGCCCGGCCCTCCTCGTCGTGCCAGTTCAGCGCCCCGGTGGCCGACTCGTCGTCCCAGTAGGGCTCGCCGATCCACACGGCCGCCTCCACCGCCCGGCCGGAGTCGCGCACCTTGCAGGTGGCGTATCCGCCGGAGACCCGGTAGCCGAGGTTCGTGGCGCGGGCGGCGAGGCTGAACCGGCTGGGGAAGACCCCGCCGGCGTAGTCGTGCACCTCGGTCGCGGCCGGTTCCAGGTCCGCGGGCTTCTCCCAGGTCGCCCTGTGGATCTGCTCGACCCGCTGGGTGATGTCCAGCTCGGCCGCGAACTCCCGTACGTCGTCCAGGTCGGGCAGCAGCACCGGGTGCGGCAGGGTCACCGTGCGCGGGGAGAGGCGTACGGTCTCGCCGTCGAGGTTGACCACCTTCAGCTCGCCGGCGGCGGTGGCGTCGCGCAGGAAGCCCACCTCGTCGGGGTCGCTGTCGGGGACGACCGCGAGGTCGCGCAGCGCGGCCTGCCAGGCCCCGTCGGGCCAGACCCGGGCGAGGAGCTCGGTCGGCACCGGCAGGGAGGACACCATCCAGGTGTCCACCTGGGCCGCGCAGGCCGCCTCGTGCCGGCCCAGCCACTCGGCGAGCCGGCGCAGCCGGTCCACCTCGGGGTGGTCGCGCAGCGCCTTCGGCAGCGCCTTCAACTGCCGTCCCGCGGGCCGCCGTACCGCGACCCGCCCCTCCACGAGGGAGATCTCGTACCCCTCGTCCAACGCCAGCCAGCCCATCAGCGCGCGCCCCTCCACCTGTCCGAAAACGTTCTTGCGCAGCCCGGATCACGGCGCGAGCGCCTGTTGAGCTGCGGTATGCGGGGAGAGTAGCGAGCGCCACTGACAACGCGGAGGGGAGGGGTTCCGCAGCGGTGCTCCCGGACGCGCCGCTGCCCCCGGTCCGTGCGGGACGGGGGCAGCGGGAGGGAGTGTGACGCGGGGTCAGGCCGCGTCGGCGGTGTCCGGGACCTTCGACGGGGCGGGGCTCGGGGCGGCCGTCCGCACCACGCGCGGGCCGTGGCCGGATCGCAGGCCGAGCCGGGCGATCAGCGCGACCAGGGCGAAGGCGGCGGCCCCGATCCAGAAGGTGAGGGTGAATCCGGACTCGGCCGGAAGCGGCGGGACGCCCTGCGGCAGGTGCTCGACGGTCTTCGACGCCAGGATGGTGGTGACGACGGCGCTGCCGATCGCGCTGCCCGTGGAGCGGGAGATGGAGTTGATGCCGTTGGCGATGCCGCTCTGGTGGTGCGGGACGCTGGACATGATCACGGCGGGCATGGCGGCGTAGCCGAAGCTGACGGCCGCGCCGACGACGAGGCCCGCGCCGATCACCGAGAGGCCGTGGTCGTGGTCGAGCGCCAGCCAGCCGAAGCCGACGGTGCCGAGCGCGGCGGCCACGGCGAGCGCGAGGCGGGGGCCGCGGTGGCGCACCAGTTGGCCGCCGATGGGGGAGGCGAGCAGCGAGACGATCGCGCCGGGCAGCAGGAACTGGACGGAGGCGCGCAGGATGGACGCGCCGAAGCCGTAGCCGGTGAGCTCCTCCGGCATCTGGACGAGGTAGGAGACGCCCAGGAAGTTGGCGAACATGCCGAAGCCGACGAGGATGCCGGCCAGGTTGGCCATCAGCACCGGGCGGTGGACGAACATCTTCATGTCGACGAGCGGCTCGGCGACCTTGCGCTCGACCAGGACCCAGACGGCGGTCATCACGGCCGCCCCGGCGAAGCCGCCGAGGGTGCGGGCGGAGGACCAGCCCCACTCGTGGCCCTGGGAGATGGCCAGCAGGAGCAGCAGCAGGGCGATGCCGAGGGTCAGCGCGCCGAGGAAGTCGGTGCGTCCGCCGGTCTTGTGCCGGGTGGCGGGGACCAGGAACACCACGGCGAGCAGGGCCAGGGCGGCGAACCCGGTCGCCATCCAGAAGGCGTTGCGGTAGTCGGCGTGGGCACCGGAGGTCAGCAGGCCGGTGGCGACCAGTGCCAGACCGCTGCCGAACGCGAGGGTGCCGCTGACCAGCGCCATGGCGCCCGGCAGCTTCTGCGGCCGGACCTCCTCGCGCAGGACGGACAGGGCCAGCGGGAAGATCGCCGTGGCGGCGCCCTGGAGCACTCGGCCGAGGATCAGCAGGGGCAGGGAGGTCGCCAGGGCGGCCACCACGGAGCCGGCCACCATCACGCCGAGGACGGCCACCAGCGTGGGCTTCTTTCCGTGCTGGTCGCCGAAGCGGCCCAGCAGCGGGGTGAAGACGGCGGCGGAGAGCAGGGTGGCGGTGGTCACCCAGCTGACGCCGGCGGTGGACGTGCCGAGGTCGTCGCGGATCAGGCCCAGGATCGGTACGGGCAGGGTCTGCATCATCGACACGACCATGGCGGCGAGGCTCAGGGCGAAGACGATGACCGTCTCGTTCCTGTTCCCCGCTTCGGCGGGGGCGGATGCGGCGGAGCTCATGAGGCGAGGACCTTCTTAAGTGCTTCAGGACGCAGATGTTTTATGTCGTCAAGTACTTTGGAGAAGGTAGCCAGCAATAGTTAAGGTGGTCAAGTAAAAGGTTGATAATAGCAACTATCTCGGCCGCCGGGTGTGCGCGGGCGGCGGACTGTCAGTCCCGGGAGGCCGGGCCGGCGGCGTCGACGGACTCCACGGCGGTGTCCAGGGCGGCCGTGAGGCGGCCCAGGCGCTGCTGGAGGTCGCGGATCTCGGTGAGCTCGAACCCGGTCGCCCTCGCGATCCGGCGCGGGACCTCCACGGCCCGCTCGCGCAGGGCGGAGCCCTCTGCGGTCAGCACCGCGTGCACGGAGCGCTCGTCCTCCGCGCTGCGCTCGCGGCGGATCAGGCCCGCCGCCTCCAGGCGCTTGAGCAGGGGCGAGAGCGTGCCCGAGTCGAGCCGCAGGTGCTGTCCGAGCTGCTTGACCGGCATCGTGCCGTGCTCCCAGAGCACCAGCATCACCAGGTACTGGGGGTAGGTCAGGCCCAGGTCCTTCAGGACGACCCGGTAGAGCCCCCCGAAGGCGCGGTTCGCGGCGCCCAGCGCGAAGCAGATCTGTCCGTCGAGGCGGAGGAAGTCCTGGTCGCCAAGGGGTTCGCGGAAGGCGTCGGCGGGCTGCTCGGTCATGGGCCCAGTGTACCGGAGGCGGCTTGCGGGCCATTGAGTTGTGCACAACTGAATTGTGTGCTCTAGTTGTGGCCGAGGGTCGCCACCGGCCGCCCCGCCCCTGCGAAAGGACCTCCCGATGGACGCGCTGTACACCGCCGTCGCCACCGCCAACGGCCGCGAGGGCCGCGCCGTCAGCTCCGACGGCCAGATCGACCTCCCGCTCGCCATGCCTCCGGCGCTCGGTGGCAACGGTCAGGGCACCAACCCCGAGCAGCTCTTCGCCGCCGGCTACGCCGCCTGCTTCGCCAGCGCCCTCGGGCTGGTCGGCCGGCAGGCGAAGGTCGACACCGGCGACGTGTCCGTCACCGCGGAGGCCTCCATCGGCCAGGACGCCGGCGGCTTCGGCCTCGCCGTCACCCTGCGCGTCGAGCTCCCCGCCCACCTGGAGGGCGAGACCGGCACCCTGCTGGTCAAGCAGGCCCACGAGGTCTGCCCCTACTCCAAGGCCACCCGGGGCAACATCCCCGTCGAGCTCGTCATCGAGTAACCCGGGCAGCCCGAGCGGCCCCGGCAGGGGCCACCGGCCTCACCGTCCCCCCGGCCCCACCGTTCCGCGGGCCCGACGCTGGCGCGGCCGGGCGGCCGGCCACGCCCTGACCGGGGCGGCCGATGGCTTCCGCTAGGCCGAGCGCCGCTGGAGCACGCCCCGGACGTAGGCCGCCTGGCCCGCGTGCTGGAGGTCGTCCGCCAGGACGCTGACCAGACGCACGCCCAGGCTGACGGGAGGGTCCCAGCGTTCGTCGACGATCCGCTCGAGATCGGCGGCGGACAGCCCGCGCACGAACCGCAGGCTCTGCTCGTGCACCTCGTCGTAGTAGCCCAGCAGCAGGCCGGGGGAGTCGACGCGCACCTGGCCGGCCTGGGCGGCGGTGTGTCCGTAGCCGATGCCGTCATCGGGCAGCGGCAGGCCGAAGCGGTCCGCCCAGCCCCCGGCCCGCCACACCTGCTCCAGGCCCGAGGCGTCGGCCACGTGGTCGTCCTGCACCCGGGTCAGGTGCCAGACCAGCCAGGCGATCGAGTTCGCCGCCGGATCGAGCCGGGCGTTCAGCTCCTCGGCCGAGAGCCCCTCGACCGTCTCGTGGACCACCTCCCGGATGCGTCCGAAGCCGTCCGCCAGTACCTCCGTGGCCTTCATGAGCAGTCCCCAGCCGTGTCTCTCGTCGTGTACGTCGTCGAGCGCTTCGGGGACCACCATGCTCGCCCGCCGCCCGGTCCGGCCGACGACACTCCGTCAGCGGCGGGAGCGGCGCAGCAGGATCCCGGCGGCCGCGCCGGCGAGGGCGATCCCGGCCACCCCGGCGGTGGTCCACCAGCCGCCGGAGCCACCGGACGGCGCGGGCACCGGTGCCGGGGAGGGGGAGGCGGAAGGTGCGGAGGGGGCGGAGGGGGCGGTCGGCACGGAGGGGGCCGAAGGGGCCGGGGCGGGGACGGCCGGCGGCGACGGGGCCGGGTCCACCACGGGCACCGCGACCTCCTGCCGCGCGTGCCCGAGCGCGGGGAAGCCCGCGTCGACGGTCACCGTCCACGTGCCGGGCGGCAGCGCCTCGGCCGTGATCCACCCCGCGGCCCGGCCCGCGTCGCGCACCAGCCGCCAAGGGCCCGCCGTCCGGCTCCCGTCGGCGCTGACGGCGTTCACGGTGGCGGCCACGGCCTCATCGACGGCGTCCCCGTCGTTCTCCCAGGTGACGTCGGAGGTGACACGGCCGTCCCGCTGACCGGTGATGACCACCTTCATGGTGTCGCCGTGCGCGCGGGCGGGTCCGGCCGTGCCCACGGCCAGCGCGAGGTACAGCAGGGGGAGGGCCAGTACGGCGAAGGCCAGGGCGGCGGCGGGGGTCGGGAGGTGTCGGCGCATCGGCGCGGTGCTCCAGGTGAGGGGAGTGACGGGCGAGGGGACGAGGGCCCCGCGGGAGGCGGGTTCCTCGGAGGGGAGGGCGAGGGGCGGGCGGCCGTAGGGGAGTACGGCCGCCCGCCGGCCTGGGGCCGGTCAGCCGGCCTTGCGGGCCGCCCAGACCTGCGCCGGACGGCCGTCCGCGCGCTGGAGGTCGAGCAGCCAGGTCCCGTAGTAGGGCCGGTTGCTGACCGTGAGGGCGAAGCCGCCGCTCGGGTCGGTGATGGTCACCGCGCCGTCGCGGGAGGTCAGCCGCCACTGCTGGGCGGCGGAGTTCCCGCAGGCCTGCTGCACGACCCACATGCCCGCGGCGGGAGCGCCGCCCGGCTGGAGGCACTTGCCGGAGGCCGCGGACCGGATGCGCACCGTCCCGCCGCCCGCGTCGTCGAAGTACCACTGCTGCTGCGCGTAGCCGTTGGTCCGGTTCGCGACGAGGACGGTTCCGTCGGCGGTCCGGCCGCCCCACAGCTCGGCGGCCATGCCGCTGCTGCCGTTGCCGAGCACGTAGCGGGTGCCCGGGGTGGTGGCGCCGCCGCCCGCGCCGGCCGTGCGGAAGGACGCGGCCTTGCCGGGGCCGCTGTCACGGCCGGAGCCGTCGCGGACCGACACGGCGGCCGTGTACGCGGTACCGGGCTTGAGGTTGTAGACGCGCAGCGAGGTGGACTGGACCCAGGTCAGGTGCTTGTCGTTCAGCAGGACCTGGTACCAGACCGCGCCCTCGGCCTTCGGCCAGCTCAGCACCACCGAGTCGGACTGGATCTGGCCCGCCGTCACCGCCGGGGCGCCCGAGGGCTTCTTGGTGGGCGACGGGCTCGGCTTCGCGGTGGGCGAAGGGTTCGGGTCCGGGGTGGTGCCGCCGCCACCGCCCGCGGAGCGCATCAGGAACTGGTTGTCGGCGATGTTCCAGTGGGTGGCCAGGTAGCTGCCCGGCTTCGGGCTGGTGTGGAAGTAGTCGTCGTGGTTGCAGTCCAGGATGTTCTCGGCGGCCTGGTTGCGGCACACGTCGCGCATCTTCGGGTAGTACGGGGTGTCGGAGTAGCACATGACGTCGAACTCGTCCGTGCAGTGCGCGCCCCGGCTGGTGTTGGGCGCGCTGTTGTTGACCGCGCCCAGGTTGTGGCCGAGTTCGTGGGCGGCGGTGTGGCCGCCCCAGCAGCCCGAGTCCGTACGCCCGTAGGAGGGGCCGAAGTTGCTCAGGTTGTTCTGGCCGGGCCGCTCGTCGCCGTTGAAGGTGCCGATGCCGCAGTAGACCTGGGAGTCCGCGAAGATCATGTACTTGCGGTCGCGGCGGTCCAGTCCCTTGGCCGCCAGCGCGTTGTTGGTGGCGCTGAACTCCCGGAGCGCGGAGTCCGGGAGCTCGATGTTGAGCACCGAGGGGGTGCAGTCGGCGGCCGTCACGTAGCGGATGTGCCGGACGCCGCCGGTCTCCTTGGCGCTCGCCGCGTAGATGAGGTCGGCGTCGGCCGCCCACTTGCGGAACGAGGCCACGTACTCGGCGTACCGGTCGCGGCCGGGGCCGTGTACGTACACGACCTGGACGCGGTTGCCGGTGCTGCCGTCCCCGTCGCACTGGACGGTCTGCCCGGCCGGCCCGGCGGCGACGGCCTGGCCGCCGGAGGCCGGCGGGGCCGGGGCCTTGGCGCTCGGGGCGGCGCCGCGGGCGTCGGCGGCGGGCGCGTCCTGAGGACGCCCGCCGTTCTCGGTGGCGGCCGGGTCGGCGTGGGCCGGGGAGGCGGGGTCGGCCGCCGGGGCCTTCGTACGGACCACGGGCTCCACGTCCCGCTTGATGTCGACGCCCCCGGGGGGAGCGTCCGGCCCGTGGGTGCACAGGCCCGCCGTCGTGCGGTAGACGCCGACGCAGCGGTCGCCCTTCGGGGCCGTCTCCAGCCCGTCGTAGACCATGCCGCGGCTGTCCTCGTTCGCGGGCGCCTTCGCGAGGGGGGCCGGTTCCGCGTCCCGGGCCGGTGCGGCGGCCGGTTCGGCGACGGCGGCGGGTGCCTCCGCCAGTGCGGTGGTGGTCGCCTCGGCGTCGCCGCCGATGCCGGAGTAGGCGATGCCTCCCGCGAGGACCGCCGCCGATGCGAGGGCGGCGGTCAGGAGTATCAGCTTCCTGGGTTTGCGCCGGTGGCCGGGCCTGCGCCGGCGGCCGGTGGATCGTGCTGTCATGCGCACCTCAAGTCCTGGTCAGGAGAGTGGGTGCGCGGAAGCTTGCCAGATGGACGGCTCGTGGAATTCGGACAAACGGGAGAACGGCCCGAGAAATCTATCCGTTACCTGGAGGCAGGATTTGATGAACCGTCAATTCGCTTTTAAAACAAGAGAGTTACGCGCGTCGCCCGTCAAAGGTCCAGGCCTTTTCGGCGTTCTTGTTATCAAATCGAGATATGAGGCGGAACCTTGTTGACGGGAATTCAGTCAGCTATTCATGTAAAAACTACCTGCCGAATTCCCCCCGTCACGAGCCGTGAAGCGGACGCGCCCGATGCGCGTGGGTCGTGGGTGCCCAGGCCGCCCGGAGGGTGCGGCGCCGGCTTGGGCACCCGTACGACTACCGGGCGGCGTCCCGCTCCCAGAGGTAGAACCGCTGGGCCATCGCGTCCTTCGGGCTCCGCCACGTCTTCGGGTCGTGCGGGCTGACGAAGGCCGAGAGCCGCTCGCTCAGGTCGCGGAACTCCGGGTGCCCGGTGACCTGGGCGATGGCCGGACCGGGGTCCCGGTCGGCCTCGATCAGGTGCATGTACACGTCCCCGAACTGGAAGAGACTGCGGCGGCGGACCCCGACCAGGTGGGGCAGCTCACCCGCGTCCGAGGCGGCGAACAGGCCGGCGATGTCGGGCGCCGAACCGGGCGCCATACGGGCCACGATGAGGGCTTGGTGCATCGGGAGGTGTGCCTTTCGACTGGACGGGACTGAGGAGGGAGGGGGCGGGAGGTCTCAGCGACGGCCGGCGACGGGCTTGCGGCCGCTCCGCTCCCGCTGCTCGATCTTGTCCCGGATGAGTTCCATCTGGATCCGGGAGTTGAGGTTGATGCGGTCGGTCATCCCCACGTCGTCGATCGGCGCGTCCGGCTTCATCGCGAAGTCCTGGACCCAGCGCATGCGGGTGCCGCCCGGCACCTCGCCGTACTCCCAGTGGATGTCCATGTGCGCGAAAGGACCGGTCTCCACCCGGCGGGCCTTCACCGTGAGGCCCGCGCGGTCCACCGTCCGCTCCGACACCCAGCTCCACACCACGCCGTTCTCGTCCGGGTGCATGGCGAGCCGGAACCGGGTGGTGTCGCCCGCCTTCTCGAGGATCTCGACCGAGGCGTACTCGCTGAACAGCTTCGGCCAGTTCGGCAGGTCGTTCGTCACGTCCCACACGACGTCGACGGGCGCTTTGACCACGATCTCGTTGTCGGTGTGTCCAGGCATGTCAGGCTCCGGTCATGAGGCTGTTGTTGACGAGGTCGACGAACTCGCGCGGGCTCTTGCAGCGGTCCGCGTCCGGGGGCAGCGCGCGGCCCCGCCGGTTCTCCAGCTCACCGACGATGCCGAGCAGACCGAGCGAGTCCAGGCCGTAGTCGTCGAACCGGGAGTCCGGGCGGCTCGCCAGCTCCGAGGGGTCGACGGTGATGCCGGCGCTCTTCATGAGCGCCGCCAGCTCTTCCATGGTCAGTTGGTCGGACATGGTGCCTTCTCTCTCTTTCCTGCTTCCGGGGGCCGGGCCCTTGACCGCGCCCGGCCCTGACGAACGGGGTACCGGTCCCTACGCTGCGGATCCGGGCCCCTTGCGGAGGACGAGTGCCGCGTTCGACCCCATCCGGCCCCGGCTCAGGACGAGCGCGGTCCGCAGGGGGGCGACACGGGCGCTGCCCGTGACCACGTCGAGGTCGTGGCAGACGTCGAAGACGTTCGGGGTGGGCGGGATGACGCCGTGCTCCAGAGCCAGCACGGCGGCGGCGGCGTCGAGGGTGCCGGCCGCGCAGTACGCCCGCCCGGTACCGGTCTTGGGAGCGGTCACCGGCACCTTCGCGCCGTACGCGCCCAGCGCCTCCCGGATCGCCCGCGCCTCCGCCGCGTCCGCCTCGGGCGTGCCCAGGGCGTCGGCGAAGACCACGTCCACCTCCTCGGGGGCCAGACCCGCCTCCCGCAGGGCGCCGCGGACGGCACGGGCCAGACCCGCTCCCGACTCCTCCGGCCGTCCCGGCCCGGTGAAGGTGGCGGCGTGCCCGGCCAGCAGGGCCCGCACCGGCGCACCCCGCCGCTCGGCCGCCTCCGCGTCCTCGACGGTGAACATCGCGCCGCCCTCCGCCGGGACGAACCCGCAGGCCTTCGCGGTGAAGGGCCGGTAGGCGCGCGCCGGGTCCTCCGCGGTGCTGAGCCCCTCGTACCCGAGCTGGCAGACCACCGAGTACGGCGCGAGCGGCGCCTCCGTCGCGCCGACCAGCATCGCCCGGCTCCCCTGGCGGATCGCCCGGGCGGCGTGCGCGAAGGCGTCCAGCCCGCCCGCCTCGTCGCTCGCGACCACCCCGCACGGGCCCTTGAACCCGCGCCGGATGGAGATCTGGCCGGTGCTGGCCGCGTAGAACCAGGCGATCGACTGGTACGGGCCGACGTAGCGGGGGCCCTGCCCCCACAGCCGCTGGAGCTCGCGCTGCCCGAACTCGCCGCCGCCCGAACCGGCCGCGGTGACGACGCCGACCGCGTACGGATCGTCCTCGTAGTCCGCCCGGCCCAGCCGGGCGTGCTCCAGCGCCAGGTCCGCCGCCGCCAGCGCGTAGTGGCTGAAGCGGTCCGTCTGGACGAGGAAGCGGTCCTCGACCAGCGCCCCGGGCTCGAAGCCCCGTACCTCGCCGGCGACACGCACCGGAAGGTGCTCGCAACCCTGCCGGGTCACCCGGTCCAGGACGCTCTCGCCCGCCTGGACCGCCTTCCAGAAGGCGGCGGCGCCGATCCCGTTGGGTGCGACGACCCCGATGCCCGTGACGGCCGCCGGCTTGCCGGCGGTGGGTCTGTTCACGTGCGTACCTCCTTGGGCTGGGTCATGACCACGGCGGACTGGAATCCGCCGAAGCCGCTGCCGACGGACAGCACGCTGCGCATGGTGTGGTCGCGGGCGGTGCGCGGCACGTAGTCCAGGTCGCATTCGGGGTCGGGCGTCTCGTAGTTCGCGGTCGGCGGCACCACCTGGTGCGTCATGGCCAGGACGCAGGCCGCGAGCTCGATCGCCCCGATGGCGCCCAGGGAGTGCCCCACCATGGACTTGATGGAGGTCATCGGCGTGTCGTAGGCGTGGTCGCCGAGCACCCGCTTGACCGCCGCCGTCTCGTGGCGGTCGTTCTGCTTGGTGCCGGAGCCGTGCGCGTTGACGTAGTCGATGTCCCGCGCGTCGATCCGGGCCTGCGCCAGGGCGGTCGATATCGCCCGGGCCATCTCCAGGCCCTCGGTGGTCAGCCCGGTCATGTGGTGGGCGTTGCCGAAGGTGGCGTAGCCGCCGATCTCGCAGTAGACGCGGGCCCCGCGGGCCCGGGCGTGCTCCAGCTCCTCCAGGACCAGGACCGCGCCGCCCTCGCCGAGGACGAAACCGTCCCGGTCGGCGTCGAAGGGCCGGGAGGCGTGCGCCGGGTCGTCGTTGTTCGCGGAGGTCGCCTTGATGGCGTCGAAGCAGGCCACGGTGATGGGGGACACGGGGGAGTCGGACGCGCCGGCCACGCACACGTCCATCCGGCCCTCCTGGATGGAGTGCACGGCGTACCCGACGGCGTCGAGCCCGGACGTGCAGCCGGTCGAGACCGTCTGTACGGGACCGCGCGCCCCCGTCTGCTCCGCCACCGCCGAGGCGAGGGTCGCGGGGGTGAACGCGCGGTGCAGGAAGGGCGAGGAGAGGCGGTGGTCCACGTCCCACCACGCCCCCTGCTGGCTCACCGCGACGTAGTCGTGCTCCAGCCGGGTGGTACCGCCGACCGCCGTGCCCAGGGAGACGCCCGTACGCCAGGCGCGTTCGCCGTCGAGCTCCAGCCCGGCGTCGGCCATCGCCTCGCGGGCGGCGACCAGGGCGAACTGGATGTAGCGGTCGGCCCGGGCCGCCTCGTCCTCGGTGAGGCCGTGCTCACGGGGGTCGAAGTCGACCTCGGCGGCTATCCGGGAGCGGAACCCGGACGGGTCGAAAAGGCTGATGCCCCGAGTCGCCGTACGGCCGTTGGACAGCAGGTCCCAGAAGGCGGCGGTCCCGATGCCGCCCGGGGCCACCACGCCCACCCCGGTGACGGCCACCCGCCGGCGCGTCACGAGACCACCCCGGAGCGCTCCGGCGGACGCTCGGCCCAGGCGGTGGCGTCCGGGTTCGGGGCCTCCTCGGTGTCCACGTGCCCGAGCTCCGGGCGCGGGGCGAGGGGGCCGAGGTGGAAGACCATCCGGGCCTCGGTACCGCCGACGTTGCGGAACCGGTGGCGCACGTTCAGCGGGACCAGCAGCCCCTGGTCGGTGCGCAGCGGGTGGGTCTCGCCGTCGAGGTCGACCTCGAGCGTCCCGGCGACCACGTACACGAACTCCTCGGAGTACGGATGGTAGTGCTCGGCGATCGACTCGCCGGGGGCCATCACCGCCAGGCCCATGAAGCCGCTGGTCGAGCCCACGGAGGTCGGGGTGAGCACGGCGCGCAGATCCCCTCCGCGCCTGCGGTTGGGCTGGGTCTCGCTGAGGTCGACGATGCGCGGCTGATGTCTGGTCATGCTGACTTCCTCCTGGCGGATCGGAGCCTTGGCGTGCGCGCGGGCTGCCGGGTCGTGACGGGGAGCGGGGCCGGGGGGCCGGGTCCGGGCCGTGGCCCGGGGCGGCCCCGTACGGATCAGGACTGCGCGGGAGCCCGGCGGTCGGTGATCAGGTCCATGGGGTGGGGGCCGGCCGGAGCGGTACCGGGCGCCCCGGCCAGCAGGCGGTCCAGCACCGCCGCCTTGCGGGGTCCCTCGAGGCCGAAGCCGGCCGCGAAGCGGGCGTCGGCCGGGCCCTTCACGTCGAGGAGGCGCACCACCACGTCGTCGCGCTGGAAGATGCTGCTGCTCAGCACGGGGGAGGTGGGGATCCTCGCCGCCGTCTCGTCCTGGCGGGCCAGGAAGCGGGCGACGAGGGGGCCGCAGCCCGCCTTCGCCGGGTAGAACAGCGCGTGCCGCGTCACCCGGTCGGGCTGCGGTCCGTGCGCGGCCACGTGGTGGACGGCCGGCAGGGCCGCGCGCATGAAGAACATCCGCGCCGACTCCGGATCGGACAGGTCCCGGTGCTGCTCCAGGTACGGGTTGATGGCGTGCTCGACGGCCCGCACCTCAGGCTGCTCCGACACGTGCCGCAGGGCCGCGGTGAGGTCGCCCTGCACCTCCACGGCACGCACCACCCGGTTGCCGTGCATGAACAGCGAGGTCCGGCAGAGCCGGGTGTGGTCGTCGACCCGGGCGGCCGGGGAGGAGTACGAGGAGAGGATCTCGGCGACCTCCGCCTCGCTGCCCGGCTTCACCGTGAAGGTCAGCGCGTGCCGGACGATGCCCTCGCCCAGCCGGGGCGCGCCCTGCAGCCGGCCGCCGGCGGCGCGCTCGGGCGCCTCGTACCGCTTGCCGGTCTCGCGCAGCACGGTGAAGGTCAGCGGCCGCATCGAGCGGGCGCAGGCGCCCAGCGGCCGGACCTGCTCGGCGTGCTCCTCGCTGTTCACCCACGCGAGGTACTGCGGCGCGCTCTCCCACTCGCTCGTGATCAGCCACTGCGAGGGGTTCGCGAAGGACTGGCAGAGCTGGTCGCCGAGGTGGCCGGGCACCGACGCGATGTCGTGCCGCAACTGCTCGTAGGCGTCGAAGAACCGCTGCTGGGCACCCTCGTGGAGGTCCATCAGCAGGACGACCCGCAGCATGGAGCCGTCGAACGCGGACTGCGACACCCGTTCGGACAGGGTGGTTGTCATCTGCTCACTCCTTCGTGAGGGCCTGGACCGGCGTGTACGCGGCTCGGTGCTTCGCCGGCGGCAACCGCCGGGGCGCGGGTCCCGGGGGGCCGCGCGGTCGGGGACGGCGGACGGTGTGGCCCAAGTGGGTCCGCCGCTGTCGCTCATCGTCATCCGGCCGGGTACGGATCGCGACATCTCCGGATCAAGCGGGTGACAAGACGCGACTCGCCAAGGCAAGAACCCTGATCGGGGGCATAAGGCGTCCACTGCCCCCCACACGAAACAGGAGCCCGCAGCCGATGGAAGAACATGCCGATGTCCGCGTACCGGTCCTCGTCGTGGGCGGTTCCCTCGTAGGCCTCTCCGCCTCGCTGTTCCTGAGCCGCCACGGCATCAGGCACATGGTGGTCGAGAAGCACGCCGGGACCTCCGTCCACCCGCGCGGACGGGGCATCAACGCCCGGACGATGGAACTGTTCCGGACGGCGGGCGTCGAGCCCGCCATCCGCAAGGAGGCCTCCGCGCTCGAGGCCAATCAGGGCATCCTGCAGACGCATGCCCTCATCGGCGGCGAGCACAAGTGGCTCATCAAGGCGGTCGACCCCTCCGGGGCCCTCGCCCGTTTCAGCCCGACCGGCTGGTGCCTGTGCAGCCAGAACAACATCGAGCCGGTCCTGGCCGCGCAGAGCCGCGCCCAGGGCGCCGACGTACGCTTCGCCACCGAACTGATGAGCTTCGACCAGGACGCCACCGGGGTGAACGCCCTGGTCAAGAACCGGGAGACCGGCGAGCACCTCACCGTCCGCGCCGACTTCCTGATCGCCGCGGACGGCCCGCGCAGCCCCGTCCGGGAGGCGCTCGGAATCCGCCAGACCGGCAACGGCGAGCTCTTCCACAACGTGAGCATCGTCTTCCGCTCGGAGCGCCTCGCCGAGGCCCTGGGCGACCTGCGCTTCATCGTCTGCTACCTGATGAGGCCGGGTGCGGACGGGGCGCTGCTGCCCGTCGACAACGAGACCCAGTGGGTCTTCCACGCGCCCTGGCACCCCGAGACGGGCGAGACGCTGGAGGACTTCACCGAGGAACGCTGCATCGCGCAGATCCGCGAGGCCATCGGCCTGCCCGACCTCGACGTGGAGATCGGCGGCAAGGCCCCCTGGCACGCCGCCGAGCGGGTCGCCGAGCAGTACTCGGTCGGCCGGGTCTTCGTGGTGGGCGACGCGGCCCACGAGATGTCCCCGACCGGGGCGTTCGGCTCCAACACCGGCATCCAGGACGCGCACAACCTCGCCTGGAAGATCGCGGCGGTGCTGAACGGCTCGGCCGGCCCCCGCCTG
This sequence comes from Streptomyces sp. NPDC029122, assembly GCF_055569445.1. Lineage (NCBI taxonomy): Bacteria > Bacillati > Actinomycetota > Actinomycetes > Kitasatosporales > Streptomycetaceae > Streptomyces > Streptomyces sp. NPDC029122. The sequence continues at coordinate 200,871 of NZ_JBVHWK010000001.1, read as the reverse complement.
CTCGACAGCTACGAGGAGGAGCGGCTCCCCGTCGCCCGGGCCACCAGCGAGCGGGCCTCCGCCCGCTCGGCCGAGCACAGCCACCCCGGGTACGTGCCGCCGCCCACCATGGGCGGCGGGCCCGGCAGCGGGGTCCTCACCACGGCCATGGGCTACTGCTACCCGAGCGGCGCCGTCATCGGCGGCGACCCGGCGCGGCCGGTCATCCCCGAGGAGATGCGCCTCAAGGGCGACGTCGGCACCCGGGCACCGCACATGTGGCTGACCCGGGCCGGCGAGCGGATCTCCGCGCTGGACCTGTACGAGACGTCGTTCGTGCTGCTGAGCAGCCCGGGCACACCCTGGCAGGAGGCCGCCAGGCAGGTCGCCCGGGAACTGGGCGCGCACCTGGACGCCTACACGGTCGGCTCCGCGCCGGACGCCGACCTGGTCGAGGCGGAGGGCACCGACTGGGCGCGGCTCCACGAACTGCCCGCCGACGGCGCCGTCCTCGTGCGCCCCGACGGCTTCGTGGCCTGGCGGTGCGAGGGGACCCCGGCGGACCCGCGGGCGGAGCTCGCCGACGCCATGACCCGGCTGCTGCGCCGCTCCTGAAGGGCGGGGCCCGCTCAGCGGCAGGCCCAGCACCCCGCCCAGCACCCGTGGCCCCCGGGCCGCGGCGGCGGGCGGTGGTGCGCGGCACGCACCGGCCGGGCGCCGGCCCGCGCGGCCCGGCCGGCGAGGCAGGCGACCACCACCGTGATGGCGGCGAGTTCCTCGGGCCGGGCGGTGCCCCGGTGGATCCGGAGCAGGCTGGATATGGAGACGTCGCTTCCCATCGGTACGGCCTCTCGTCGGGAGACCCCCCTGCCCCGGTCGGGCCCTCTCGGGCCGGTGGACCGGGTGCTGACGACGCTACGAGCCCCCCGGCGGCGTGTCGTGCGGGGGAGCCCGGTCCGCACCCATTCGGGGGACACGCCCGCGAGCGGCGCGCGAGGGGGCCCCGCCGCCGGACTACCGCAGGCCCAGCTTCACCCACTTGGCGGTACTGGGCACCCCGCGCGCGTCGAGCAGGAACAGCATGTAGTACCCGGGCGGGGCGTCCGCCGGCGTCGGCGGGGTCCGCAGGGTGATGCGGTCGCCGCGCACCGCGGTGAGCGGCAGTTCCAGGTGCCGCTGGCTGGTGTTCACCGCGTGGGTGACGGTGGTCGGCGCCAGGAGTACGGCCCGCCGGACGGCGGCCGCGGTGGAGCTGCGCACCTCGAAGGCGGCGCCGTGGGCGAGCTCGCCCCGGGGCGCCCGGTCCAGGGCCGGCCGGGGGCCGCCCCGGTGGAGGTAGGCGGGCTCGTAGATCTCGATGCTGCCGTCCATCGCGTCGCGGATGTCGGGGTCGTTGGCGATCTGCTGGAGCTCGTCCCCGGTCACCATGACCCGCCCGTCGGGCATCACCAGGGCGTTGGAGTGGTAGCCCCGGGGGAGCCGCTGGGCCGGTCCGAGCCGCCAGTGGCCGGCGGCGTCGCGCAGCTCGGTCCGCCGGTACTTGAGGTCGGCCTTCGGGTTGAAGGGGCCGTACCCGTAGTCGCGGGTGCTCAGGGCTCCGTTGACGGTCAGCAGGGTCGCGTCCGGCAGGATCAGGGTGTCGTCCTGGGTGCGCCCGAAGGCCCGGGGCTCCTCCGTGGTCCACCGGCCGCCCGCCAGCCGGTAGGTGTTGGGGTCGTGCGGGTCCCCGCCGAGCACGAGCACGGAGTCCGGGCCGCGCAGGCCCGCCGGGAGGGGCACGGCGGATCCGTAGCCGCGGAAGTCCGCGGGGCGCCGGGGCAGGTCGCGGCGGGTCTCCCTGACCGGGTCGAAGAGCCACTGCTGGTCGGCGTCCCGGCCGAGCCCGTAGATCATGCCGTCCCGCAGTGAGAACAGGTGCGGGTAGTCGTTGCGGAAGGGCGCGTCCGCCCGGAACCGGTCGGCCGCGACGTCCAGAGGGATGTCGAACGGGCGCCAGGGCACCGGCAGCCCCTTCGCCGGGAAGCGCTCCACCACCGGGGTCGGGGTGCCCGTACCGCGCTCGGACTGGCCGGACATGATGATCTGGCGGCCGTCGGCCCCGGTGACGGCCGACGGGTACCAGCGGCCCACCGCCATGTCGCGGTTGCGGTACCAGTGCTCGGTCCACGGGTCGAAGACGAAGGAGAGCTTGGCGCCGCTGCCGCCCTTGCCGCCGGTGTTGCCGCCGAAGACGGCGAGCATCCCGTTGGGCAGGAACGCGTGCCCGGCGCAGAAGAACGGGGCGGGGCGCGGGGCGTACGTACCGTCGGGCATCAGCACCGTCGGCGGCCGGACCTCCTTGAACGCCCGTGCGCCGGTGCCCTTGGCCGGGTCCCACAGGAAGGCGCGGCCCGCGTTGGTGGGGCCGGTCCGGTCGGTGGGGCCGGTCTCCCTGGTCGGGTCGACCTCGACCCGTTCGAAGGAGAAGAGCAGCACCTTGCCCGTCGGCAGCTGGGCGAGGTGGACCCCGAAGTCGGGGGAGGGGAAGAACTCCGTGAAGCGGCCGTGCTCCGCCGGGCGCAGGCCCTTGTTGGCCAGTGCCTGCGACGCGGTGAGCGCGGTCAGGCTCGCGGTGCGGGTCGCCTGCGGGTAGCCGTCGGAGCCGCGGACCGCGCGGCGCCGCTCGGCGTGGGCCCGTGCGTGCTCCTCACCGATCAGGGCGGCCTCCGCCGCCGTGACCCCGGCGCCGCCGTCCGCGTGGTCGTGGGCGGGCGCGGCCGCGGCGGCCGGCCCGGACAGGAGGACGGCCGTGGCCAGCGTGGCGGCGAGGACAGCGGACCGGTGTGTTCGTCGGGACATGCGACTCCTCCGTGTGCGACCGCCGGGGGGACGGGAGGGACGCCATGCTAAAAGATCAGGTGGATATCGCCTCATATGGCGCGAACCGGCTGCCTCGTACGGGTGCCCCCGGCGGCCCCCGTACGCCCCTGCCGTGACGCCCGGCGGCGAGCCGGCCGCCGCCTCCGCGGGGGTGGGCCAGTCCGGTACGCATACAAAAACGCCCCGGACGAATTGACGTCCAGGGCGGGCTTTCGCGTATATTCAATACTTCACGCCCTCGCTCGAATGGAGGGCGTGGCGAAGCTTTACGGGGACATCGTATCGCGCTGGGAGCGAAATTGTCAAACACAGAATTTCAGAGCGAGCAGAAATTCATCACCGAGCTCTACGCGCGCCTCGAAGACCTGCGCGACCAGGCCGAACGGGCCGTTCAGGGCGCCCTGGGGGAGAGCGGTACCGGTTTCCAGGCGCGGCTGGAAAGGGACGTCCTGGTGGCCGAGCAGTCCGGTCTGCTTTCCGCTCTGAACTCCGCCGAACACGGCCTCTGTTTCGGCCGGCTCGAGTTCTCCGACGGCCGCGATCACCACATCGGCCGTATCGGCATCAGACAGGACGACGCCGAGCGCACCCCGCTCGTCCTCGACTGGCGCGCCGAAGTCGCCCGCCCCTTCTACCTCGCCACCGGGCACGTCCCGATGGGCCTGCGCCGCCGTCGCCACATCACCACCGAGGGGCGGCGGGTCACCGCCCTGCACGACGAGATCCTCGACCTCGCCGACACCGAGCGCACCGGCTACGAGGGCGCCGACGCGGACGCCGTGCTGCTCGCCGCCCTCGACACCGCCCGCACCGGCCGCATGCACGACATCGTGCGGACCATCCAGGCCGACCAGGACCGCATCATCCGCTCACCGCACCAGGGCGTGCTCGTCGTGGAGGGCGGCCCCGGCACCGGAAAGACCGCCGTCGCCCTGCACCGCGCCGCCTACCTCCTCTACGCCCACCGCGAGCTGCTCGCCCGGCGCGGCGTGCTGATCGTCGGACCCAACCCCGCCTTCCTCGGCTACATCGGCGAGGTGCTGCCCGCCCTCGGCGAGACCGGCGTGCTCCTCGCCTCCCCCGGCGACCTGTACCCCGGAGTGCGCGCCACCGGCACCGACCGGCCCGGCGCCGCCGCCGTCAAGGGCCGCGCCGTCATGGCCGACGTCCTCGCCCGGGCCGTCGCCGACCGGCAGACGCTCCCCGAGGACGTACCCGCCGGCAGCGGGGAGGACAGCGCCGTGGTCCCCGAGCCCGCGCTGGAGATCGACCACGACGACTACGGCACCCTCCTGCTCGACCGGACCATGGCCCACGCCGCCCGCGACCGCGCCCGCGCCACCGGCCTGCCCCACAACCCGGCCCGCCCCTACTTCGCGTTCGCCGTCGTCGACGCCCTCACCGAACAGCTCGCCGACCGGCTCGGCGCCGACCCCTACGGCGGCCCCAACCTGCTCGGCCCGGACGACGTCGCACAGCTCGGCAAGGAGATCGCCACCAGCCCGGAGGTACACGCCGCCATCGACACCCTCTGGCCCCGGCTGACCCCCGAGCGGCTCGTCGCCGACTTCCTCGCCGACCCCTCCCACCTCCCCCCGGAGGACGCCGACCTGATCCGCCGGACCTCGGGCGACTGGACCCCGGCCGACGTCCCGCTCCTCGACGAGGCCGCCGAGCTCCTCGGCGTCGACGACAGCGCCCTGCGGGCCGCCGCCGAACGCGACCGGCTGGAGCGCATCGCCTACGCGCAGGGCGTCCTCGACCTCTCCCAGGGCTCGGAGTCCTACGAGTTCGAGGACATGGAGAACGAGTACCTCGCCGCCCACGACATCATCGACGCCGAGCGGATGGCCGAACGGCAGGAGGAGGCGGACCACCGCACCACCGCCGAACGCGCCGCCGCCGACCGCACCTGGGCCTTCGGGCACCTCATCGTCGACGAGGCGCAGGAGCTCTCCGAGATGGCCTGGCGGCTGCTGATGCGCCGCTGCCCGACCCGCTCCATGACCCTGGTCGGCGACCCGGCGCAGACCGGAGACGAGGCCGGCTGCGGTTCCTGGAAGCAGATCCTCGACCCGTACGTCGGCGACCGCTGGGAACACGTCCGGCTCGGCGTCAACTACCGTACGCCCGCCGAGATCATGGAGCTGGCCGCCGGAGTGATGCGCGCCCACCGGCCCGGCTTCGAACCGCCCCGCTCGGTGCGCTCCACCGGCGTACCGCCGTGGGTGCGGGCGGCCCGTGACCTCGCCGGCGCGGTCGCCGGAGCCGTCCGCGACGGGGCCCCGGCCGAGGGCCGGCTCGCGGTGATCGCCCCGCGCCCCCTGCACCCGGCCCTGGCCGAGGCGCTGCCCGGCGTACGGGCGGGGGAGGAGCCGGACCTCACCCGGCCGGTGGTCCTGCTGGACCCGCGCCAGGCCAAGGGGCTGGAGTTCGACACGGTGATCTTGGCCGAGCCCGCGGACCTCGCGCCGAGCGACCTCTACGTCGCGCTCACCCGCGCCACCCAGCACCTCGGGGTGGTGCACACCGGCCGTCTCCCCGAAGGGCTGCGCGGCTGACGGACCGGCCACCCCGACGGTGGAACGGGCCGGCCACCCTGTAGGTGCGGAGTGGCCGGATCCGCCCCCCTCCAAGGGGCTTTGACCGTCGTAGGGTGACCGGATGCCTGTAGTTGACATCAGTTCCGCGGCCGCCGACTTCGACTCCGACCCCCACTCCTTCTACGCGGCACTGCGCGCCGCCGGTCCGGTGCACCGGGTCCGCGGCGTCATGCCCGACGAGGACCCGTACTGGCTCGTCGTCGGCTACGAGGAGGCCCGCCAGGCCCTCACCCACCCGGACCTGCTGAAGGACTGGCGCAGTTCCGGGCTGTATCCGGACATCGAGCCCAGCGCCTCCAACTCCAACATGCTGGAGTCCGACCCGCCCCGCCACACCCGGCTGCGCCGCCTGGTGGCCCGGGAGTTCACCGCCCGCCGGGTGGAGGCGATGCGCCCCCGCGTCCAGCAGATCACCGACGAACTGCTGGACGCGATGGCCGCCCGTCCCGCGCGCTCCGCCGACCTCATCGAGGCCCTCGCCTTCCCGCTCCCCATGACGGTGATCTGCGAGCTCCTCGGCGTCCCGGACCTCGACCGGGAACGCTTCCGCCGCTGGTCCAACGACATCGTCGCGCCCCGCCCGGAAGCCACGAACGCCGACGCGCACGTCCAGCTCAGCCTCTACCTCGCGGACCTCGTCGCCGAGAAGGCCGAGTCCCCCGGCGACGACCTGCTCAGCGCACTGATCCGCACCCGCGACGAGGACGGCGACTCGCTCTCCCCCGACGAGCTCATCGGGATGGCCTTCCTGCTGCTCGTCGCCGGCCACGAGACCACCGTCACCCTCATCTCCAACGGCGTCCGCGCCCTGCTGGCGCACCCGGACCAACTGGCCGCGCTCCGCGCCGACTACGACGGGCTGCTGGCCGGGGCCGTGGAGGAGATGCTCCGCTACGACGGCCCCGTGCAGAACTCCACCTACCGCTACGCCGTCAAGGACGTGGAGCTCGGCGGTGCGGTCATCCCCGCCGGGTCGGTCGTGCTCGCCTCGCTGTCCGGCGCCGGCCGGGACCCGGGCCGCTTCACCGAACCCGACGTGTTCGACATCCGCCGCGCCCCCGGAGGGCACCTCGCCTTCGGGCACGGGCTGCACTTCTGCCTCGGCGCCCCGCTGGCCCGGATGGAGGGCCGCATCGCGATCCGGGGCCTGCTGGAACGGTTCCCCGGCCTGGAGACCGACCCGGCCGGCGGCCCCCAGGAGTGGATCCCGGGCAGTCTGATGCACGGGGTGAGCCGACTGCCGGTGCGCTGGTAGCGGGACGCCTCCCCCGGGCGGTACACCACCGGTGGCCCGCCCGGCGGGGGCGCGTACCGGCTGCCGGTACGGGTTTTGGACTGGTGCCCGATCCTCAATACGATCCGGCGATGATCATAAGAAAACGACTGGCGGCGGGGGCCTGCGGCCTGTTCGTCGCCTTGACCGCGGGAATCCTCCCGCCGACCGCGGCCGCCGCCGACGGACCGGCGAAGGAGCCCCCGAAGGTCGAGCTCGTGCTCGACGTCAGCGGCTCGATGCGCGCGACCGACATCGACGGCCAGTCCCGTATGACCGCCGCCAAGCAGGCCTTCAACGAGGTGCTCGACGCGGTCCCCGACGAAGTCCGCCTCGGCATAAGGACCCTGGGCGCCACCTACCCCGGTGACGACAGGGCGCTCGGCTGCAAGGACACCAAGCAGCTCTACCCCGTCGGCACGGTGAACCGCACGGAGGCGAAGACCGCCGTCGCCACCCTCGCGCCCACGGGCTGGACCCCCATCGGACCGGCCCTCCAGGCCGCCGCCCAGGACCTGGAAGGCGGCAACGCCACCCGCCGGATCGTCCTCATCACCGACGGGGAGGACACCTGCGCCCCGCTCGACCCCTGCGAGGTGGCCCGCGAGATCGCGGCCAAGGGCATCCACCTCGTCGTGGACACGCTCGGACTCGTCCCCGACGCCAAGACCCGCGCCCAGCTCACCTGCATCGCGGAGGCCACCGGCGGCACGTACACCGCGGTGACCCGCACCGCCGAACTCTCCTCCCGCGTACGGCAGTTGGTCGACCGGGCCGCCGACCCGGCGGCCACTCCGGTGGCCACCGAGGGCGCCAAGCGGTGCGAGGGCGCCCCGCTGCTGAAGGCGGGCCTCTACAGTGACCGCGAGACCTTCGGCGAGCACCGCTGGTACCGGGTCGACGTACGCCCCGGCCAGGAGCTGCGCGCCTCGGTCAGCATCGGTGCCGACCGGGCCGTCAACAACGACTACGGCGTGCTGCTGCGCGCGACCACCGTCCACGGGCGGGAGATCGTCCGCGGCTCCGAGGCCGGGGACGGCCGTACCGACGTGATCTCCACCGGCCTGCGCTACCCGAAGGCCGAATCCGACGGAGCCGACGGGGACGCCGCCGGGGCCCCGGAGACGGTCTGCCTCCAGGTCAGCAACTCCTTCGCCGCAGGCCCGGCCGTCAAGACCAGCCCCGGCATGCCCGTCGAGCTGACCATCGACCTGGTCGACGGCCCCGACGAGGGCTCCGACGTCGCCTCCTTCGGCCTCGGCCGCGGCTGGTGGCTGCTCGGCCTGCTGGTGCTCACCGGCCTGCTCGCCGGTCTGGTCTGGGGCTGGATCTCGCGCTGGCGCGTCTCCGTCTGGAGGACCAACTGATGCGTCCCGTACGCGCCCTGACCGCCGCACTGCTGGCGGGAGCCGCGCTCCTCGCCCCGGCGGCGTCCGCCGCCGCGGCCCCGAGCCCCGCCCCCAGCCCCACCCCGAGCGCGGGCCGGGGCACCGGCAAGGACGGCCGTGCGCCGACCGAGGCCGGGACGGGCTTCCGCACCGCGGCGCTCTTCCGGCCCGGGCAGAAGGCCACGGCCGCCGGGTCCACCGGTGACTACCTCTACTGGGCGTTCCCCGCCGACACCGGCCAACGGGCCACCGTACGCGCCTCGGTGACGCTCCCCGAGCCGGCCGCCCGGCACGGCGCGCAGACGTGGCAGCTCGACGTGTACGACGGCCTGCGCCGCCGGCAGCCCTGCGTGTACGGGCACCAGAGCGCGACGGCGGACAGGGCGGCCGCCTCCGTGGAACTCTCCTGTACCCTGCGCACCGTCCGCTCCGGGGCCGAGGCCTGGTCCAACGACCCGCTCCCGGGCAGCTACTACGTCCGCCTCACGGCCGTCGGGGCGCACGAGGAGGATCTCGGACTGCCCGTGAAGGCGCAGGTCGAGGCCGAGGTGAAGGAGACGGGCGGGGCCCGGGCGGTGGACGCGGTCCTGGCCGAGCCCCTGGTCCCGGGGGCGGCGGGCGCCTCGGAGCGGCAGCGGGAGGCCCGCGCCCCGGAGGGCGGCTGGTCCGGCGGCCGGTGGTCGGACCGCTGGCTGTGGACGGCCGCCGGCGGGGTGCTCGCGGCCCTCGCGGGCGTCTACGGGTACTCCCTCACCCGCGGCTCCGGCCGCCCCTCCCGGCCCCGGGCGTGACCGGGTGCCGCCGTCCCCGCGGGGTACGGCGGCTCCCGTTCCGGAGGATCATCCGGCCACGGAGCGTGGGCTATGTTGGGGGGAGAGTGACGTGAGAAGGAGGCCGCCGGTGTCATCGGGGCAGCAGGCACGCGCGCAGGCGGCCGCGATCACGCCCGGCGGGACCCCGCCCGGGCAGGAGAAACCGCCGGCCGAGCGGCTCCTCGCGCTCTTCGACGGCCACCGCCTCTCGCCGGGCCAGCGGCGGATCGCCCAGTACCTGATCGATCACCTCACCGAGGCGGCCTTCCTGTCGATCACCGAGCTCGCGGAGCGCGTCGGCGTCAGCCAGCCGTCCGTGACCCGGTTCGCGTCCTCCCTCGGCTTCAGCGGCTACCCGGCCCTGCGCGACGTGCTCCAGCCCATCGCGCTGTCGGCGGTGGCCGCGACCCCGGACAGCCGCGAACAGATCCGCCGGAACGAACTCCAGGCCGCCGTCGACGCCGAGATCGAGAACCTGGAGAACGTGCGCCGCCTCCTCGCCGACACCAACCAGGTGCTGGACATCGGCCGCGAGCTGGCCCGCTCCGTCCCGCTGACCGTGGTGGGCCTGCGGATCTCGGCCTCCCTGGCGGAGTACTTCGCCTACGCGGCCCGCCGCATCCACCCCGACGTGCGCCTGGTGACCCGGGGCGGCAGCGTGGCGTACGACGCCCTGCTCCAGTGCCGGGCGGCCGGCGGGAGCTGGGTGCTGGCCTTCGCCATGCCCCGGCACGCCAACGAGACCCTCGCCGCGCTCCGCGCGGCCCGCAGCACGGGGCTGAAGGTCGTCCTGATCACGGATCCGACCGTCGGACCGCTGGTGGAGGCGGCCGACGTGGTGCTGACCGCCGCCACCGGTTCGCGGCTCGTGTTCGATTCGTACGCGGCCCCCGGGATGCTCTCCGCCGCCCTGCTCCAGGCGATGGCCGACGCGGACCCCGAGCGGACCCAGGCGCGGCTCGAACAGTACGAGCAGGTCGCTGACCAGCACGGTTTCTTCATGTAGGGGCAGAACGCCCCCGCCGTACACCCGCAGTACTCCCGCATGCCGTCCGGGGATATTCAGCCGCGTACATGCATGAAATTTTTCATACTCTTGATTACTCGACGGTATATATGTTTACTGACGGCGGCGCTCCGGATCCCTCAGACGCCAAAGGCGGACGCTCCCCTCGTCCGCCTCGAACGGCCCCGGTACGCCGAACCTCCTCACGGCGGGACCGGACGCCGCGTCAAGGCTTGTGGATCCCCCGGAGGAGCGCCCCCGGCGGCCTCGGTCAACCCCTGGGCCGAGGCCGCCCACCAGCAGTGTCTCGATCAGAGTTCGACACCACTCGGAAGTGACGAGAATGCCCCAGACGGCCACCCTCACGCGCAGCCCGGACTGGCCCCTCCAGGTCAAGGCCCCCGGGACGCACGACTGGGAACGCAGCGCCACCCGCTGGCTGCGGGACCTCCTTCCGGCCCGCTACGGCAGCTACCTGACGCTGACCCGTCACCACGCCCTGCTCGCCCGCCACGTGCAGCTCCAGCTCCAGCACGAGATGCGCGCGGTCCGCGTCGCCCTGCACACCAGCCGGGCCGAGCTGCCGACGATGGGCATCGCCGAGTCGGTCATAGAGAACACGATCAGGATGTACGCCATCGAGCTCGAACAGCTCGGCCGCCTCTCGCGGGGGGCCCGCCTCGTATCGGAGGCGCTCCTGCTGGCGGCCGCCCCGGGCCGGCGCAGGCGCTGACCCGGAGCGGGGCGGAGCCGGCCGGCGGGCAACAGCCGCCCGGCCGTGTCCGGGGGTCAGAGCCAGGGGATCTCGTGGGCGCCGTGGCGGTAGGCGCGGAAGACCGAGTTCTGGGCGCCCCGCGAGGACTCCAGCCCCGTGCCCCGGCTGAACGACCCGAACTCCGGGACCACGAACTCCCACACCACGTCCCCCTCCGGCGTCACCTCGAAGAGGCGCCCGAAGGAGCCCTCCGCGACGAAGGTGTTCCCGTTCGGCAGGCGCTGGGCGCTGGACATGTACGGACTGAAGAAGTTCTGCGGCGGGTTGTCCTCGTACGACCACACCTCCCCGCCGGTGGCCGGATCGAGCTCCAGCACCCGGGAGTACGGCACCGAGGTGGTGTCACGGTAGGTCCCGTTGTCGAAGACCAGAAGGGTGCCGCCCGGCAGCTCGTGCGGGTGGTGCTGCTGCGCCAGCACGTCCGGGCCGATCCGCCAGCGGACGGAGCCGTCGGCGCGGTCCACGGCCACCGTCGTCGACGCGCTGCGGAAGCCCACCACGATCCCGCCGTCGGCGAGTTCGTTGACCGTGTTGGCCATCGGCCAGTGCTCACGGGCGAAGTGCGGGTTCAGCGGCACCTCCTCGGGGTCCAGGTGCTCGATCGCCGCCCAGCGCCACAGCACCTCGCCGTCCCAGGCCAGTTCGTACACCACGTCCCCGTAGATCACCTCGCCCGGCGCCTCCGAGCCGGGGATCCCGCCGCGGATCCGGGCGGCGTCCGCCGCCGACAGCGGCTCCACGGCGTTGATGAGCAGGTTGCCGTTGCGCAGGACCGACGCGTCGTGGTGGTGGAAGGGGTGCCGGGCCTCGCGCAGCACCGTGGAGTCGGGGGCCAGCTCCTGGAAGATGCCGCCGTGGTAGACGTCCCAGATGGGGAACAGCGTCGGGCCCGAGGTGTCCTTCGCCGCGTAGAAGAGGTTGCCGTTCGGCAGGAGCTGCGCCTGGCGGCCCGGCGGGTTCGGGGAGGTCCAGGTGTGGGCGGGCTCGCCCTCGATGTCGACGAGGTGGATCCGGCCCTCGCTGGTGATCGGGGTGTAGAGGGTGTAACCGCCGTAGCTCCGCTCGGGGTCGTGGGCGCGCAGTCCGGTGCCGCGGCGGCGCAGGGTGTTCTGGTCGATGGTCATGGCGGGTCCGCTTTCTCGTGGTGGGTCAGTCGAGGGTGACGGCGGCCGGGTCGGCCGCCTTGAGGGGGCCGGGGTGCAGCCGCTCGCGCAGGGTCCGCCGGTCGGCGGAGCCCGGCAGGGACAGGGTGCTCACGGCCCAGGCGGCCTCGTCGGCCAGCTGGGTCAGCAGCTCGGGGGTCAGGCTGGCGCCGTACGCGTAGCGGGGGTGGAAGGTCTCGACGTGACCGGCCCGGAGCGCGCCCCTGGCCTGGGCGACGACGGCCTTCCGCGCGGCGCCCGGATCGGCCTCGGCGGCCCGCTGAGCGCGCAGCACCGTACGCAGGACGGCGGTGGCCGCCGCCTCGTCGGCCGAGGGGCCCGAGACGAGCAGGGTGCGCGCCGTGTAGCCGGCGAAGGGGACCTCCGCGTAGCGGTCGGCCAGGGCGGTGCGGGCGGCGTCGTAGAAGCTGGGGAAGGTGACCCCGGCGTCGACGTCACCGCGGGCGAGGGCCGGCGCGACCTGGTTCGGGGCCAGGTTGACCACGGTCACGTCGGCCGGGGTCAGGCCCGCCGAGGCGAGCATCCGGCTCAGCGCGTACTCGACGTTCGTGCCCTGCGGCACCCCGACCCTGCGGCCCCCCAGCGCGGCGAAGCCGGTGACGCCCCGGTCGGTACGGGTCAGCAGGCGCCAGTCGGAGAACCGCGACAGGTCGGCGACGATCCGCACGTCGCGCCCGCCGAGCACGGCCATGACGGCGGGCAGGTCGCCCACGACCCCGAACTGCGCCTGCCCGCCGAGGACGGCGTTCAGCGCGTCCCGCCCGGTGGGCAGGGTGGTCACGGTGGCGTCGAGGCCCTCCTCGGACCAGAGCCCCCGCTCCTGCGCGAGGTACACCGGCGCACCGCCGAGCTGGTCGCTCGCGGCCACGGTCACGGCGCGCCGGCCGCCGCCGTCGCCGTGGCCGTCCGGTGGGCCCGCGCAGGCCGTGGCGAGCACGGACAGCAGGGCGGCGAGCAGTACGGCGGCGGCAGCGTGGGGTCCGGTTCGCGGCATGGGCGGTGTCCTTTCGGAGTCGGGCAGGGGGAAGGGCAGAGGGAGGGGAAGGGGCGGTTCCGGGCCGGGTGCGGCCGTTCCGGCGGTCCGGCCCGTCGGGAGGGCCGTGCGCCGGGTCCGTCCGGACGGGCCGGAACCCGCCCGGGTCCGGCCGCGGCCCAGGAGGACCCGGTACGACCCGCCGGGTCAGCCCGCGGTCAAGTGGCGGGCTATGAGGGCGCGCAGGTCCGGATCCGGCGGGCCCGGGGGGACGGGGTGGTCGGCCAGGACTCCCCCCGGAGGGGTGCCCAGGACCACCACCCGCCCGGCCAGGGCGAGGGCCTCGTCGATGTCGTGCGTCACGAACAGCACGGTCGTCCCGCTGCGCTGCCACAGCTCCCGCAGCAGGTCCTGCATCCGGGCCCGGGTCAGCGCGTCCAGCGCCCCGAACGGCTCGTCCATCAGCAGCACCTCCGGCCGCGCCGCCAGCGCCCTGGCCAGCGCCACACGCTGCTGCATCCCGCCGGACAGCTGCGCCGGGTACTTGTGCGCCCCGTCCGCGAGGCCGACCTCCGCCAGCGCGGCCATCGCCCGTTCGCGCCGCTCCCGGCGCGGCAGGCCGAGCCGCTTGAGGGCGAACTCGACGTTGCCCCGGGCCGTGCACCAGGGGAAGAGCGCGTAGTGCTGGAAGACCACGCCCCGGTCCGGGCCCGGCCCTTCCACCGGCACCGACCCGGCCGTCACCCGGCCCGCCGCCGGCCGGACGAAGCCGGCCACGGTGTTCAGCACCGTGGACTTGCCGCAGCCGCTGGGGCCCAGAAGCGCCGTGAACGACCCCGCCGGGAACGCCAGGTCCGTCCGCTCCAGCACGGGCGCGCCGCCGTAGCCCACCGTCAGCCCCTCCAGCCGTACGTCGAGGCTCATGACGCGCCCCAGTGCACGAAGCGGCGTCCGGCGGCGGCCAGGAGGAGGTCCGCCGTCACGCCCAGCGTCCCGAGGACGAGCAGCCCCGCGAACATCCGGTCCACCCGCAGGAACTGGCCGTCCACCTGGAGCCGGTACGCCAGCCCGCTGTCGGCGCCGCCCAGTTCGGCGGCGACCAGGGCCAGCAGCGCCACCGAGGCCCCGTACCGCAGCGCCGCCAGCAGCGCCGGTGCGGCGGCGGGCAGCAGCACCTCGGTGAACCGGCGGTGCAGCGGCGCCCCCAGCGAGCGGGCCGCCCGCAGGTGCGAGACCGGCACCCGCGAGACCCCGTCGTGCACGTACAGCCAGACCGCGAGGAGCACGGCGTACGCGATGAGCAGGCGTTTGGCGCTCTCGCCGATGCCGAACCAGGCCGTCGCCAGCGGCACCAGCGCGATGGCGGGGATGGGCCGCAGGAAGGAGACGAGCGGCGTGACGGCGGCGGACAGCCGCGGCAGGTACCCCGTCGCGAAGCCGAGCGCGCCGCCACCGACCGCTCCGAGGGCGAAGCCCTGCCCCGCACGGGCCAGGCTGGCGGCGAGGTCGTCGGCCAGTACGCCGCTGCGGGCACTGTCGGCCAGCGTGGAGAGGGTGCCGGCCGGCGTGGGCAGCAGGCCCGGGGCCACCGCACCCGACCGGGCGAGCAGGGCCCAGAGTCCGAGCACGGCGGCGGCCGCGCCGAGCGGCGGGCCGAACCGGCCGAGGGCCCGGCCCGCCGGGGAGGGGGTGGTGGGGTGCACGTGAGCACTCCTCATCTCGTGATCTCGTGGGATTTCGTCGAGCCGCGCACCGGTCGGCCATCGCCGACCTGGCATTCATAACTGAGGTCAATAATTGACGAGGCTTATGAACGGTGTGTTGCGGCAGTACGAAACCTCCCGGGCCCGCCCGGCCCCCCGAAGGCGATGAGGTACGTTCACGAACGTGTCCCGACCCGAACCCACACCGGAAGCCATCGAGGTCGGCCGGGCGATCCGCGGCTGCCGCACGGCCCGCCGGGTCTCCATGGCCGTGCTGGCCGCCCGGTCAGGCCTCTCGCAGCCCTTCCTCAGCCAGCTGGAACGCGGACTGGCCACGCCCAGCCTCAGTTCGATCTACCGGATCGCCGAGGCGCTCGACGTGGCACCCGGAACCTTCCTGCGGCCGCCGGGCCGGCCGGGACCGGTCGGCCACGAGAGCGATCCGCAGGTGATCCGCGTCAGCGAGGGCGCCGGACAGGTGGCCCAGGTGCTCATCCCGGGCGGGCGCAGCGCCCTGATGGAGGCCTACGAGCACCACTTCGAGCCCGGTCAGGGCGAGCGCGGGTGGTTCGAACACCCCGGGGAGGACTTCCTGTACGTACTGGAAGGGGAGGTCGTCCTCGAAGTGCGGGGCGAGGAACCCCTCCTGCTGAAGGCCGGCCAGAGCGCCCACCACCAGGGCGACCTGCCGCACCGCTGCGTACTGGCCGGCGGGGGCGCGGCGGCCCGTACCCTGCTCGTCGTCGCGAACCCGTAACTCCCCTACCGGGGGGCCGCGTAGCAGCGCACGGAGACCACCCTCCCGGGCCCCCACCGTTGCTCGACGGCCGCCAGCGGGCTCCAGCCGAGACGTTCGTACAGCGCGACCGCCGCGGTGTCGGAGGCCACCACGTCCAGTACCGGATGCAGCCCGAGATCCCGCGCCTCCCGCACGGCCCGCGCCATCAGCAGGGCGCCGATCCCGTGCCCGCGCGCACCGGGCGCGACGAACAGCCGGCTGACGACGGCCGCGCCCTCCGCGGGCACCCCCGTCCGCAGGCTCCACAGCCCCGGTGCCGCATCGCCCGGTCCGCCGCGGCACAGGGCGATGTGGCCGGCCACCCGCCCGTCCCGTTCCGCGACCCAGCTGCCGAGCAGCGCGGGCGGCGAAAGCCACTCCCGAGGCCGTTCGGGCCAGTCCACCGGGTAGCCGTCACCGTGGTGGACCTCGGCGAGTGCGCGTACGCACGCGCCGAGGTCGTCGGGTCCGCGCCGTCGGATGTCCATCCGGTCATGCAACCACGGCGCGATCCGCCTCAGGACAGACGGGTGACCCTGGCCCCGAACGAGGGCCCCACCAGGTCCGTCCCGACCGCGACCGGCACGCTCTTCGCGCCGCTGCCCTCGCCCACCGTCAGCACTCCGACCTCGGTCCCGGCCTCGGCCTCGTGCGGCAGCGGCCCGGCGCCCGCCCCGAGGGCGAGCCGCAGCCGCTGACCCGGTACGCCGATGACGGTGAGGTCCTTCGCCGCCACGAGCGGGGTCGAACCGCCCAGCCCGTCGGACAGGTGGCCCACCAGCTGCCCCTTGCGGATGACGGTGGCCGGGCCGAGCGCGGTGCGGACCGCCTCGATGACCTTCCGGCTGTTCTCCTTCACCAGCTTCAGGCTGTTCGCGGCGTTGGGGTCCGGGCCGTCCACGCGCTGGTCCATCATCGTGCCGAGGATCAGCGGGGTCTCACCGCCGACCGTCTTGTACGCGGCCCACATCAGGGTGCCGCCGGCGGGGGTGCTCGACCCGGTCTTGATGCCCTTGATGCTCAGACCGGGGGCGAGGAGCAGGTTGTCGTTGTTGTTGTTGATCGGCTTGGGCAGCCCGTCGATGGTGGCGCTGGGCATCGACACGACCGCGCGGAACGCCTCGTCCTTCATCACCGCCTCGGCGAGCTTCAGCTGGTCGGCGGCGGTGCTGACGGTGCCCGCGTCCAGGCCGCTGGGATCCGTGTACGTGGTGTCCTTCATGCCGAGTTCCCTGGCCGCCGCGTTCATCTTCGCCACGAAGGCGGCCTCGTCGGCACTGCCGGTGTCCCAGCGGGCCAGCAGCCGGGCCACGTTGTTGCCGGACGGAATCATCAGCATCTTGATCATGTCCAGCTGGCTGAACTTCTGCCCGGCGGTGAGCCCCTCGATCCGGGACTCGTCCTCCGAGGTGCCGTCTGCCACCGCCTTGGCGTCGACCTCGATCTTCGGACCCGGGTCGTTCTTGCGCAGCGGATGCCCCTTGAGGACCACGTACGCCGTCATCACCTTCGCCACGCTGGCGGTCGGCACCGGCTTCTGCTCGCCGAACGTGCCGATGTCACCGGACCCCGCTACGCGCACGGCCGCCTGCCCCTTGGCCGGCCAGGGGACGGGGGTCGAACCGTCGAGGGTGTACGAGGTCTGGGCGGGCACGAACTGCGGGGCGGGGAGCGGGCGCAGCATCTGCGCACCCGCTACGGCCGCACCGAGCAGCAGCACGACCGGCGTCCACACCTTGACGCGGCGCGTGAGGGTGCGGCGCGGCGTCTCCGGCGGGGGAGCGGTGTTGGTCAGTTCGGCCAGCAGCTCCAGCGGCGGAAGCGGGGCCCGGCGGGCGGGCTCGAGCCCGGGCCGGGGAGCCGGCCGCGGCCCGGGCCGGGCGCCCGCGGGGTCCTCGAGCGCGACGAACTCGCGGGTCCGCTCCGGGTCGTGCGGCCGCGTCCGACGGGCGGGGGAGTCGTCCCCGGCGGCTTCGGGGGCACCGGCCCGCACCCCGCCGGAGACGGAACCGGCCTCCGCCGGGTCGCCGGGCGCGGGCGTGCGGGGGTCCGGGGCTCCCTTGCCGGGAGCGCAGGCCTCCGCCGGCCGGGGTCGCTCCTTCCCGGGCCCTGCCGGCGCCGCGTCGGCCGTGCCGGTGCCCGGTCCGGTGCCCGGAGCCCGGTCCCGCGCGCCGGGCGCGGGCGTGCGGGGGTCGGGGGCTCCCTTGCCGGGAGGGGCGGCCTCCGCCCGGGCGGTCGCGGGCTGGTCATCATCCAGCGCCCAGGACGGGCGGGGGCGGGCCGTTCCTGGCCGGGACGCCTCGTCGCCGGCCCCCTCGGGCGCGGGTGCGGCGGCTTCGCCCGCCCGGTCCCGAGCGGGGGACTCGGTCTTGGCCCAGGAGGGGCGCGGCCGGTCCGTCACGCGCCGCGCCGACGCCTCGTCAGCCGCGTCGGCGGTGCCCTTGCCTTCGGCGGTGGCGTCGTCCGCCGGCTCGGGGCCGGCGCCGCCCGGCCGCTTCCCGGCCGTGGCGCCGGCGTCGGTGTCGGCTTCCGGGCCGGAACCGGCCTGATCCGGCGCGCCTTCCGCCGGCTCGGCGTCGCCCTCGTCGTCGGTGTCCGCGCTGGCGGCGGTGGTATCGGTGACGTCCTGCTGTGCGGGTCGGGTGTCGTCCGCCGGCTCGGCGTCGCCTTCGGCTTCGGTGTCCGCATTCCCGCTGGGGGTGTCGGGGTCGCCCTGCTGTGCGGGTCGGGTGTCGTCCGCCGGCTCGGCGTCGCCCTCGGCTTCGGCTCCGGTGTCGGTTTCCGGCTCGGCGTTAGTCCCGGCGGCTGTCTGCCCGGTGAGGGCATCGCCATCGGGATGCGGTCCGGTTCCGGCAGTGGTGTTGGTGTCCGTCTGCGGGCCGGGGACGGCGTCGGTCTCCGGTTCGGCGTCGGTCCTGGCGGCTGTCTGCCCGGCCGGGGCAGGGGCGTCGCTGTCGGGTTCCTGCCCGGCCGGGGCAGGGGCGTCGCCGTCCGGTTCCCGCGCGGCCTCGGCGGGGGCGTCGGCGTCGGTGCCGGCGGCTATTCGCCCGGTCAGGGCAGGGGTGTCCATGTCGGGTTCCTGCCCGGTCAGGGCAGGGGTGTCCATGTCGGGTTCCTGCCCGGCCTCGGCAGGGGTGTCCATCTCCGGTTCCTGCCCGGCCAGGGCAAGGGTGTCGCCGTCCCGTTCCCGCCCGGCCAGGGCACCGGCATCCGTCCCGCCGCCCGCCACCGTTTCCGCCTTCATGCGCGCCCCACCTTGCTGTTCACACCCGGCTCCGCCGGTACTCGCCGTCACGTCGGCGCGGCCGTCACCGGCCCGCCGATCACCTAGATGTCCGACCCGGCCTCCGCGTTCCCACCTCGGCGGGCTGTGACGGTTCGGTCATACTCCGCCGGTTTGACGAGCCCTCACCACACCTGCACTATTCCACTAACGTGTTAGTGGAATAAGGGGGTGGGATGGAGTTCCGAATCGACCGGCGCAGCGGTGTCGCCACCTATCTGCAGCTCGTCACGCAGGTCAAACAGGCCCTGCGGCTGGGGGTGCTGGAGCCGGGCGACCGGTTGCCGACGGCCCGGGAGGTGGTGGCGGCCACCGCCATCAACCCGAACACCGTCCTCAAGGCGTACCGGGAGCTCGAGCGCGAAGGGCTCGTCGAACCCCGCCCCGGCGCGGGCACGTTCGTGCGCC
Source organism: Streptomyces sp. NPDC029122 (assembly GCF_055569445.1). Taxonomy (NCBI): domain Bacteria; kingdom Bacillati; phylum Actinomycetota; class Actinomycetes; order Kitasatosporales; family Streptomycetaceae; genus Streptomyces; species Streptomyces sp. NPDC029122. The sequence continues at coordinate 181,868 of NZ_JBVHWK010000001.1, read as the reverse complement.
GCTCCCTCTCGCACCCCGGCGCGGCCGCCGATTCGCCGCTGCGCCTGGCCCTGGCCGCCTGGATGGTCCAGGCCCGCGAGGCGGGGCTGGACCGCGAGGACATCACGGCGCTCATCACGGCCGCCGTGGACGACAGCTTCAACCCCTCCGGGCCCGGGCGGCCCGGGCGATCGAGAGAGGAAACGGCGTGAGCGATCCGCACCACGCGCCGGCACTACGGGCCACCGGGCTCGGACGGGAGTTCGACGGCCGCCGGGCCCTGCACGCGTGCGACGTCGAGCTGCCCGCGGGCGGCGTCACGGCCCTCGTCGGCCCCAACGGCGCCGGCAAGAGCACCCTGCTCCAGCTCGCGGCCGGCCTGCTGCGCCCCGGCAGCGGAGAGATACGCGTCTTCGGCGAGACCCCCGGCACCGCCGGGGCCCGCCGGCGCACCGGATTCCTGGCCCAGGACAAGCCCCTGCACGCCGGCTTCACCGTCGCCGACACCCTGCGCCTGGGCCGCGAGCTCAACCCCGGCCAGTGGGACCAGGGCGCCGCCGAACAGTTGCTCACCGGCTCCGGCATCCGCCGCGGGACCCGGGTCGGATCGCTGTCCGGCGGCAACCGGACCCGGGTCGCGCTGGCCCTCGTACTCGGCAAGCGCGCCGACCTGCTGCTCCTGGACGAGCCGCTCGCCGACCTCGACCCGGTCGCCCGGCACGACGTCATGGCCCTGCTCATGACCGAGGCCGCCGAGCGCGGCACCGCCATCGTGATGTCCTCGCACGTCCTGGCCGAGCTGGAGGACGTCTGCGACCACGTCGTGCTCCTCAAGGACGGGGCAGCCCGGCTCTGCGGCGACGTCCAGGAGCTCTGCGCGGCGCACACGTGGATCACCGGCCGGGCCGACCCCATGGAGGGCGACGGGCTGCCGCGCTCCTTCGACCGCGGCGGCGTCGTGCACTCCGCCGTCGGCGGCCGTCAGGTCACCGCGCTCGTCCGTACGCCGCCCGGCGCCCCTCCGTACCCGGACGGCGCGGCGGACGGCCGCTGGATCACCGAAACCCCCACCCTGGAGTCCCTGTTGCTCGCCCACCTGCGCGCCCCGGGCCGCGCCGCCGAGAAGGAGGCCGCCGTATGAAGGGCGTGCTGTGGCTGGCCTGGCGCCAGCAACGCCTGATGATCCTGTCCGTGCTCGCCCTGCTGGCGGTCTGCGCGGCGTGCGTGGCCCACTGGCGCTCCGAGATGGCGGAGCTGATCGCCGCCACCGGGTGGGAGCCCTGTCCGGGCTGGAACGGAGGCTGTGAGAGCCCCGTCACCTTCCAGATCATGGACTGGAACTCCGCCGGCATCCGTGCCCTCGGCGGCCTCGGCCTCGCGGTGCCGGCGCTGATCGGCGTGTTCTGGGGCGCCCCGCTCATCGGCCGGGAGCTGGAGACGGGCACGTTCAAGCTGGCCCTCACGCAGGGCGTGGGGCCGCGCCGCTGGTTCGCGGCCCGCTTCGGCCTGGCGGCGCTGGTCGCCGTGCTGGTGGCGGTGGTCATCGGGGGGCTCGTCGCCTGGTGGTGGCTGCCCATCGCCAACACCCTCGACGGCCCGTACTGGCACGACGCCCCGATCTACAACGCGACCGGCCCGGCTCCGGTGGCCTGCGCCCTGTTCGGCCTCGCCGCCGGCACGCTCGCGGGCCTGCTGGTACGCCGCGTACTGCCCGCCACGGGCGTGGCACTGGCCGCGATCTTCACGGTGATGGTGTGCGTGACGTACTTCCGCACCTCCTGGACGGCCCCCGAGACCCGGATAACGCCCGGTATGACGCCGAAGCGGCCCGTCGGCAGTGCCTGGTCCACCGGGCGGTTCGGGTACCTCACGCCCGACGGCCGCGAGCACTCCATAGACGGCGTCTGCCAGCTCTCCGGCGAGGAACTGCGGGCGTGCATGGCCGAACACGGATTCGTCGCCCGCTACCACAAGGTCTACCCCAGCGGCGACTTCTGGACCTTCCAGTGGATCGACACCGCCCTGTACCTCGGTGCGGCCGCCGTGCTCGTGGCCCTGACCCTCCTCGTCCTGCGCCGACGCACCGCCTGACGGCTCCCGGCCGCCCCGGGCGCATGTCTCCCGGCCGCCGGGCCTCCCCCCGCCCGGGCGGCCGCACCCCACACGGCCCGACCGCCACACCCTTACCGTCCGCACCCCAAGGGGACCCCTCATGGCCACCAAGAAGAACCTCACCGCCGACCGCACCGGCCTCGGCCACAAGGTCCGCTACGCGCTGGGCCATCCGACCCGCATCGCCCCGTACGTACGCCGTGCCGCACGCGACCGGTGGCTGCGCCTCAAGCACCCCGACCACGTGGCCTACTACCGTGCCGTCATGGCGTCCGACACCGGCCGCAACCCGGAGGCCGCCGTCGGGAGCCAGACCCACGACCGCTGGCTGGCCCTCGGCGAGATGCAGTTCGACTACCTCGTGCGGCACGGTCTCACCCCGCGCCACCGCATGCTCGACATCGGCTGCGGCAACCTGCGCGCCGGCTGGCGCTTCATCGAGCACCTGGAGACCGGCCACTACTACGGCATCGACATCTCGCCCGACATCCTCATCGAGGCCAAGCGGACGCTGACCGACCGGGGGCTCCAGCACAAGCTCCCGCACCTGACGATCACCCAGGACCTCACCCTGGACTTCCTCCCCGACCGGCACTTCGACGTGGTGCACGCGCACAGCGTGTTCTCCCACTCGCCGATCGGGATCATCGACGAGTGCCTCGCGCACGTGGAGCGCGTCCTGGCGCCCGGCGGCTGGTTCGACTTCACCTTCGACCGCACCGAGGGCGCCGAACACCACGTGCTGCGCGAGGACTTCTACTACCGCACCGAGACCCTCGTCGACCTCGCCGCCCGGCACGGGCTGAAGGCGCGCTTCATGGAGGACTGGGAGGAACTCGGCCACGGGCAGTCCAAGATCCGCGTCACCGCCGCCTGACGGCATCCGGCCCGGGGGCGAAGCCTGCTCGAAGGCTTCCCGCCCGGGCCTCTTCGTGCGCAAAAGTGCGTGGTACCGGACTACTTCGAGCACGTTCCTTCAAATCGGCCGCCCGGGTCCGCTATCTTGCCGGGTGCATGCCAAGGCGGTGTGTCCGCGATCCGGACCGCACGAGGAGCTGCCCCATGAGTCCGACGAGACTGTCCCTGAGGCGCGACCGGCACGACCCCCCACCCCGGCACCACCGCACCGGCCGCCCGGGCCGCCACCGGACCCGCCTCGCGGCCCTGCTCGCCGCCGCGCTCGCGGTCGCCGGCCTCGCCGCGGCCGGCCCGGCCACCGCCCGTGCGGCGGCCGCCGCCCCGGCCGCCACGGCGGGGACGGTCACCGGCCTCTCCCAGTCGGGCGGCACGTTCACCGTGAGCACCTCCAGCGGGGCCAAGGCCCGCGTGGTCGTCGCCCGCGCCGACATCTTCCGCCTCTGGCTCTCCCCCGACGGGGCCTTCACCAACGACCCGGCCGGCTCCGACCTCGCCCCCACCACCGACTTCGGCCCGGTGAACGCCCGGTACACCGACGCGGGCGGCTACTTCCGGATCACCACGGGAGCCCTCTCCATCCGGGTCAACAAATCGCCCCTGCGGTTCTCCGTCTACCGCGCCGACGACTCCACCCCCGTCTGGCAGGAGACCCAGCCCACCAGCTGGGGCGGCGGCAGGACCACCCAGTACCTGGCGCGCGGCGCCGACGAGCAGTTCTACGGCACCGGCCTGCGCCTCGGCGAATGGGCCCTGCGCGGCAAGACGGTGCCGGTCGCCGTCGACAACAAGTGGCGCGAGAACGACAACGCCAGCCCGGCCCCCTTCTACATGTCCACCAACGCCTACGGCGTCATGCGCAACACCTGGGCCCCGGGCTCGTACGCCTTCAACGCGCCCACCACCCTCACCCACGAGGAGACCCGCTTCGACGCCTGGTACTTCACGGGCGACTCCCTCAAATCCGTCCTCGACGCCTACACCGACGTCAGCGGCAAACCCTTCATGGCACCGATGTGGGGCCTCGAACTCGGCAACGCCGACTGCTTCAACGCCTCCAACCCCGACTACCAGGGCGACCACGACCGCCCGCGCCACCAGACCACCCCCGACGTGGCCGGCTACGCCGCCGACGCCCGCGCCGCCGACATGCCCTCGGGCTGGTTCCTGCCCAACGACGGCTACGGCTGCGGCTACACCGCACCCCTGAAGTCCACGGTCGACGCCCTGAAGGCCAAGGGCTTCCAGACCGGCCTGTGGACCTCCACCGGTCTCGGCTCCATCGCCGACGAGGTGGGCACCGCGGGCAGCCGGGGCGTCAAGACCGACGTGGCCTGGATCGGCAGCGGCTACAAGTACGCCTTCCAGGGCGTCCAGCAGGCCGTCGACGGCATCGAGAAGAATTCCGACGCCCGCCGCTTCGTCTGGACCGTCGACGGCTGGGCCGGCACCCAGCGCAACGCCGTCGTCTGGACCGGGGACACCTACGGCACCTGGGACGACATGCGCTGGCACGTCCCCGCCATCACCGGCGCGGGCCTGTCCGCCCTGAACTACGCCGCCGGCGACGTCGACGGCATCTTCGGCGGCAGCCCCAAGACGTACGCCCGCGACCTCCAGTGGAAGGCCTTCACCCCCGCCTTCATGACGATGTCCGGCTGGGGCGCCACCAACCCGTCGGCCGGCTACCAGGACAAGCAGCCCTGGCGCTTCGCCGAGCCCTACCTCTCCATCAACCGCAAGTACCTCCAGCTGAAGATGCGGCTGATGCCCTACCTGTACACGATGAGCCGCACCGCCCACGAGAGCGGCGTCCCGAGCACCCGCGCGATGGTCCTGGAGTACCCCGACGACCCGGTGGCCCGGGGGAACCTCACCAGCGGCCAGTTCATGGCCGGGGACTCCTTCCTCGTCGCGCCGGTCGTCTCCGACACCTCCGTCCGCGACGGCATCTACCTGCCCGCCGGGACCTGGACGGACTACTGGACCGGGAAGACGTACGCCGGCCCGGGCTGGCTGAACGGCTACCGGGCACCCCTCGACACCCTGCCGCTGTTCGTCAAGGGCGGGGCGATCGTGCCGATGTGGCCGCAGATGAACTACACCGGCGAGAAGCCCGTCGACACCCTCACCTACGACATCCACCCGCGCGGGACCTCCTCCTTCAGCCTGTACGAGGACGACGGCCGCACCCGCGCCCACCAGAGCGGCGCCTTCGCCCGCCAGCGCGTGGACGTCAGCGCACCGGCGGCCGGCTCCGGCACGGTGACCGTCTCCGTGGGCGCCCCCACCGGCAGCTACGCCGGACAGCGGGCGGCCCGCGGCTACGAACTCACCCTCCACGTGGCCTCCGCCCCCACCGCCCTCACGGTGGACGGCGCGGCGCTGCCCCGCCTCGCCGACAAGGGCGCGTACGACGCGGCCGCCACCGGATGGTTCTTCGACCCGGCCGACCGCGCCGGCGTCCTGTGGGTCAAGACCGGTACGAAGCAGGGCGCGTTCGGCGTCACCGCGACCGGCACCTCCGTCCCGGCGGCCGACCCGGTCCCCGTCACCTCCCCGCCCGTCCCGCGGAACGCCTGGAAGCTGGTCTCCGCCGACAGCCAGGAGACCGCCGCCGAGAACGGCGCCGCCGTCAACGCCTTCGACGGGGACCCCGCCACCCTGTGGCACACCGCCTGGTCCACCGGCAAGGCGGCGGCCCTGCCCCACGAGATCAGCATCGACCTGGGCGCCCGCTACGGCGTCGACGGCCTCGGCTACCTGCCCCGCCAGGACGGCGGCGTCAACGGCCGGATCGGCGACTACGAGGTCTACGTGTCCGACACCACCACCGACTGGGGCACCCCGGTCGCCACGGGAACCTTCGCCGACACCCCGACGGCCACATCCGTCACCCTGGCCCCCAGGACCGGCCGCTACCTGAGACTGCGGGCCCTGACCGAGGCGGGCGGCCGCGGCCCCTGGACCAGCGCCGCCGAGCTCACCCTCACCGGCCGCCCCGCACCGCTCCCCGCCGACGCCACCCTCGTCAACGCGGCCTCCGCGCGCTGCCTGGACCTGCCGCACGGCGCCACCACTCCGGGCACCGCGCCCACCCTCTACTCCTGCCACGGCGGCCCCAACCAGCGCTGGACCCTCCACGACGACGGCCGCCTCACCGGCCTGAACGGAGTCTGCCTCGACGCCGCGGACCCCGCGCGGATCACCGTACGCACCTGCGCGGCCGGCCCCGCACAGACCTGGCAGCCCGGCCCGGACGGCAGCCTGCGCAGCGCCGGCCAGTGCCTCACCCCGGCCGGCTCCGGCACCGCCGACGGCACCGGCCTCACCCGGGCCCCCTGCACCGGCAGCGCCGCCCAGCGCTGGACCTTCACCCCCTGACCCCCCACCGGGGTCCGGCCCGGCCCCCCACGCCGGGCCGGACCCGCCTACCGCCTACCGCCTACCGCCTGCGCCGCGGCCGCGCCCGCCTCCGCCAGGGGGCGGGCCCGCCCCGGCAGCAGCCAGGCCGCCACCAGGCCCAGGCCGGCCAGCGCCGCGAGGGCCGTCAGCGGCCCGCCCGCCGTACCGGCCCCCGAGGCACCGGCCCCGGCGCCCGCAGCGACCGCGATCCCCAGACTCGGGCCCACGTTCATCGCCGTCTGCTTGAGCCCGCCCACCACGCCCGCGTACCCGGCGGGGGCGTCGCCGACCACCGTCCCGGTGGCGGTGACCATCACCGCCGCGAACCCGGCCCCCAGCACCCCGAAGGCCACCCCGCCGCCCGCGTCCAGCCCCGCCGTGCCCAGCACCGTCAGCAGCGTTCCCGCGACCGCCGTCCGCCGCGCCCCGTACCGGCGCAGCGCGGCCCCCGCGACCGGCGCCCCGGCCACCATCAGAGCCGTCAGGGGCAGCACCCGCACCCCGGTGGCCAAGGGGCTGAGGCCCCGTACGTCCTGGAGCAGGAACGTCGCCGTGAACAGCGCCCCGAACATGCCGGCCGACACCGTCAGCAGCAGCGCCATCGAAGCCGCCACCGGCCGCGACCGCGCCACCGCGGCGGGGACCAGCGGCAGTTCCGCGCGCCGCTCACCCCGCACGAACAGCGCCCCGAGCACCGCGGCCGCCCCGAGGCCCAGCAGCGTCGGCCCGCCCGTCCACCCGTGCTCCGGCACACCGGCCAGGGCGTGCACCGCCACCGCCAGGGTGGCCGCGAGCAGCACCGGAGCGGCGGGGCCCAGCCGCCCCGGCTCCCGCCGCTCCGGCGCGGGCACCCGTACGGCGAGGGCGAGGGCGGCGATCAGCAGCGCGGCCGGCACGTTGAGCAGGAACACCGCCCGCCAGCCCAGCAGCGCGACCAGCACCCCGCCCAGCAACGGCCCCGCCGCCGCGGCCACCCCGATCGCGCCGGTCCGCACCGCGACCGCCCGGCCCAGCCGCTCCGGCGGGTACGCCAGCCGCAGCAAGGCCAGCGTCGCGGGCTGCAGCAGCGCCCCGAACACCCCCTGCACGGCGCGCAGCGCGATCACCCAGCCGACGCCGGGCGCCAGGGCGATCCCCGCCGAGGCGGCGGCGAAGCCGAGCACGCCCGTCAGCAGCAGCCGGGAGTGCCCGTAGCGGTCCCCGAGGCGCCCGGCGACGACGAGGAAGGCGGCGACGGCGAGCAGGTAGGCGGTGCTCGTCCACTGCACCTCGGCCACCCCCGCCCCGAGATCCCGGCGCAGGGCCGGCTGCACCACGACGAGCACCGTGCCGTCGAGGGCGACGAGCATCGCCCCCGCCACGCTGACCAGGAGCGCCAGCCGGGCCCTCACGCCCCCTCCGCCCCGAGGTGCGCGTCGACCACGGCGTCCACCACCGCGTCCAGGAGCGGGCGGCCGTCCGCGGCCGCGTCGGCCCGGGCCGCGTCCGCCCCGGCCGGGTGGACGCCCAGCACCAGCGGCAGACTGCCGTAGGCCCACAGCTGGGCCACCCCGTGCAGTCCCGCCCACAGGGCGGCCGCCGTCACCTCGGGCCGCTCCGCCCCGCACCCGGCGACCAGCCCGGTCAGCAGCGCGAACAGGGGCAGGGTCCGCTCCCGCAGCCCCGGGGCGCCGGAGGGCTCCTGGCCGGTGCTGTCCAGCAGGTCGTGCCGGAACATCAGCTCGAACATCCCGCGCCGCTCCAGCGCGAAGCCCACGTAGACCCGCCCCAGTGCCCGTACGTGCTCTTGGGGTGCGGGTTCCCCGGCGCCGGCCGCGGCGAACCGGGCGCCGAGATCGGCGAACCCGCGCCCGGCGATGGCCGACAGCAGTGACTGGTGCGTGGGGAAGTACCGCCGGGGCGCCCCGTGGGACACCCCGGCGCGGCGGGCGATCTCCCGCAGCCCGAGCGAGCCGGTCCCCTCGCTGGTGACCAGCTCCACCCCGACGTCGATCAGCCGCTCACGCAGCGGCGCGTCCGATTCCATGGGCCGTGTCTACCACGGCGAGTAGACAGTGTCTACTCGCTCCCTGTGCCCGCCGGTTACCCCCGCCCCCGGCGGGTAGGCGCGGGGCAGCGGCGATCGCACACCGGGAGGCCGTCATGGGAAGCGGAATCTGGGGATACGCGAGCGGATCGGGCCACGCACCCGGCACCGACCTCATCGGGTACAAGGTCGAGGCGGCCGACGGACCGATCGGCAAGGTCGACCGGCACACGGACGACGTGAGCCGCTCCTACCTCGTCGTCGACACCGGCCCCTGGATCTTCGGCCGCAAGGTCGTCATCCCGGCCGGCGTCGTCTCCCGCGTCGACACCGAGGAGAAGACCGTGCACCTGAGCCGCACCCGCGACCAGGTCAAGGACTCGCCCGACTACGAGCAGAACGGGCGGCACGAGGACGAGCCCGCCTTCGTCCGGCTCATCGAGACCCACTACTCCGACCCGCACATGTGAGAAGGGGCCGGGACGGCCGCCGAAGGCACACCGGCCCGCGCGGCGAAAACCCCTGGTGGACGGCCACCCCGCAGGTGATCATCTCCGGATGACCACAGACACGATCACCGCTTCGGCCTCGGGCTCCTGGACCCTCGGCGACCTCCAGGTCAACCGCGTCGGCTTCGGCGCCATGCGCCTGCCGCAGAACGGCCCGGCGCTCCAGGCCGATGCCGTCTCCGGCGACCGCGACCGGGCGATCGCCGTCCTGCGCCGCGCGGTGGAACTCGGCGTGAACCACATCGACACCGCCGCCTTCTACTTCTCCCCGCTCCGCTCCGCCAACGAGCTGATCAACAGCGCCTTCGGCGGCTCCTACCCCGACGACCTCGTCATCGCCACCAAGGTCGGCCCCGCCCGCGACGCCTCGGGGGAGTGGGCCGACCACGCCGGCCCCGGGCAGCTGCGCGGCCAGGTCGAGGAGAACCTGCGCCAGCTGGGCCGCGACCACCTCGACGTGGTCAACCTCCGCGTCCTGCCCACCCAGCCCCACTTCGCCGAACGCTTCGCAGCCCTCGCGGAACTGCGCGAGGCCGGGCTCATCCGCCACCTCGGCGTCTCCAACGTCACCCCCGAACAGCTCGCCCAGGCGCGGGCCATCGCACCCGTCGTCTGCGTGCAGAACATGTACGGCATCGGCGTACGCCCCGAGTACGACGACTTCGTACGCTCCTGCGGGGAGCAGGGCATCGCCTTCGTGCCCTTCTACGCGATAGCCGCCGCCGGCGGCCAGACCGGCGCGGCCGGCACCGAGAGCGAGGAACTGCGGTCCGTCGCCCGCGCCCACGGTGCGACCCCCGCCCAGGTCCGCATCGCCTGGACCCTCCGGCAGGGGCCCCACGTCCTGGCCATCCCCGGCACCGGCAACCCCGACCACCTCGCCGAGAACGTGGCCGCCGGCGCCCTGCGCCTCACCGAGGAGGACCTCGCCCTGCTGAACGGCCTCCACCGCACGGCGGCGCCGTAGCGGACCGCCGCCCGGCCGGGGCCGCACCCGCCGCCCCGGCCGAGTCCGGCACAATCGGCGGATGAGCGAAGAGACCCCCGCCGGCTCCGGCAGCCCGCACGACCAGGACCCCTACCTCTGGCTGGAGGACGTGGAGGGCGAGGAAGCGCTCTCCTGGGTCCGGGAGCGCAACGCGGAAACCGTCGCCGCGCTGACGACCCGCCCCGCGTTCAAGGAGCTGGAGCGCGAGGTGCGCGAGGTCCTCGACGACGACGGGCGCATCCCCTACGTCGTCCGGCGCGGCCGCCACCTCTACAACTTCTGGCAGGACGCCGCCCGGCTGCGCGGCGTCTGGCGGCGCACCACCCTCGAGGAGTACCGCACCGGGCAGCCGGCCTGGGAGACCCTCCTGGACCTCGACGCGCTCGCCGGGACCGAGGGGGAGAAGTGGGCCTGGGCCGGCAGCGCCGTGCTGGGCCCCGACCACCACCACGCCCTGGTCATGCTCTCCCGCGACGGCGCCGACGCCTGCGTGGTACGCGAATTCGACCTGCGGACACTGGAGTTCGTCCAGGACGGCTTCACCGTCGAGGAGGCCAAGACCCGGGTGGACTGGATCGACGCCGACCACATCTGGATCGGCACCGACTTCGGCCCCGGCTCCATGTCCCCCTCCGGCTACCCCCTCCAGGTCCGCCGCTGGCGCCGGGGCACCCCCCTCGCGCAAGCCGAGAAGGTCTACGAGGGCCGCCCCGACGACCTGTCCGCCACCGGCTGGCACGACGACACCCCCGGCTTCGAACGGGACTTCCTGTCCCGGCAGATCGACTTCTGGAACGGGGAGCTCTTCCTGCTCCCCGAGGACCCCGCCGGGCCGCCCGAGAAGATCGACGTACCGGACGACGCCGTCGCCGGGGTCCACCGCCAGTGGCTGGTCGTCCAGCCGCGCTCCCCGTGGCTCGGCCACCCCGCCGGCAGCCTGCTCGCCTTCGGCTTCGACGACTTCCGGGCCGGCGGGCGGGAGGCCGCGGTCCTGTTCACCCCGGACGAGCGCACCGCCCTCGCCGGCTACAGCTGGACCCGCTACCACCTCCTGCTGCGCACCCGGGCCGACGTCTCCTCCCGCCTGGAACTGCTCACCCCCGGCCCGGACGGCTGGAGCCGCGCTCCGCTGGACGCCGTACCGCCGCTGTCCACGGCCTCGGTGGTGTGCACCGACCCGGACGAGAGCGACGAGTACTTCCTCGACGTCACCGGCTTCCTCCAGCCCTCCACCCTCTTCCGCGGCGAGGCCGGAACCGCGGGAGCGGAGGCCCTCAAGCGGGCGCCCGCCCTCTTCGACACCTCCGGGCTGCGGGTCAGCCAGTACTTCGCCACCTCCCCCGACGGCACCCGGGTCCCGTACTTCGTCATCGGCCCCGAGGACCGGCCCGGCCCGGGCCCCACCCTGCTCTACGGCTACGGCGGCTTCGAGATCTCGATGGTCCCGCACTACAGCGCGGTCACCGGCCGGGTCTGGCTCGCGCGCGGGGGCACGTACGTCGTCGCCGGCATCCGCGGCGGCCGCGAGTACGGGCCCGCCTGGCACCAGGCCGCCCTCGGCGCCCACCGCGTCCGGGCCTTCGAGGACTTCGCCGCCGTCGCCCGGGACCTCACCGCGCGCGGCATCACCACCCCCGCCCAGCTCGGCATCGAGGGCGGCAGCAACGGCGGCCTCCTGATGGGCGCGATGCTCACCCGCGACCCCGGGCTCTTCGGCGCCGTCGTCGCCCACGTACCGCTGCTGGACATGCTCCGCTTCCACAAGCTCCTCGCCGGAGCCAGCTGGACCGCCGAGTACGGCAACCCCGACGACCCCGCCGACCGGCCCCACCTGGAGCGGATCTCCCCCTACCACCGGATCCGGGCCGACGGCCCCCCGTACCCGCCCCTGCTCCTGCTCACCTCCACCCGGGACGATCGCGTCCACCCCGGCCATGCCCGCAAGGCCGCGGCCCGGCTGCGCGAACTGGGCCACCCCGTCCTCTTCCACGAGCACATCGGCGGCGGTCACTCCGGCGCCACCGACCACCAGCAGACGGCCTTCAACGAGGCCCTCGTCGCCACCTTCCTCTGGGAGCGCCTCACCCCGCCGAGGTGACGGTCCGGCGCTCTCATGCGAGGGCGCGGGCGATCAGGAGGGCGACGTCGTCGTGCGTGTCGGGCCGGCGCAGCGCCGAGAGCAGCAGGTCGCAGGTCTCCTCGAGCGGGCGGTGGGGGCCGGCCAGGAGGTCGGTCAGGGTCAGCAGGCGGGCGTCGATGTCCTGGTCGCGGGTCTCGACCAGCCCGTCGGTGTAGAGCACCAGCTCGTCGCCCTCCCCGAGCGCCACGGCCGTGTTGCCGAAGGGCACGCCGCCCACGCCCAGGGGCACCGCCGTCGGCAGCCGCAGCAGCCGGGGAGGGCGGCCGCTGCGCAGGTGGACGGGCGGCAGGTGGCCGGCGGTGGAGATGTGGCAGAGCCGGCTGTGCGGGTCGTAGACGGCGTAGACACAGGTGGCCATGGCGTCGCCGAGGTCGCCGGTCGCGGCGTCGAGGTGGGTCAGGACCGTGGCCGGGTCGAGGCCGAGGCGGCCCAGGGCGCGGGCGGTGGCGCGCAGCTGGCCCATGGTCGCCGCCGCGTTGATGCCGCTGCCCATCACGTCGCCGACGACCAGCGCGGTCCGGTCCCCGGTGAGCGGGATGACGTCGAACCAGTCGCCGCCGGTCTCGTCGGCCGCCCCGGCGGGCTGGTACCGGTAGGCGATGTCCAGCCCGGGGGCGGCCGGCGGGTGCTGGGGCAGCAGGTGCCGCTGGAGGGCGAGGGCGGCGTGGCGCTGGCGCTGGTACCAGCGGGCGTTGTCGATGGACACGGCCGCGTGGGCGGCGAGCTCCGAGGCGAGCAGCACGTCGTCGGGACCGAACGGCACGGGGTTGCGGGCCCGCTTGAGGTCGAGGGTCCCGAGGACCTGGCCGCGTGCGATCAGCGGCACGGCCAGGTACGAGTGCACCCCCGCCTCGGCCAGCAGCCGGGCCGCGTCCTCGTCGCGGGCGATGCGCGGCAGGTCCTCGGGCCGGACGTGCGGCAGGAGCTCGGGCCTGGCGGTGCGGGCGCAGCGGGCCACCAGCCGCTCGGGGCGGTACGACGCCACGTCGCCGACGGGGTCGGCCGCCGCCTCCGCGGGGGTGCGGTAGGCCGCCTTCACCGCGAGCGCGCGGAACCGTACGCCCCGGTCGTCGCCGTCGGCGGCCTCGCCGGGCCGGGGGCCCGTCAGGATGGTGTCGAGGACGTCCACGGCGGCGATGTCGGCGATCTCCGGGACGGCGACGTCGGCCAGCTCCCGGGCGGTGATGTCCAGGTCGAGGGTGGTCCCGATGCGCACCGAGGCGTCCGCGATCAGGGCCAGGCGCCGGCGGGCGTGCGCGGCGGACACGGCCGCCCGGTGCTGTTCGGTCACGTCGACCACCGACACCGCCACGCCGATCACCCGGGCCGCCTGGTCCTCCAGCCGGTAGACCGACACCAGCCAGGCCCGCTCGCCGGACTCCTCGGAGATCCGGCCGGTGGTGAACTGGTCCAGTACCGGTACGCCGGTCGCCATCACCTCCCGCATCCGCGCCTCGACTGCCTCCGCGTCCAGGAAGGGCAGGACGTCGGAGACCCGCTGCCCGAGGTGCCGTTCGGCGGGCAGCCCGTTGATGCGTTCCAGAGCCGGGTTCACCAGGACGTACCGCAGTGCGGGGTCGAGGACGGCCAGCCCGATGGGGGACTGGTCGACCATGCGCAGCGACAGGGCCAGGTCCCGTTCGACGCGGCGCAGCGTCGCCTGCTCGGAGGCCAGTCCCAGCGCGTAGAGCCTGCCGTTGGAGGCCTGGAGGCGCATGTTGCGGAACTCGACGAGCACGCCGTGGCCGTCCCGGTGGCGCACGGGGAAGGAGCCCGCCCACGCGCCCTTGCCCGACATCACCCGGGCGAACAGTTCCAGGACCTCGTCGCGGTGCCGCTCCTCCACCAGCAGCGCGGCGGCGTACTGGCCCAGCGCCTCCTCGGCCGGGTACCCGAAGAGCGTTTCGGCCTGCGGGCTCCACAGGCTGATCCGGCCCTCGGAGTCCAGGACCACGGCGGCCACGCCGAGCACGTCGAGCAGACCGCCCGGCGCCGGAGATCCCGCTCCGGGGCCGCCGGCCGGCGGTTCGGGCTGCGCATCGGCCACTGCCGGCCTCCTCACCCGGGCGGACTCCCCACCATGCTGATGCCCCGGCCCGGTCCCGGCGACCCGGTCGCGGCTATCGGTGGTGGTCTCCCCGCCGGGGGAGCCCGGACGGGCCGGGGGTGAGCGGTGCGGGAGGCGGGTGGCGAGGCCCCGTCGTGCGGGCGGGGCGGGGCCGCGTCGTGGGGGGGGGGGGCGGGGGGGGGGGGGGGGGGAGGGGGGGGGGGGGGGGGGGAGGGGATGGGGGGAAAGGGAGAACAGCGC